>CATNDT010000150.1 GCA_950097035.1 uncultured Oscillibacter sp.
GACGGTCTTACTTTCATAGTTTGAAACCTTCCTTTCAGCGGTTTGTGTCAGTCTGTTCGCCCGGCGCTCACTTGCTGCGCCAGGTGATCCGGCCGCGGGTCAGGTCGTAGGGAGACATCTCCACTGTGACCTTGTCGCCGGGCAGAATCCTGATGAAATTCATTCTGAGTTTTCCGGAAATATGTGCCAGAATCGTGTGCCCATTTCCAATGTCAACCTGGAAAGTCGTGTTGGGCAACGCCTCTACCACGACGCCTTCCACTTCGATCATATCGGATTTTGCCAAACGTTATCCCTCCTGGTCCGGATGAACTTCCCCGCGGTAGCCCGCGAGAGTTCTGCGAAGTTCACTGTTGGTGATCTTCTCTTGGCTCTTGATTTTTTCAGCGAGGCGGGTGTCGTTTTCCGCCACAAAGAGCACATGTCTGCGCTTTTTGCGCTTGGGCGACTCCACCTTTCTGGACTTTCCGTCCGCCAGCAAAAGGTATTCCCCCTCTGTCGCAAGCACGACGAAGAGCTTTCCCCTGTCTCTGCCGGCGTCGGATCGGACGATGTTTGATTTTGCAATTTCCATACGCTTCTTCTTACCCTCAAATGGCGGGAGCCGTTAAAATCTCGGGCTCCCCGTCGGTAATCAGGACCGTATTCTCATAGTGGGCCGCCCACTTTCCGTCCGCGGTCTTTACGGTCCACCCGTCGGGCATGACCTGGATGGCGGCGGAGCCGGCGTTCACCATGGGTTCGATTGCAAGGGTCATGCCCCGCAGCAGCCGGGGACCCCGGCCGGGATGGCCGTAGTTGGGGATCTCCGGCGGCTCGTGCATCCTGGCGCCCACGCCGTGGCCCACATACTCCCGGACAACGCTGCACCCATGGCTCTCCACATACTGCTGGACCGCCGCGGATATGTCCTGGAGCCGGCGCCCCTCTCTGGCGTATTGGATCCCCTCGAAAAAGCTCTGCCTGGTCACATCGATCAGGTCCTGAGCCTCCCGGGAAATCCTGCCGCAGGCAAAGGTCGCCGCGCAGTCGCCGTGAAATCCCCCAATGTACGCGCCCACATCAATACTCACGATGTCGCCCTCCGCCAGCACCCGCTTGCCGGGAATGCCGTGGATGATCTCATCGTTGACGCTGATACAGGCGCTGGCGGGAAAACCGTTGTAGTGGAGGAAGGACGGAACCGCGCCCTGTTTACGGATAAACTGTTCCACCGCGCTGTCGATCTCATGGGTTGTTACGCCGGGCCTTACCATTTCCCCTGCCAAGGCACGGGCAGCCGCGGTAATTTTTCCGGCCCGGCGCATCAGTTCGATCTCATGCTGAGATTTGAGGACGATCATACCGCTCATCTCCCCAGCGCGCGGAGAATCGCCTGGGAGGTTGCCTCTACAGAGGACTGGTTCTCCACAGGCCGCAGGAGACCGCGCTCTTTGTAAAACGCCTTCAGGGGCTCGGTCTCCTTATGATAGACCTCGAGCCGGCGCTGAACCGTCTCGGGGGCATCATCTTTTCGCTGCACCAGCTGGCCGCCGCAGCTGTCGCACACGCCCTCCTGCCTGGGGGGCACAGCCACCACGTGGTAGCTGGCCCCGCAGCTCTCGCAGACACGGCGTCCGCTCATGCGCTCCATAATCGCCTCGTCGGCGATCTCAATGGAGACAACGGCGTCAAATACGATTCCGGCACGCTCCATGGCCTCGGCCTGGGCGATGGTGCGGGGCACCCCGTCCAGAATATAGCCCTCTCTGCAGTCCTCCTCCGCCAGCCGCTCGGTGATGATGCCGATGATGACCTCATCGGGGACCAGCTGGCCCGCGTCCATAAAGCTCTTGGCCTTCAGGCCGGTGGGGGTGCCGTTTTTGATGGCGGCACGGAGGATATTGCCGGTGGAAATCGTGGGGATATCCAGGGTTTTGCACAGCCTTTCGGCCTGTGTTCCTTTTCCGGCGCCAGGAGCGCCCAGCAGAATCAATCTCATTTGAAACGCCTCTCTTACTCCAGGAAGCCCTTGTACTGACGCATCAGCATCTGGGACTCCAGGGCCTTTACCGTTTCCAGCGCAACGCCCACCACGATGATGACGGAGGTGCCGCCGATGGCGACGGAGCCGTTGCCCACAACCTTACTCACCAGAATCGGGCAGATGGCCACAATGGCCAGATAGATGGCGCCGAAAAGGGTGATCTTATTCAGCACCCGCTTGATAAACTCCACCGTGGGCTTGCCGGGACGGAAGCCCGGGATAAAACCGCCCTGCTTTTTCAGGTTGTTGGCGATCTCAACGGGGTTGAACTGAATGCTGGCATAGAAATAGCTAAAGCCGATAATCATGATGAAATACACCACGATATAGACAAAGGACCGGGCGTCAATGGCGTTGTAGATGGCCCGGGACACCGTGCCCTCCTCCGGAACGCCGATAAAGCTCCAGACGGTGATGGGCAGGGATGCGATGCTCTGGGCGAAGATGACGGGCAGAACGCCGGCCATGCCCACTTTCATAGGCAGATTGCTGCTCTGGCCGCCGTACATCTTCCGGCCCACCTGGCGCTTGGCGTACTGCACGGGAATGCGGCGCTCGGCGTCGTTGATGAACACAATGAAGACCACCAGGGCCAGAATGCCCACAACCAGGAGGATGGCCCCCCACACGGGCATGGCGCTGTTCAGAATGCTCTGAGCCTGCTGCTGGCTGTAGCCGGCACTGGTCAGGCTGTCCATGGTGGTTGCGCCGCTGCCGATGCCGTTATAAGTCCGCACACCGTCGATCATGCTGCCGATCATGTTGGGCACACGGGAGATAATGCCCGCAAACAGGATGATGGAGACGCCGTTGCCCACGCCGAACTCCGTAACCTGCTCGCCCATCCACATAACGAAGGAAGAGCCTGCAATCATGCTGACCATAATGACCAGGGCGGGCCAGATGCCCGTGGCGCCCGGGGCCAGCAGGTTGTAGTTCTTCATCATCATATAGTAGCCAAAGGCCTGCAAAACGGCGATACCCACCGTGGTATAGCGGGTGATGGACTGGATCTTCTTCTTGCCCTCCTCGCCGCCGTCCCGGGCCAGCCGCTCCAGGGCCGGAATGGCCACGGTGAGCAGCTGGATGATGATGGAGCTGTTGATATAGGGCTGCACGCCCAGGGCAAACACCGTGGCGGTGGCAAAGGCGCCGCCGGACATGACGTTCAGCAGTCCAAAGATGGTGGTGCCCATGGAGTCCAGCTGGGCTTTCAGGGCTGTGACGTTGACGTAGGGAACCGTAATGGCGTTGCCGATCCGGAAGATCAGCAGGATAAGCACGGTGAAGATCAGCTTCTTCCGCAGCTCGGGGATGCCCCACGCCTTACGAATGGTTTGAATCACCTTACATCACCTCGGCCTTCCCGCCAGCCGCCTCGATAGCCTCCTTGGCAGAAGCGGAGAAAGCGGAAGCCTGAACTGTGACCTTTCTGGTCACCTTGCCGTTGCCCAGCACCTTGTAGCCGTATTCGCACTTGGAGAGAATCCCCTTGTCCAGCAGCGCCTGGGCGGTAACGGTCTCGCCGTCCGCAAAGGCGTTGAGGGCGCTGAGATTCACGATCTCCAGGGGCTTGGCGAAGATGTTGTTGAAGCCGCGCTTGGGTACACGGCGGGCCAGGGGCATCTGGCCGCCCTCGAAACCAATGCGGATCTTGCCGCCGGAGCGGGCCTTCTGGCCCTTGTGGCCGCGGCCGCCGGTCTTGCCGTTGCCGGAGCCGGAGCCCCGGCCTTTCCGGTACGCCTGGCGGACAGAGCCCTCGGCGGGAGACAGTTCGCTCAATTTCATAATGGCGCCTCCTTAGTTCACTTCGGTAACCTGCAGCATATAGCCGATCTTGGCGATCTTGCCGCGGGTCTGGTCGTTGTCGGGCTGCACGGTGACGTCGCCAATCTTCCGCAAGCCCAGGGAATGTGCTGTGGCAACCTGCTTTTCCAGGCGGCCGTTCAGGCTCTTAACGAGCTTAATATTTAAGTTTGCCATGTTTTGCGCCTCCTTAACCCACGATCTCTTCGACGCTCTTGCCGCGGATGCGGGCAACCTCCTCGGGACCGCGCATCTCACGCAGGCCCTGGAAGGCAGCGGCGACAACGTTGTTGGGGTTATTGGACCGGAGGCACTTGGTACGGATGTCCTTAATGCCCGCGGCTTCCACCACGGCGCGGACAGCGCCGCCGGCGATCACGCCGGTACCGGGGGCGGCGGGCTTCATCAGCACGCGGCCCGCACCGGCCTCGCCGATGATCTCGTGGGGGATCGTGGTCCCGGACAGCGTCACGGTGACCATGTTCTTCTTGGCGGCCTCAATGCCCTTACGGATGGCCTCGGGAACCTCGGCGGCCTTACCCAGGCCATAGCCCACCTTTCCCTTTCCGTCGCCAACGACGACCAGGGCGGAGAACTTCATAACACGGCCGCCCTTCACCGTTTTGGATACACGGTTCAGGTATACGACCTTCTCGATATACTCGCTCTGCTCTCTTTCAAATCTAGGCATACTGTCGTTCCTCCTCCCTTAGAATTTCAGGCCGCCCTCACGGGCGCCATCGGCCAGGGCCTGCACGCGGCCGTGATACAGGTAGCCGCCGCGGTCAAACACCACGGTCTCAATGCCCTTGGCCTTGGCCCGCTCGGCAAGCAGCTTGCCCACGGCAGAGGCCGCGGCCACGTTGCCGCCGTAGCCCTCAATGGCCTTATCCAGGGAAGAAGCAGAGACCAGGGTCACGCCCTTGACATCGTCGATAATCTGGGCGTAGATGTTGGCCTCGCTGCGGAACACGTTCAAACGCGGCATCTCGGGGGTGCCGGAGATCTTGGCACGCACCCTTTTGTGGCGCTTCAAACGCTGGGCGTTGGTATTCGGTCTTTTAATCATATCGGCACACCTCCTTACTTCTTAGCGCCGGTCTTGCCCACCTTGCGGCGGATGACCTCATCGGTATACTTGATGCCCTTGCCCTTATAAGGCTCGGGAGGACGCTTTTCGCGGACCTCGGCCGCAAACTGGCCGACGGCCTGCTTATCGCATCCGTGAATGATAATTTTATTGGGAGCGGGGACCTCAATGGTGATGCCCTCGATCTCAGAAACGATCACCTGATGGGAAAAGCCCAGGTTCATAACCAGGTTCTTCCCCTCCTTGGCCACACGGTAGCCCACGCCGTTGACATCCAGCTCCTTCTTATAGCCATCGGTTACGCCGGTGACCATGTTGTTCAGAAGCGTACGGGTCAGGCCGTGGAGGCTGCGGTGCAGCTTATCCTCGGAAGGGCGCTCCACGGTGATCGTGCTGCCTTCCTGCTTAATAATCATCTCAGGGCGCAGCGCACGCGTCAGCTCGCCCTTGGGTCCCTTGACGGTAACCACATTACCCTCGGCGATGTTCACAGTGACGCCGGCGGGAACGGTAATGGGCATTCTGCCAATTCTAGACATTGTTCAAATACCCTCCTTACCAGACGAATGCCAGGACTTCGCCGCCGACATGGAGCTCGCGGGCCTTCCTGTCGGTCATGACGCCCTTGGACGTAGAGATGATGGCGATGCCAAGACCCCGGAGCACGCGGGGCAGCTCGTCGGCGCCCACATAAACCCGGAGACCCGGCTTGGAAACGCGGCGCAGGCCGGTGATGACCTTCTCCTTGCCCGCGTTGTACTTCAAGGTGATGTGGATCATGCCCTGAAGGCCGTCGTCCACCACGTTGAAGCTCTTGATATACCCCTCGTCCAGCAGGATCTGAGCGATGCTCTTTTTCATGTTGGAGGCGGGAACATCAACGGTGTCGTGCTTGGCGCTGTTGGCGTTGCGGATGCGGGTCAGCATATCCGCAACAGGATCGGTGATATGCATGGTAAATCCTCCTATTTTTAGAGTTGCGGCGAAATGGCCGCTTCGGCGGCGAGGTATCATGGCCAATGGAGCAGTCCGCTGGTGCGTGGTGCACAATTGGTCATGACCTTTCGCCATCCGGCTGTTTTCTCACCTCTCCCCCTCCCTCACCGGGGGAGGGGGAGAGCTTAAAACCTGAAAGCTGCGGCGGGGCGCTGCCCTTTTAGAAAGAGGCCTTGCGCACGCCGGGGATCTCGCCCTTGTAGGCCAGCTCCCGGAAGCAGATACGGCACACGCCGTAGTCAC
>CATNDT010000151.1 GCA_950097035.1 uncultured Oscillibacter sp.
GAGGCGTTGACATACACCGCCGCCGCGTCCACCGCGTCCAGAAAGCGCTGGGCGGTGAAGTAGTTGTTGGTGACAATGGCTTCCGAGTGGCCGGTGCCGTGGGCGTTGATAAAGTCCACAGCCTCCGCCGTGTCCGCCACCGTGCGGACGGCCAGAATATAGTCGCCGTATTCCGCGTCCCAGTCGCTCTCCGCGGCGGGTACACCCCGGCTGCCCAGCGCCGCCAGCGCCGCCTGGTCGCACCGCAGCTCCACACGGTTTCGGTCCAGCAGGGGCAGGGCCTCTTTCAGGAAGGGCTCCAGCACGTCCCGGTGGATCAGCACGCACTCCGCCGCGTTGCAGACCGACGGGCGGGAGCACTTGGCGTTGTACAGGATCTCCGCCCCCATGGCGAGATCCGCCTCACTGTCAATATAGATGTGGCACACGCCCTCACCGGTGCGGATAACGGGCACGGTGGCCTCCTTTGCCACGGCGCGGATGAGCCCCGCCCCGCCCCGGGGAATCAGCACGTCCACGTATTCCTCCAGATGCATCAGCTCATTGGCGGTGTCGCGGCCGGTATCCTGCACCAGGGACACGCAGTCCTCCGGCAGCCCCGCCGCCGCCAGGGCCTGGCGCATCAGGGCGGCCGCCGCCCGGTTGGAGCGGATGGCCTCCTTGCCGCCCCGCAGGATGCACACATTGCCGGACTTTAGGCACAGGGCCGCCGCATCCACGGTGACGTTGGGGCGGGCCTCGAAGATGATGGCGACGACGCCTAAGGGCACCCGCCGCCGCCCGATGATCAGGCCGTTGGGGCGGGTTTCCGCCCGGTCTACCTTACCCACAGGGTCCGGCAGGGCGATCACCTGCCGCACGCCGTCCACGATGGCGGCGGCGCGCTGGGAAGTGAGGGTGAGCCGGTCCAGCATAGCGGGGCGCATCCCCGCCGCTTTTGCGGCGGCCACGTCCTCCGCGTTTGCGGCCAGCCACTCCGCCTGCCGCTCTGTCAGAATCTCTGCAATGGCCTCCAGGGCCTGATTTTTTCTCGCCGTACCGGCGGCGGATAGGGCGTAAGAGGCGGCTTTCGCCGCCGCGCCCTGGCGCTGCAATGCTGTCATTGCCATACCTCCTCAAGCGTTCAGCCTTTGGGAAACGAACCGTGTGCCAATGTCCCGGCCCTCCACGATACCGTAGAGATCCTCTGTCCTGGCCCCGTTGGCGATCACCATGTCAAACCCTGCGGCCATGGCGATGCGGGCGGCGGAGAGCTTGGTGGCCATTCCGCCGGTGCCCCGCCAGGTGCCCGCGCCGCCGGCCATCTCCAGAATCTCCGGAGTCAGGGCCTCCACCCGGTGGAGAAGGCGGGCGCCGGGATGGGTTTTGGGGTCGGCGTCGTAGAGTCCGTCGATGTCGCTTAGCAGCACCAGCAGATCCGCCTGACAGAGCCCCGCCACAATGGCGGAGAGGGTGTCGTTGTCACCCAGGACCTTGTGGTGGCCCGTTTCGATCTCGGCGGAGGAGACGGAGTCGTTTTCATTCACCACCGGGATGACCCCCATCTCCAGCAGAGCGGAGAAGGTGCCCCGCAGGTGCTCCGCCCGGCCGGGGTCCTCCACATCGTCTCCGGTGAGCAGAATTTGGGCCACGGACTGGCTGTATTCGGAAAAGAGCTTGTCGTAAATATGCATCATCCGGCACTGGCCCACCGCGGCGGCGGCCTGCTTCATCCGCAGCTCGCGGGGGCGCTCTGAAAGGCCCAGCTTTTCCGTGCCCACGGCGATGGCTCCGGAGGTCACAAAAATCACCTCGTGGCCCATGCCGTGGAGATCCGACAGGGCGCGGACCAGCCGGTCCATACTCCGCAGGTCCAGGCTGCCGGAGGCGTGGGTGAGGGTGGAGGTGCCAACCTTTACCACGATGCGCTGTTTGTTCTCTTTCAATTTCAATGCCTCCCAACGGCTGTGATTACAGAATTACAAAATAGATTATAACACAGTGAGGCGAAAAAGGAAAGACCTGTGTAATTTTCAAAAAACTGCGGAGAATAGTGGAAGACAGTTTGCAGCCTCCAAAGGGCAGAAAGAGAGGAATCCTCATGACAGAACCCACCAGACCCGCCGGAACAGAGACGGAGAGCGAGACCCAGAAGGACACCGTTCAGGGCATATTGGACTTCGGCTCCGCCCTGACCCGTACGCCCCACGGTTCGGTATACTGCCTGACGATCATCGGCCAGATCGAGGGCCACACCACCGCCGCAGGCAACGCCAAGACCACCAAGTACGAGCACGTGCTGCCCCTGCTTGCCAAACTGGAGGAGAGCGAGGAGATCGACGGTATTTTGTTCTTGCTGAATACCGTGGGCGGTGATGTGGAGGCGGGACTTGCCATTGCGGAGCTCATTGCCGGTATGACAAAGCCCACGGTCTCCATCGTGCTGGGGGGCAGCCACTCTATCGGCGTGCCCCTGGCGGTGGCGGCCCGGCGGAGCTTTGCCGTCCCCAGTGCCGCCATGACCATCCACCCCGTCCGTATGAGCGGCACCGTGATTGCCGCGCCCCAGACTTATCACTACTTTGAGCGGCTGCAGGAGCGGATCGTGGCCTTTGTCTCCGGCCACAGCCAGATCAGCGGGGCGGACTTTCAGGCGCTGATGCTGAAAAAGGACGACATGGCCGCCGATGTGGGCAGCGTGGTCTACGGCGAGGAGGCGGTGCAGCTGGGCCTCATCGACCAGGTGGGGGGACTGTCCGACGGGCTCCAGTGTCTTTACCGGCAGATCCATGAGCGGCGGGAGAAGCAGGGGAAGCGTGCGGAGCAGGATGGATCAAAAATTAACTAAAATGTTCAGTTCTTTTGTTTTTAATATGGAAATGTGCGTCTTATTATGAAAAAGATATTAGACTGAGAAAGTTACCGGAACTATAATATTGTACCAGTAAAAATTAAAGTGGAATGGGGGAAGGAACCTTCCCCCATTGTGCATCCCGGCGGGATGCACAATCCGCTTTGATTTTCGCAGTCTCCGGCGCAGAAAAAAGAGAAAGAAGGAAAGACTATGAGCGATGAGACAAAAACCAAAAGCGCCCCGGCGGGCAGCGGTGAAATGGAGTACGTTTTTGAAAGCGTACCGCAGAGCGCACGCAAGAGCATAGGCAGTATCCTGGTGATTCTCACCGGCTACACCATCTCTCTGTCCTGCTTTGTCACTGGCGCCACAGTGGGCTACAAAATGCCCTTTAAGGACGCCATTTTGGCCTGTGGTGTGGGCAACCTGATGCTGATTGTGGTGGCCACCTTCCTGGGCATCATCGCCTGTGAGACGGGTCTGTCCACCACCATGCTCTCCCGCAGGTCCATGGGGGCCCGCAGCTCGGCCATCCTGTCTGTGGTGCTGGTGATCTCCAGCGTCAACTGGATCGCGGTGAACGCGGATACCTTTTCCAACCTGATTGTCTCCAACTTCGGCTGGTGGCCCATCCCTGTGGGTATTACCTCCATTCTGGTGGTGGCCCTGTGGGCGCAGTCTGCTGTTCGCGGCGTGAAGGGCCTGGAGTTTGTCAGCTGGCTGGGCGTACCCTGCGCGCTGCTGCTGACCGTGGCCTGCGCCATTGCCATCGGCGTTCGGGCCGGCTATGGCACTGTGTTCCAGTATACCCCGCCCTCTGACCAGCAGATCTCCTTTGCGGCGGGCTCCACCTCCTTTGTGGGCGCGTGGGTGTTCGGCTGTATTGTCTCTCCCGACGTGTGCCGTTATGCAAAGAAGAAGAGCCACGTGGCCGTGGGCGCCCCCATCGCCGTGGCCATCGGTCTGTTCGGCCTGCAGGTTATCGGCATTATGACCGCGCAGGCCACCGGTGAGAGCGGCTTTGTGCCCGCCACCGCCGCCCTTGGCCTGGGCATTCTGGTGTTTATCTGCGCCATCTTCTGCGTGTGGACTACCCAGGACAACAATATCTACACCTCCAGCCTGGCCATGCAGAATATTCTGAAGGACACCCCGCTGGAGGGCAAGGTGAAGCATGCGGTCCTGGCGATCATCACCGCTGTGGCCTCTGCCGCCTTTGCCGCTGTGGGCGCTACCAAGTACCTGCTGCCCGTGACCCAATCCCTGTCCATCCTGCTGCCTCCCATTCCGGCCTTTATCATCGCCGAGCACTTTTTCATCAAGCGCAGCAAGGAGAACAAGGCCATCAATTGGGTGGCCATCATTGCCTGGGTTGTTGGTTCTGCGGTAGGCTATGTCGCCCTGCAGAAGAGCTTCCTGGTTCCCGCCATCGTCAGTATGGTTGTGACCTTTGTGCTCTATATCATCCTCAGCAAGGCGCTGGACGGCACGCTGAACAGGGACGTGGCCTGATCTGTTTTTGCTGCAAAGCGCTTACCATTAAAGAATGGCGAAAACCCCGCGGAGAGACCCATAAGCCTCTCCGCGGGGTTTTCTTATTTTGCGGCTGGGGAGGGCTTATGCCGGAGCCGGGGCCAGGGGCGTCAGACCGTTGCGCTCCAGCAGGTCCGCCTGAACTGCGGGTCCGAGTTCGTTGAGGGTTTCCCAGGTCTTCCACGCCTCGCTCTGGATGTTGACTCCGCCGCCGTCGCCGTCGTCGGGACGGTAAAACTGCACGTCGGTGGGAAAGGTGTAGATATAGTACCGGGTTCCGTCTGTGGCGAAGGCCTCCTTACCGGAGCCGTCCTCCTGCAGCAGCTGCTCATAGCCTGCCCGGTCCACGGATAAAAAGCCAAACAGAAAGCCAAAGCCCATACTGTCGCCGAACTCCGCCTGGGCGGCCTCGATCGAGGCCTTTTCATACACGGACAACAGCGGCTTCCAGCTCTCCGCCGCATCCGGAAAGTCCGTATCCACGATCAGCAGATCCAGATACTGGGTGGGCAGAGCGATGTCCACGCCGCCGCAGGTGTAGATTGTATAGTCACCGTCTGTCTGATTGTCATCCTCCTGGGCGGGTGGAGTCTCCGACGGCGTATTCTGCGGCGGCGTATCCTGCGTGGGGGGAGCGGGCGGTTCTTCCGGCGCGGTGGTCCCGCCGCAGGCGGCCGTGCCGCAGAGTAAAAGCAGAAGCAGTGTGAATGCGATAAAGTGTCTCATAGTTTCTCCTTTCCCGGTGATTTCGGCTATGCAACTACAGTATAGGACTTTTCCGGCAGAAGTAATCACAAAATCGTAACAAAATCGGAACAAAATGAAACAGCTGGGCCGCAAAGTTATCTGGACAGACATTTTGTCTTTAATATACGATGATAAGTAAAATATACTTGACAATATGTCGTGCGTGTGCTATGATGCCGGTAAAGTAAGAAAAGGAGGATTCTTTCAATGGAGCACAGATTGGGGTTGATTTTCGGCCTTGCGGCGGGGTTCGCCGTGGGTATTTTAGTGGTGGTGACTCTGTTTCGCAAAAAGGTGCTGGACTGCACGTTTGACGAGCGGCAGGAGCGTGCCCGGGGCGTGGCCTTCAAATACGGCTTTTTTACACTGATGATCGCTATGGCGGTTTACGGCGCAACGGAAATCGTGGTGGGCCGGTGGTGCGATGCCATGGCGGGCTGTGTTATCTGCATCACCCTGGGAATGGCGGTGTTTGCCGTTACCTGCATTTTGAAAGACGCGTACCTCAGCCTGAAGGAGAAACCCCGTTATGTGATGACGCTGTTTGTCCTGCTGTCCGCATTTAATCTGGGTCTGGGGGTCATCCAGCTTCGGGGCGGAGACGTGGTGGAGAACGGCATCCTCACTTTCCGGTGCACAAACCTTCTGGTGGGAGGGGTGATGCTGGTGATTTTGGCTGTGTATGCCGTCAATTTTTCTCTGGACCGGAGAGAGGAGACGGAATGAAAAATCTCCGCATGAAGTCCGCCCGGGCGGCCCTGGATATGAGTCAGCAGCAGCTGGCGGACGCCGTGGGCGTATCCCGGCAGACCATCAACGCCATTGAAAAGGGGGACTATAACCCCACCGTCAAGCTGTGTATCGCCATTTGCCGCACTTTGGGTAAAACTTTGGACGAGCTGTTTTGGGAGTAGGGGAAAAAGCAGCGAAGTCACGCCGTGTTTCGGCGTGACTTCGCTGCTTTTTGA
>CATNDT010000152.1 GCA_950097035.1 uncultured Oscillibacter sp.
GCTTTTTCTACTCTGCCGCCCAGAAGTCGGCGGCGCTGATGAACATGGGCAAGCTAGGTATTTTAGAGCTGAAAGACGCCAGCTACCGCAGCCTTTCCGGCGGCCAGCAGCAGCGGGTGCTGCTGGCCCGCGCTCTGTGCGCCGCCGGGCGGCTGCTGATTTTAGACGAACCCATCACCGGTCTGGACCCCGCCGCCGCCCAGGAGCTCTATAAAACGTTGGCCTATCTCAACGAGAGAGAGGGGATGGCCATTGTCATGGTGACCCATGACCTGCGACCGGCTCTCCGCCGCGCCCGCGCAGTACTCCATATCGGGCGCAGCGGCATATTTTACGGAACGGCGGCGGAGTATCTCGCCTCCCCCCACGGGCGGCGTTTTCAGGAGGACGAACCGTGAATCTGATGCAGATTTTCTCCTGGCCCTTTATGCAAAGGGCCCTCATCGCCGGAGTTCTGATATCTCTGTGTTGCGCGCTGCTGGGCGTACCGCTGGTGCTAAAGCGCTACTCCATGATCGGCGACGGACTGAGCCACGTCTCTTTTGGCGCACTGGCCATAGCCGTGGCCCTGGGCTTTACGCCGCTGTATTTCTCCATCCCCGTGGTGGTTCTGGCGGCCTTCTTCCTGCTGCGGATGGCCGGAAGCCCCCGCTGGAACAGCGACGCCGCCATCGCCGCTGTCAGCGCCTCGTCGCTGGCGGTGGGCATCATGGTCATCTCCTGCACCACGGGCATGACCACCGATGTGGATAACTACATGTTCGGCAGTGTGCTGGCCATGTCCTGGGCGGACGTTGCGCTGGCCGTGCTGGTGTCCCTTGCGGTGCTGGTGCTCTTTGCGCTGTTTTTTCACAGGCTGTTCGCCGTCACGTTCGACGAGAACTTCTCCCGTGCCGCCGGGCTACGGGTGGACCGGTACAACACCCTGCTGGCCGTTCTCACCGCGCTGACGATCGTGTTGGGCATGCGGATGATGGGCGCCATGCTGATCTCCTCTCTCATTATCTTCCCGGCACTTACGGCCATGCGCCTTTTTAAGAGCTTCCTGGGGGTGATTCTGTGCGCCGCCGTCACCTCGGTGGGCTGCTTCTGCGTGGGACTCACCGTGTCCTTTATCCGCTCCACCCCTGTGGGCGCAACGGTGGTGTGCGCCAACCTGACGCTGTTTCTGACCGCCTGTATCATCGCCGCTCTCAGGCGGCGGTGATACGCTCTTTGCCCACACTCCTCCTCCAGAATCAGGCAGGGAATCCGATTTTTCGAGGAAACTCCCGGTCAATCCTGTGGATTTTATATATTTTTTCAGAATTCCGGATGCCTCGACAAATTAAGACAAGTTTTCCGCATGATTTTGTGTATGATATAGACACCCCATTCCACATTTTGTGTTCGCTTAGAAAGGACGAAGTAAGATGCAGACGATTTCCAAAGAATATATTTTGCTTTTCAACGCACTCACAGACGCGGAAGAAGCGCTCCGCCATCTGGAAGCCAGGCTGATCGAGGCGCAGCAGCAGGCTGAAGAACTGTTTCTAGACAGCTCAAACCCTGCTATACAAGATCCGGACTAAATACATGCGGCCCCACCGAAAACGGTGGGACCGCATTTTATAATTATAAGCTTCAACGCGCCTCTTTCACAAAAAAACACTGTTTTCCATGTAGTAGGAATAGCTGCGGAGATCTTCCTGCTGAAAACTTTTTTCAACTGTTCCAATCCACATCGTAGGTACGCTCCACGGCAAATTTGTTGAGATATCCGGTGGAAATGTCGAAGTTCAGATCATATTTATATTCCAGACCGTAGTGCAGCCACATAACCTCGTTTCCTGTCCAGTCGGGATACTTCTCCACAGCCGTCTCTTGAGTCAGCTCCGTGACCGGTACCCCGTCAAAGGAAATCGTTTCAAGAACGCTCTTATCGCTCTCTGCAGCCACGGTCAGTTCCAGCCGGGCGATTACCGCCTGCCCCAGAGAAACCTCCTCTTCGTCTGTCGTAAAGGAGATCTTGAAGGACATATCATCCGACACTTTGATGCTGCCGCCGGTGTAGTAGGCATTCGCCTCCAACTGAGTGGCGGGGTCTACAGTGATCCGATTATAGTCCTCGTCCACCCAGGACACTTCCAGCCCCTCGTCCAGCAGCGTCTGGACGGTGGTCTCCCCAACCCTGATCTCTTTGCCGTTTATGCTGATGGGCAGCAGAACATCAGTTTTGTCGCCATCCTGGCCGCTCCCGCCGTCATCTTTACCGCAGGCCGACAAGCACAGCATGAGCGCCGTCAACAGCAGGCAGAGTAAAAAACGCATCTTTCTCCCGGTCATATTCATGTACCTTCTTCCTCAAAATTTTCGATTCCAAACGAAGCCCCGAAGGGCGGGCGGGGAAAACGCCCTTCGGGGCTTCGTTGGAAACACATATAGCGGAACCGAGTTTTTAACCTCAGCCCCGCCTAAAATGCACGCACAGCCAAATTCTGCGTTCTTCAGCCTTGAAATTGCACACTAAACCCGGTATAATGCTTTTGTGGTGCGATATATTCGCTGTGCTGAGTGCCACTCTCACTCATACAGAGCCGCAGGGTGTTGGTAGCACCTTGCGGCCTGCCGCCTTTGCGTTTCCGGGATTATTTTACTCTATCGCAGGAAAAATTGCAATAGCCTCTTTCCCGAAATTTGGCGGTTTCCTGCGCTCTGGCAGATACCGTCGAAGTGATGGATTCCTCCCCAGTTCAGTTACATTCGGCTGTCTGCAAAACACGAGAGAGAGGTAACTTCCTTACGTTACCTCTCTCTCATATTTCATGGTCTTATCCGGTAAAAATCAGTCCTCGCACAGTCCGGCAGTGATCAGGGCCATGGAGTAGACCTCCTGGCCGTTGCAGCCGCGGCTGAGGTCGTTGATGGGGGCGTTCAGGCCCTGCAGGATGGGACCATAGGCCTCAAAGCCGCCCATGCGCTGGCAGATCTTGTAGCCGATGTTGCCGGCGTTGATGTCCGGGAAGATGAAGGTATTGGCGCGGCCGCCCAGGGGGGATTCCGGGCACTTGGTATGGGCCACACGGGGAGACACGGCGGCGTCAAACTGCAGCTCACCGTCGATCACCACATCCGGGGCCAGGGCCTTGGCCCTCTCGCAGGCGCGGCGCATCTTGTCCACATCCTCACCGGAGCCGGAGCCGTGGGTGGAATAGCTCAAAAACGCCATCTTGGGGTCAATGCCGAAAATCCGGGCCGTGCCGGCGGTCTCCATGGCAATCTCCACCAGCTCGTCCTCGTTGGGCTTGATGTTAATGGCACAGTCGGCCATTGCCAGCACCTCACGGTCGCCCACAGTGGAGGAGCGCACCAGAATAAAGCAGGAGGAAACAATTTTACAGTCGGGCTTGGTTTTGATCAGCTGCAGGGCGGGGCGAACCGTGTCAGCGGTGGAGTAAGTGGCGCCGCCCAGCAGAGCGTCGGCATAGCCCATTTTTACCAGCATGGTGCCAAAGTAGTTGCCCTGCTTTAACGCCGCACGGCACTGCTCCTCGGTCATCTTGCCCTTGCGCAGCTCCACCATGGCAGCCACCATCTTATCCATATCCTCAAAGGCCTCGGGGTCCACGATCTCAGCGCCCCGGATATTGAAACCGGCCTCCTCGGCGGCGGCAAAGACCTCATCGGGCTTCCCCACCAGAACGGGGGTCAGGAACGTACCGGAGAGAAGGCGGGCCGAGGCCTCCAGAATGCGGGGGTCGGTCCCCTCGGTGAAGACAATTCTGCGGGGGTGCGTTTTCAGCTTTTTGATGAGAAATTCAAACATAGTACAGTTACCTCCAAACATAAGTGCCGAACGTACACGGGATTTTACGCGGTCTTCTTCTCTTTTATTATACACCACTGACACGCCGGGTCAATTGAAAAATGGAAATTCTGACAAAAAAATTTACAGTTATTTCACCACTCACCTCCTAAAATGTGCAAAATAGACAAAGTATCCCCCTATATTATGGGGATATATCTATTTCCAGCTTCAACAAGTTGACCCTGTTTTGGAAGGATACGGGGTTGACGGAATCGGAAAAACGCAGTATGATAGCAATGGTAACAATTTGTAACTATTTTATTGTGGTGATTTTAAGAGTATTATGAGTGAATCTTCAAAAAGACCGGAACAGCCGCCCCAGCGCGGCGGACAAAGTCCGCGCCGGACCGCCGCCGGGACCCCGGGCGGCACACCGGTGAAACGGCAAACCTCTTTTCCCGGAATCTGGCCCCGGACCCGCCCGCCGTCACAGCCCAGACCGTTGTTCGGGAGCACTCTGTGGAAGAGCGGCTTCGCCGCACGGCCACCCGAAAGGCCGCTATCCCCGCATGGGCGGAAACGGCCGCAGAACCCGCCCGGGGCGCCGCCCCTCCCCGGCGAAGAAGGAGCGAACCGCGGCCCAGCCTCACCTGGTATCAGGCTGTGGCCTGGAACCTCCGGCGGGCCAGGCGCCGCTGGCGCCACATTCTGCGGGAAAAGCGGGATGCCCGTTTTCCGGAATCCAACCGGCTCCCCGTTCAGTTTTTACTGCTGATCTGGGGTATTTTGCCCATGCTGGGCAGCCACCTGGAGGAGCACACCTGGGGCCGACGAAAACGGGCCATCAGCCGCGCCTCCTCCCGGCCCGAGCAGTCGGGGCACCGGATTCTCTATCCCCTGCTGTTTTTGGGCGGCGCCGCCTGTGTGGCTGTGGTGGTGCTGTTTGTCTCCACCTACACCTATGGCACCACCGTCAGCTACGACGGCAAAGTTCTGGCGGTGCTTCCCTCTGAGTCTGCCGCTGAGGATGTGCGGCACGACCTGGAGCAGGTCACCGCCCGCACCCTGGGGGAGAGTTTCACCATTGACGACTCCCTGATCCAGTACTCCTCCGGCCTGCTGCGCCGGCAGGACCTGGTGGACCCGGAGGTCTACGCCGCCGACCTCTCTGAGGAGGTGGGTCTGGTGACGCCGGCCTATTGCCTGTATGTGGACGGGGAGTTCATTGGGGCCACCCCCTATGAAGGCGCGCTGGATGAGCTGCTAAAGCAGCTAAAGGCCGCCGGCACCGATGAGGACACTATCTTCTGCGATTTCACCGAGAGCGTAGAAATCAAAGAGGATTATGTCCCCACAGACGAGATCATGAATCTTGGGTACCTGGCCGAAACGCTATACAGCACCAAGAGCGCCGAGGTCATCTACGAGGTGAAAAAAGGCGACACCTGGTCTGAGATCGCCCAGGAGAATGGTCTGACCTCCAAGGAACTGGAGGCTCTGAACCCCGGTTACGATATCAACCGGCTGCAGGTTGGCGAGCATCTGACTCTGTCCGCCTCCGTGCCCTATCTGACCCGAACGGTGGTGCAGCAGGAGCGGTATGTTTCCGAGGTGAACTACGACGTTGAGTACACCGAGACCGCCGATCTGTATAAGGGCGATTTTAAGGTTGTCTCCAAGGGCGAATTCGGCGCTGCCGACGTGGTGGCCAACGTCACCTATGTCAACGGTGAGGAGACCGAGCGCACCATACTCTCCTCTGTAACGCTGAAGGAGCCTGTCACCGAACACCAGCTCCAGGGCACTAAGGAGCGGCCCACCTGGTATCCCACCGGCACATTCCGCTGGCCCATCACCGGGCGGATTACCTCCCGCTTCGGAAACCGGAAGTCTCCCGGCGGTATCGGCACCACCAATCACCGCGGGCTGGACATCGCCGCGGCCCGGGGCACACCGGTCTACGCCGCCGACGGCGGCCGGGTCACCTACGCCGGCTGGATGGGCACCTACGGCTATCTGGTCCGTATCAACCACCAAAACGGCTACGAGACCTATTACGCCCACAACAGCAGCATTCTGGTCTCTGTCGGCCAGACGGTTTACAAGGGCCAGCAAATCGCCCGCGTGGGCTCCACCGGCAACTCCACCGGCCCCCACTGTCACTTCGAGGTCCGCTACAACGGCGTGGCCCGCAACCCGT
>CATNDT010000153.1 GCA_950097035.1 uncultured Oscillibacter sp.
CGTATCCTGCTTCTGGAATCCAGCGAAGAAAAAATGCCTCCGGAGAAATACCGGAAGGCATTGAAGTATCTCAAGGAAAAGGGCATATTCGACGTCGTTTCCGGCGTCCTGGTTGGGAAGCCTATGGATGAGACCTATGTGGAGGAGTACAAGCGGCATCTGATCGATGTGATCGGTGATCCGCGATTGCCGGTGGTTTGCAATATCAATATCGGACACGCCACGCCGCGGTGCATCATTCCCTTCGGGGTCGAGGCGGTTATTGATGCAGAGAAGCAGATCATCCGCTTTACCAATTGAATGTTTGAGGGAGGCTCTCACCACAAAAGGTGAGAGCCCCCCTGGCATCTGCTCATATGTCCTGATAGAACAGGCCGTGGCGGGTACAGTACCACAGCAGCCTGCCATGGACGGCGGGCAGCCGCGCCTGCAGTTCCCACTCTGGATACAGCCGCCGCAGCAGCAGGGTATCCCCCTGCAGCAGGGCAAGAAACGTAAGATAGTGTTCCTTTTCCATAGGGTGGCCACTGGTGACGAACAGCTCGTTCTCCACCGGCTCCAGGGTCAGGCGGTGGGCTTCCTCCGCCTTTCGAGGCTCCAACGCCGCCAGGGGCCTTCCGCAGCAGGACAGCATAGCCTCCCCCGTAGCAGTGATCAGGTTGCCGCAGTCCGGACAGACAAAAAATTTTGTGCGCTTCATATTTCCTCCCGTTTGTTCCTTGGCGTCCAGTTCTCCGGCCATCAGGCTCTCCAGCCCTACGCCCAGAACCTCCGCCAGCGCCGGAAGCAGGGATACGTCGGGACATCCGCCGCCCCGCTCCCACTTGGAGACAGCCTTGTCCCCCACATGGAGCCGACAGGCCAGCTGCTGCTGGGTCAGTCCCAGCTCCGTCCGCAGGGCGCGGATCAGCTCTCCCGTTTTCTTCGTGTCCATTCTCCTCACCTCCGGCGTTTATAGTCAAATTATAAAGGAAGCCGCGCAAAAAGCAACCTACGATCCGTAGAGTCAGAAATCCTTCGCCACCAGGACATACTCCTCATTCCGGCCAACCTCCCGGAAGCCGGACTTGAGGAACAGCGCCGCCGACGGGTTGTCCAGGGCGATATTGTCCAGCAGGCGTGGCACGCCGTTGTCCTTTGCCGCCTGGCACAACAGGGCCAGGCCCTGGTAACCGTATCCCCTGCCCCGCAGTCCGGCGGGGACAATGACATCGCAGACATATCCGCCCAGCTCCTCATCCAGGTGGTACGAAACCTCTCCCGCAAAGGCGTCCGCCTCCGCATCATAGAGATAGCGGTAAAAGCGCTCTCCGGAGGCATCCTCTACCCAGCGCCCGTACCAGTCCGCCCACCGCTCCCGGGGAAAGGCAATGGTTCCGCCATAGGCGTGGTTAAAGGCCATGGTGTCCGGGTCGCCGAGAAGCTTCTGGCGGAAGGCAAGTTCCTCCAAAGCGGGCCGGTACAGCGTAACAATGGGCATTTTCAAATCCTCCTTCAAGATACTGTCCGGCGGATGCCGGACAAGAGCATTATAATGAAGGCGGCGTCCCTTGTCAAGTGCCGCTTGTTCTCTTCATTTTTCTATTTTTTGCATGGATAGCGGCGAAGGAACAGGCAACACTACATTCGTAAGCCGGCACGACGGGCTTTCTCAACAAAAAAGGAGGTAATGGATATGGTTTTGGATCGGATCGCGCTGATCCTGGTAGTGATCGGCGCATTGAACTGGGGCATCATCGGCCTGTTCGGACTGGACCTGGTGGCCTTTATCTGCGGCGGACAGATGGCGGTGATCTCCCGCGTGATCTACGCTCTGGTGGGCCTGGGCGGACTGTGGTGCGTCTCTCTGCTGTTTCGGGAGAGAGTCCCCAGCGAAGCGGCCGCCTGAGCGGACGCAGCAGGCGCAAAGATCCTCGCCCGCGCGTCCGGGACGCGGGCGGGATTTTTGATATATAGTACAGGGGCAGGAGGCGCGGCGTATGGACCGCGCCTCCTCTGCGTGTCAAAAAAGATGGTTTGCCCCCTTTTGACAATAATACGGAATCGTACTATAATATCACTCGTTAAATCGGTACGAAATCGTACTAAATAGATGCCGGAGGAATCAGCCATGGACGAACTGCACCAGTTGAACCGGCGGTTGATCGCCGCAACCAGCGCCGCGGACGGCGCGTACTACCGTTGGGCGGTCCAATCCGGAGTCACGCCCCATACCCTGGATCTGCTCTACGCCCTGGACGACGGCCTCCCCCACTCCCAAAAGCAGATCTGCGAGGAGTGGGCGATCCCGAAAACTACGATCAACACAGTGGTCAAGGCCTGCCAGACGGCGGGCTATATAACCCTGGCACCCATGCCGGACCAGCCCCGGCAGCGGCAGCTCTGCCTAACGCCGGCAGGGCTGGCTTACGCCCGGCAGACGCTGGAGGAGCTGTATATCATGGAAAATCAGGCCATGGCGGCGGCAGCGGCGCGGTTCGGCCCGGACTTTGTGGCGGCGATGGAGTTTTACTCCGCCCAATTCCGTGCGGCCCTCGCGGCAAATTTATCAGAGAAAGAGGAAAACAATTCTGTATGAGAATCCAATTATCCGAGCATTTTACTTATTCGAAGCTGCTGCGCTTCACTCTGCCATCCATCGTGATGATGATCTTTACATCCATTTACAGCGTGGTGGACGGCCTGTTCGTGTCCAACTTCGCGGGCAAGACACCCTTTGCGGCGGTAAACCTCATTATGCCCCTGCTGATCATCACGGGTGCGCCGGGCTTCATGATCGGTACCGGCGGCTCCGCCATCGTGGCCAAAACCCTGGGCCAGGGCCGGCCAGAACGGGCCAACCGGCATTTCTCCTTCCTGGTCTGCGCGGCGGCGGCGGGCGGCGCGGCCGTGGGCTGTCTGGGAGCCGCCTTCACCCGGCCCATTGCCTCGGCTCTGGGGGCGGAGGGGGAAATGCTGGAGTACTGCGTGCTGTACGCCCGCATCATCCTGGCGGCTAACCCGTTCTACATTCTGCAAAACGTATTCCAGAGCTTTTTCATCGCGGCGGAAAAACCGAAGCTGGGCCTCTACTTCACCGTTGGGGCCGGACTGACCAACGCGGCGCTGGACGCGCTGCTGGTGGGCGTCTTCCGCTGGGGCATCGCCGGCGCGGCTATCGCCACAGTCCTCAGCCAGGCGGTAGGCGGGCTGCTCCCCATTCTCTATTTCCTCCGGCCGAACAACAGCCTGCTGCGCCTGGTCCGCCCCCATTTTGACGGCAAGACGCTGTGGCAGACCTGTACCAACGGCTCCTCGGAGCTGATGAGCAGCATTTCCGGCTCCGTCGTGTCCATGCTGTACAACTTCCAGCTGATCCGCCTGGCGGGAGAGGACGGTGTGGCGGCCTACGGGGCCATCATGTACGTCAGCTTCATTTTCGCCGCCATTTTTATCGGCTACGCCATCGGAAGCGCGCCAGTTATCAGCTTTCACTACGGTGCGGAGCACAAGGACGAGCTGAGGAGCCTGCTGCACAAGAGTACGGTCCTCAACGCACTGGCAGGAGCGGCCATGGCGGCGCTGGCAATCGCGGCGTCCGCGCCCCTGTCGAGAATCTTTGTGGGCTATGACCAGGAGCTCTGCGCGTTGACCGTACGAGGCTTCCGGCTGTATGCAATCTCCTATCTTCTGTGCGGATTCAACATTTTCGGCTCATCCTTCTTTACCGCCCTCAATAACGGTCTGGCCTCGGCGGTCATATCCTTCCTGCGGACGCTGATCTTCCAGTGCGCCAGCGTATTGATCCTGCCTGTCTTCCTGAAAATAGACGGCGTCTGGCTGGCCATTTCCGTGGCGGAAATCGCCGCACTGGCGGTCACAGTCATACTGCTGGGGAAAAACCGGAAGATATATGGATACTAAAAAACTGCGGGAGCGACGCCATGCGCTCCCGCAGTTCTGTCATGTTACCGGCCCAGTTCCCTGGCAAAGGGCAGGACCACAGCGTTGAGCTTCGCCATGGCCTCGCCATAGTTAAAGTACTCCTCCGCGTTATTGTCCTGGCACAGTCGGTCGGAGACGGATTTCAGCGCAGTGAATTTCACCCCGTTGCGCAGGCACACCTGGGCGATGGCGCCGCCCTCCATTTCGCAGAGGGCGGGCGCGAAGGTTTTCGCCACCCAGTCCGCCCGGTCCCCCTTGGTCATGAACACCTCGCCGGTGGCTACCCGGCCCACCTGGTGCTCCACACCTTGGGCGGCGAGGATGCCGCTGAGCCGCTCCGGTTCATCGGTTGGAAACTCCACCCGGTCCACAGTGGACACCAGCCCGATGGGATCCCCCATGGCGGTGGTATCCACATCATGCTGGACAAAGTCCTTCGCCAGCACGATGGTTCCAATGGGCAGGTCCAAAAAACTCCCGGCGCATCCGGCGTTGACGATCCAATCCGGATGATAACGGTCGATAAACAGCTGCGTGCTCATGGCGGCGTTCACCTTCCCCACGCCCCCCAGGTAGGCCAGGATGCCCGGCTCAATCTCATAGACCGCTGCGCCGCTCGCCGTCTCCAGGGGCTTGGCATCGGCGGAGCGCAGCATGCTCCTGATCTCCCCCTTTAACGCATAGGCCAATCCAATCATATCCGATGGTCCTCCTTTGTATTGGTGCGTCCATTATACCACAGCCGCCTCGCTCGGTAAAGACCAATTTTTTATCGAAAAACAGTAAAAATATATTGACAAACAAGATTTGAACTGTTATGATCTGGGTATCAACTTGAAAGTGAGGCGGATATCATGAAACGACTTGGACTGGTGCGGACGCTGAAGGGCGCTATACTTTTTCTGGCGGCAATGGCGGCGCTGTGCTACGCCGTTATTTTCCCCCAGCGGATTCAGGAGGCGGGCGCGGCCTACAACGCCGCCTGGATGATAACGCCGGGAATCGTCTGCATCAGCATCAGCGCAGTTCCCATCGCCATCGCCCTGGTGCTGTTCTGGCAGATCTGCACGGAGATCGGCCGGGACAACTCCTTCTGCCACAAAAACGCCGGACGGCTCACCGCCATCGGCTTCTGCGCCCTCATTGACACCGGCTATTGCGCTGTGGGCACTGTGACACTGGAGATCCTGGTGGGGTCCGCTATCTGGGTGCTGGGACTGGGAGTGTGTACGGTGGGCATGTCCATCGCCCTGGCGGCGTTCCTGCTGAGCCATCTGGTTTTGAAGGCCGCCGATATGAAGGCGGAAAACGACCTGACGATCTAGGAAGGGGGCAAACCTATGCCGATTATTGTAAATCTGGACGTAATGCTGGCAAAACGAAAGATGTCCCTCAGTCAGCTCTCCGAGCAGGTGGACGTAACCATCGCCAACCTGTCGGTGCTGAAAACCAACAAAGCCAAGGCGGTGCGGTTTACCACCCTGGAGGCTATCTGCAAAGTCCTGGACTGCCAGCCGGGGGATCTGCTGGAGTACGTGGTGGAGCAGGACGGATGAAGCGGATGCCGGCATGGCTGAAATGGGGTGTCCTGACGCTTCTGGCGGCGTCCGCGCTGATTCCCGTCCTGGACCGGGCGGCGCTGGCATCCAGGGGGCTGGCCTGGCGGGCCGGCGTTAAGCGATGCGGCATCGTCTCCCTGACCCTGGCTATCCTTGCGCTGCTGGTCTGGACGGGCATCTTGGTGTGGCGGCAGTCCCCAAGAACGCTGCATCGGTGCGCGGTGGTCATTTCCATAGGGCTTTTGTGCCTGATCGCCAGCGGTATCGGAAGATTCATGCTCCGCATCGGCATCCCGTATGAGCGCGTTATCCAGCGCGGCGGGCAGCGGGTCGTCGAGGAGAGCCCCCCGCTGGACAGCGGCAGCAACTACTATACCTGTAACGGCCCCCTCCTCCGGGGCACGGAACTGTTGGAGGGGAGTTTTTATCTGGAGATAGATTAAATGGAAAAAATTATGGAAAACCTCCCCTCTTACCTTTTTTATTTCTGCATATTCTTTCT
>CATNDT010000154.1 GCA_950097035.1 uncultured Oscillibacter sp.
CGGTGCCCTTGGCGTGAATCGAGGTGCCTCCGGTGGCTCCGGCAGCCCTGGCCGCGTCCATAACTTTATCTGTGCAGCCCTGGTTGGTAATCACCACGATCAGCTCATGCGTCCGCTCTTTTTCCATAGTGTCCTCCGCCTCCTGTTGCAGCAGATAGTTCCTCGCCGTGGCGCCGCCGATGGCAGAGACAGGCGCCGTCATCAGGATGCCCCGGCCGGGCACATCCAGCCACAGCTCCCGCGCCGCCCGGCGCACCAGCCGGGGGGAGTGGGGCGCCACGCACAGCAGCACAGCCTTCTCTGTGGCCTCCAGCCCCAGATAATCCAAAATCTCCGTCGTGGCCGTGCCCCGGCCCAGCACCGTCAACACCAGGGGGATGCCCTGGCTTTGAAACCAGGCGGCAAACTCCCCGCCGCGGCTGCGGTCCGTAATGGCGACCATAAGATCAGCTCCGCCCATGGCGGCACCTCCCCTTTCGTGATAGCGGCTCTGCCGGTTACAGCTCAATAATCTCCTCTTCTGCCGGGGCGGCCTCAGGCGCGGCTTGCCTGCGAAGCTTCCACTGGTACACAAGCCCCAGGACCTGGATCGTCAGCAGCGGCGTCATCGCCACCATGGCCACCACGCCGAAGGCGTCCGTCACCACGTTGCCCCCCAGGGCCTGACAGGCGCCCATGGCAAAGGGCAGCAGAAATGTGGCCGTCATGGGGCCGGAGGCCACGCCGCCGGAGTCAAAGGCAATGGCCGTGAACATCCTGGGCACCAGAAACGACAGCAAGACCGCCGCCAGATATCCGGGCACCAGAAAATAAAAAACGGAGAGCCCGGTTAAAATCCGAAGCATGGAGAGCCCGATGGACACCGCCACCCCGACAGACAGGCTGGCGCTCATGGCCTTTCCCGGGATGGCGCCCGAGGTAATCTCCTCCACCTGGCGGTTCAGCACATGGACCGCCGGCTCCGCCTGAACGATAAACCAGCCCATCAGCATGCCAATGGGTATCAGCACCCAGTTCCAGGCAAGACCCGCGATCTGCTGGCCGAGGTATGTACCGGCGGGTAAAAACCCCACATTCACCCCTGTGAGGAAAACGGTGAGGCCAATATCAGTATACAAGAGGCCCACTACAATTTTCAACACCTTTTTTCGGCTCATCCGCAGCGAAACGGCCTGAAACACGGCGAAAAACGCCGCAATGGGCATAAGGCACACCGCCACCTCCACCGCATACTCCGGAAACGCCCGCAAAAACAGGCTCCAAAGGGCCCGGCTGTCCGCCGTGGCGGCCACCTCGGCGGGAATATAAGCGCCGGAGGCAGGATAGACCAGAGACAGGATCAGCACCGCCAAAACAGGCCCCACAGAGCAGAGGGCCACCAGGCCAAAGCTGTCCTGCGCGGCGTTTTCATCACTGCGGATGGACGCCACGCCCACGCCAAGGGCCATGATAAAGGGCACCGTCATGGGGCCGGTGGTGACGCCGCCGGAGTCAAAGGCGATGGCCAGAAAGTCTTTGGGCACAAAGCCCGCCAGAATAAACACCACCAGATATGAAACGATCAAAAGTCCGTTCAGCGGGATGCGAAACAGGATCCGCAGCAGCGCCACCACCAGGAAAGCGCCCACGCCCACGGCCACCGCGCCCATTAAAACGGCGTTGGGGACGCCGGGCACCTGCTGCGCCAGCACCTGCAGGTCCGGCTCAGAGACGGTGACGATCACGCCGATCAAAAAGCTGACCGACACCACCACCCACAGTTTGCGGGACCGGGTCATATGGGCGCCCACCCGCTCTCCAATGGGCGTCATGGCAGTTTCCGCACCCAGGGTAAAAAGGCCCATCCCCACGATCAGCAGCACCGCGCCGATGAGAAATGCCAGCAGGGTGTCTGTGGGAACGGGAGAGATGGTAAAGCACAGCACCAGCACAATGGCCGTGATGGGCAGCACGGAGGCCAGTGCCTCCCGGACCTTCTCGCCCAGGACCGTACGGGTATTGCCCATTTTTTCACGCCAGCGCTCCCGCAGTTTTCCGTGCAACCGTGTCGCCTCCAGTCCTCATAAAATGCTTATTTTTATTATTTTACCATGTAAAAGGTGTCCTGTTCAAGGGAAGCGGGGCAACCTTAACGGTTTTTTAGCAATTTGCCGGAAGAGGGGAACCCACGCTTTGCGTTGCATTTCACGGGGCAATTTGATAAAATCACAGCGTATCTTTTTAAGGAGTGACGCAAACATGAAAACCGCACTGGTTCTGGAGGGCGGCGCTCTCCGCACCATCTTCTCCGCCGGCGTCTGCGACGCCTTTCTGGACGCCGGCCTCCCCCTGCCGGACTACACCGTGGGCGTTTCCGCCGGCATTGCCTATGGCGTCAGCTATCTCTCCCGCCAGAGCCGGCGGAATCTCCACCTGATCACCTCCTACGTCCGGGACCCGCGCTATATGGGCTGGCGCAACTGGCTGGACCCCAGAAACCGCTCCTATTTCGGCCTGGAGTTCGCCTACGCCACCATCCCCAACCGGCTGATCCCCTATGATTACAACGCCTTTGAGGCCTATCCCGGCACGGCGGAGGCCGTGGTGACCAATCTGGACACCGGCCTTGCGGAGTATCTGCCGGTCCCCCGGCGGGATGCGCACAATCTGCTGCTGCAGGCCACCTGCGCCATTCCCCTGATGTTCCCCGTATATCATCTGGAGGGCCGCCCCTGTCTGGACGGCGGCTGTGCCGACGCCATCCCCTGGAAGCGGGCCTTTGCCCAGGGCTGCGACAGGGTGGTGGTGATTCTGACCCGGGAGAGGACCTTTCAAAAGGGCCCGGACAGGAGCCTGTGGGTCTTGGAGCGCACCTTCCGGCAGTACCCCCGTTTTCTGGAGGTCATGCGGACCCGGGCGGAACGGTACAACCGGTGCCGGGCGGAGCTCTTTGCCCTGGAGCGGGAGGGCCGGGTAAAGGTCATCGCGCCGGAGGACACCCTGGGCTGTTCCCGCACGGAAAAGGATCTGGATACCCTGCGGGCGCTGTGGCAGGAAGGGTATTTTGCCGGCCGGCGCGCCCTGGGGGAAATCGCCCCGTTCTGGGGGGCGGAAACCGTCTAAACACCGCAAGCGTTTTCGTTTTTGTGTATAATAGCCAATAAGCAGTCATATAATTTACTGTATACACAAATATTTACGCAAACTTTGCATTTCTCATTCCAACCTCTTTCCTTTGCCATTTTCAACATATATAATATGTACACGTCATAAACTTGACAACCCGGATTTTCGGGAATGGATCACAAGGAGCGTTGGCATGGATATCTTTTCTGTCTTTACCCTCTGCGGCGGCCTGGCCTTCTTTCTCTACGGCATGACCACCATGTCCAAGAGCCTGGAGAAGATGGCCGGCGGCAAGCTGGAGCGCCTGCTCAAGCGCATGACCTCCAACCCCTTTAAAAGCCTGCTGCTGGGCGCCGGCATCACCATCGCCATTCAGTCCTCTTCCGCCATGACAGTGATGCTGGTTGGCCTGGTGAACTCCGGCGTTATGGAGCTGGGGCAGACCATCGGCGTAATCATGGGCTCCAACGTGGGCACCACGCTGACTGCCTGGATACTGTCCCTGACGGGGCTTGAGAGTGAAAACGTGCTTTTGAACATGCTCAAGCCGGAGAATTTCTCCCCCCTGCTGGCCCTGGCGGGCGTGATACTCATCATGGGCTCGAAAAAACAGCGGCGGCGGGATATCGGCCGGATTCTGGTGGGCTTTTCTATTTTGATGTACGGCATGGAGCTGATGAAGAGCTCCGTCAGCCCCCTGGCGGATATGCCGGAGTTCTCCCGGATCCTCACCGCCTTCCAAAACCCCCTGGTGGGCGTTCTGGTGGGCGCGGTGTTCACCGGTGTGATCCAGTCCTCCGCCGCGTCGGTGGGTATTCTGCAGGCGCTGGCTCTCACCGGCTCCATCACCTACGGCATGGCCATCCCCATCATCATGGGGCAGAACATCGGCACCTGTGTCACGGCGCTGCTCAGCTCCATCGGCGTAAACCGCAACGCCAAGCGGGTATCCGTCATACACATCGCCTTCAATGTCATCGGCACGGTGGTTGGGCTGGCGGTGTTCTTTGGCGGGGACCTCATCTTCCACTACACGTTTATGGACGACGCCGTGGGCGCCGTGGGGATCGCTTTTTGCCACACGGTGTTCAACGTGTTCACCACGGCGCTGCTGCTGCCCTTCTCCCGCCAGTTGGAAAAGCTGGCGCGGAGGATGGTGCGCAGCGACACCCAGGCCAGCGAATTCGCCTTTTTGGACCCCCTGCTGCTGCGAACCCCCGGCGTCGCCATCAGCGAGTGTACATCCATGACCAACCGCATGGGCGCTCTGGCCCGGGAAAATCTGCTGCTGGCCATTTCACAGCTGTCGGACTTTACCCCGGAGCGGGAGACTGAAATTATTCAAAATGAGGACAAGCTGGATATCTATGAGGACCGGCTGGGCAGCTATCTGGTGCAGATCTCCCAGCACGGCGTGTCTATGGAGGATATCCGCACCGTCTCCCGCCTGCTGCACGCCATCGGCGATTTTGAGCGCATCGGCGACCACGCCCTGAACCTGCTGGACTCCGCACGGGAGATCCACCAGCGCGCTCTCCACTTCTCGGGCCCCGCCGAGGCGGAGCTGCGGGTGCTGGTCTCCGCTCTGGAGGATATTCTCTCTCAGGCGCTGAACTGCTTTACCGCGGCCGACGCTGCGGCCGCCCAGTCCGTCGAGCCCCTGGAGGAGACCATCGACCACCTGATTGAGGAGGTCCGGGCGCGGCACGTGGCCCGGCTGCAAACCGGGGCGTGCACCATTCAGCTGGGCTTTGTGCTCAACGACCTGCTGACCAATTTTGAGCGGGTGAGCGACCACTGCTCCAACATCGCCGTCAGCGTGATTGAGGAGAAGCGCGGCGCCATTGCCCGCCACGCCTATCTCCACGAGCTGGCCGCCAAGGAGACCTTTGCCGCCAATCTGCGGGCCGGCCTGGAGAAATACCAATTGCCGCAGGCCTGAAAAATCCCCTGCCAAACCGGACTACGCGCATAAAACGCCCATCCTCCGCCCAAAATACAGCCATATTTTAATGCAGGAGGAACCTCTTTATGCCCGTGGATTTTAAAAACAGCGAAACGCTGAAAAATCTGATGCGCGCCTTTGCCGGCGAAAGCCAGGCCCGCAACCGCTATACCTTTGCCGCAGGCCTCTGCCAGCAGCAAAAGCTCCAGGTGCTGGCGGAGGTATTTACCTTTACCGCCAACCAGGAGAAGGAGCACGCCGAGATCTTTTACAACCACATGAAGGAGCTGGCGGGAGAGACCGTCCACATCGACGGCGGCTATCCCGTGGACATTACCAACGACATTCTCCAGCTGCTGCGCCGGGCCCAGCACAACGAATACGAGGAGCACGAGCCCGTATACCGGGACTTTGGCAACACCGCCCAGCAGGAGGGCTTCCCCAAGGTGGCGGCCTCCTTCCGCCAGATCGCCGAAATCGAGCAGACCCACGGCAACCGGTTTGGACACCTGGCGGATCTGCTGGAGCAGGGGCGGCTGTTCTCCGCCGAGAGCAAAACCGCCTGGATGTGCCTGAACTGCGGCTATATCTACGAGGGGACCGAGGCGCCCAAGCTCTGCCCCGTCTGCGACCACGATCAGGGCTACTATATCCGCCTGAGCATGGCGCCCTACGGCGGGGCCCAGGTTCTGGGAAAGTGAGGGCCCCATGACCCATGTCAGTCCCATGGTCCGCTCCCAGTTTGACTCTCTCTCCCCGGAGCTGCGAAAGGCCATTCTCGACCGAAATGTAAAGATCAACACGCTGTACGATTTGATCGACGTGTTGGGCGACATCATCCGGGAGGCGGAGGCCCAGTAATTCCCCGTATACCGCCAAGCCGGCAGGG
>CATNDT010000155.1 GCA_950097035.1 uncultured Oscillibacter sp.
TTCGGTTTGTCAACTGCTTTTTTCAACTTTTTTCAAAAGTCTTCCGCAGCTTCCCGCGCCTTCCGGCCCCGCCTCACAGCTTTGTTAGAATACCAAATCCGGTGTACTTTGTCAACGGTTTTTTCAGATTTTTTCCCGCTTTTTCCACTCTGCCCAGTACTTTCCGCCTTTTTGGGTATTACCACTGTGCAAAATAGAAAATGGGCTGGGCAAGCTGTCCTTTATATGGTATAATGGTTTGAAATCAAACACTACGCCTAATTTTTAACAAGCGCTCTGTCCTCCTCCCGCCCCTGCTATCATTGCTCACTACTTTATAATATATTCACAAGGAGTGATTTTTTTGCTGATCCACCGTATGACGGCCACCTTCGGCAAACTCCGCGGCCAGACCCTGGAGCTAAAGGACGGTCTGAATGTTTTGCAGGCCCCCAATGAATCCGGCAAATCCACCTGGTGCGCCTTTCTTATATCCATGCTTTTCGGTATTAACAGCCGTGAACGGGACCGGGCAGGTTTTATTGCCGACAAAAACCGTTACGCGCCCTGGAACGGCGCCTCCATGTCCGGACGGTTGGAGTGCCTGTCAGGGCAGGATGCCCTGACCCTCATTCGCTCCACCCGCCGCCAGAGCGCCCCCCTGGGTGATTTTCAGGCGTTCTACACCGGAACCGGCGACGCCGTGCCGGGACTGACGGGCCAGACCTGCGGCGAGGCGCTGCTGGGCGTCAGCCGGGAGGTTTTTGAGCGCAGCGCCTTCATCCGTCAGGCGGGGCTCTCTATCAGCCAGGACGCAGGGCTGGAGCGGCGCATTGCCGCTCTGATCACTTCCGGCGAGGAGGACACCTCTTATTCCGAGGCCGAAATTATTCTGAAAAAGCAGCTGAACCGCCGCCGCCACAACAGGACCGGGCAGCTCCCCCTGTTGGAGGCGGAACTTCAGGAGACCGAACAGCAGATCGCGGAGCTGGAAACTCTGGAGCGGCAGTTCCTTCAGGCCCACGCCCAGGTGGAGGCCCTTACCTCTCAAAAGGCGGCGCTGGAAGCGGAGCTGTCTGCCTGTGACCGCTGGGAGAGCGCCCAGCGGCGCCAGGCCCTGACGGCGGCGGAGACTGCCGCAGGCCAGGCAGCACAGCGGGCCGCCCTTCTCGGCCGACAAATCGAAACGGAGCACATCCCTGAAAACGAGATGATCGGCCGCCTGCGCGGCGCCATTGTCAATCTGGAAACCGTTCGCAGGTCTCTGAAAAAAGCCCGGGAGGATCAGTCCGCTGCCCAAACGGCGCTTTCACAGGCCGAGGCAGACCTGCAAAAAACACCCTTTGCCGGGATGACGCCGGAACAGGCGGAGCAGCAACCTCTGGACCTCTCTCCCAGGCCCCGCTTTCCCCTGTGGGCCATACTGCTGTTTCCCGTTTTGGGCGCCGCTCTCGGATTCGCCCTGTATGCCGCCCTGCAGGATCTTCCCCTCTCCATCGGCTGCGGCTGCGGTCTTGCAGGCGCGGCATGGCTGGCGGTGGGACTGTTTACCGGAAAAAGACAGCGCCGGTGGGAGGCCGGCGCCGCAGAGCTCCGTCTCCAGCGGCAGGAGGCGCTCTCCGCCTATACCGCCTGCTACCAGGCCCATCAGGCCGCCCAGGCCGCAGCCCAGGCCAAATCTGCCGCCGCAGACAGCCTGAACAACTCCCTCTGTTCCAACGAGGAGGGGATTCTGGCAGAGATTCACCGTTTCGCGCCTGACGCCGAGGATATTCCCGGCGCCGATCAGGCCCTTCGCACCTGCGCCCTCCGGCGCAGAGAGCTGGCAGAGGCAGAAACCGCCGCCCGGGAGGCCCGGCTCCGCTATGAACTGCTGGTTCAGCAGTCTCCGGCTCCGGACGGGGCGGAAACCGCCGACGCTCCTGCCAGAAGCCGGGCAGCCATTGCCGCCCAGCTGGAGGACGTGCGGGAGACCCTGGCCGCCGCCCGCTCCGAGGCCGACCGGCTCACCGGCCAGCTCCACGCCGTGGGCGACCCGGTGGTGCTTCACTCCGCTGCCGACCATCTGCGGGAGCAGATTCTCTCCCTGGAGGATGAGTACAGCGCCATCCAGTTGGCCATGTCGGTTTTAAACGACGCCAATACGATGCTGCAGACCCGCTTTTCTCCGGAATTGGGGCGACGGGCTGCGGAGATTTTCCGGGAGCTGACAGGCGGACGCTACAGCGGCGTAGTGCTGGACCGGGCCTTTCACCTCTCCGCCGAACCCACCGGGGACAGTGTGTATCGGGACGCGGCCCTGCTGTCTGCCGGAGCACTTGACCAGCTGTACTTGGCCGTGCGCCTTGCCATCTGCGACCTGGTACTGCCTGCGGAAAACGCCGTGCCCATCGTTTTGGACGACGCTCTGGCAAATTTTGACGACTGCCGCTGCGCCGAAGCCCTGCAATGCCTCAAAGCCCAGGCTCAAAACCGGCAGATTCTCCTTTTCACCTGTCACAGCCGGGAGGCGGAATTTTTTGCCGGAGACGGGGAGGTCTCTGTTCAGCAGTTGACGGATATGGCCGGGAGGGTATAAAATACTGTCTGTAAAATCAAGCGGAAGCAAAAAGGAGATGTCAGTACCATGAGCGAATGCACACACGACTGTTCCACCTGCGGCGAGAGCTGCACTGACCGACAGGAGCCCCAGTCCCTGCTGAAAGAGCCCAATCCTGCCGCCCGGATCGGCAAGGTATACGGCGTTGTGTCCGGCAAGGGCGGCGTGGGAAAATCCATGGTCACCAGTCAGCTGGCCGTCACCATGCGCCGGCGGGGCCACCGGACAGGCATTTTGGACGCCGATGTCACCGGCCCCTCCATTCCCAAGGCCTTTGGCCTTCACGGCCAGGCCATGGGCAGCGAGGAGGGCCTCTATCCCATGGAAACCCGCACCGGTATTCAGGTAATGTCCACCAACCTGCTGCTTGCCAACGAAACTGACCCGGTCATCTGGCGGGGTCCGGTCATCTCCGGCGTGGTGCAGCAGTTTTGGACCGATGTGCTGTGGAATTGCGACTACCTGTTTGTAGATATGCCTCCCGGCACCGGCGACGTGTCCCTCTCTGTCTTCCAGTCCATTCCTCTGGACGGTATCCTCATTGTGGCCTCTCCCCAGGAGCTGGTATCCATGGTGGTGGAGAAGGCTGTAAAGATGGCGGAGATGATGGAGGTGCCGATCCTGGGCCTGGTGGAGAACATGAGCTATATCGCCTGCCCGGACTGCGGCAAAAAACTCCGCCTCTTCGGCGAGGGAAAAACCGCCGCAGCAGCCGCCCGCCATGGCCTGCCGCTATTGGCGGAAATGCCCGTTGACCCCGCCCTGGCCGCTTTGACGGACGCCGGGGAAATCGAGTCCTTCCAGGGCAACTGGCTGGACGCTGTCGCCCAGGCCATTGAATAACGTACGCCCGCGCCGTGTCTGCCCACGGCGCGGGTTTTCCGCTTTTTTGTATCTTCTGTCGAAAACACACAGGAGTTTTACCCTGGTAAAAATTTGTTTTGTTTGGAAAATCACTTGAAAAAAACCTTATAATCCGGGATAATATCAGTACATTTATTTTTGTAAAATACGATTAAAATGAGAGGAGCCGCTTATGCAGGAATTGAAGGATCGCATCGTCCAGGAGGGCAGAGTGCTGCCCGGCAACATCATTAAGGTAGACGGTTTTTTAAACCACCGCATTGACACAGAGCTGATGGAGCACATTGCCGAGGAATTCGGCAGATACTTTAATATGGACGAGGTCACGATGATCCTCACCGCCGAGGCCAGCGGCATCGCCCTTTCCGCCATTGTGGCCCAGCACTTCAAAAAACCCATGATCTTCGCCAAAAAGGCCAAGAGCGACAACATCGAGGGCGGCCTGTATCAAAGCGACATCTTCTCCTATACATATAAAAAGAAAGTCACCCTTCTTGTCAGCAGGGAGTGGATCTCCTCCAGCGACAAGGTTCTGATTATCGACGACTTTATGGCCAACGGCGAGGCGATGCGGGGACTGTGCGATATTGTGGAAAAGGCCGGCGCCACTTTGGTCGGCATTGGCTGCGCGGTGGAAAAGGGCTTCCAGGGCGGCGGCGACCGCCTGCGGGCCGCCGGGGTAAACCTGAAGTCCCTTGCCATCATCGAAAGCGCCGAACCGGGCAACATCGTGTTCCGGGAGGACTGATCCTCCGGCTGCTGCAGCCAAAAAACAACGTCCCTCTCCTTTTGGAAGAGGCCGCTGAGAAATCAACGTAAGGAAGTGCGCTCTATGTCCCATCAAACTGTCATCATTTTGGACTTCGGCGGCCAGTACAACCAGCTCATCGCCCGCCGGGTACGGGAGTGCGGCGTTTACTGCGAGGTCAAGCCCTTCACCACCTCTCTGGCGGAGCTGCGCGCCCTGGCCCCCATCGGCATCATCTTCACCGGCGGGCCCAACTCCGTGTATCTGGAGACCTCCCCCCATGTGGACCCGGAAATCTTTACCTGGGGCGTGCCAATCCTGGGCATCTGCTACGGCTGCCAACTCATCGCCCACGCCCTGGGCGGCAAAGTGGCGGCAGCCACGAAGGACTCCGCCCGGGAATACGGCAAGACAGCCACCTATTTTAATACGGACTGCAGGCTCTTTAAGGGTCTTCCCGCTCAGGGGATCACCTGGATGAGTCACGGCGACTACATGGAAAAAGTGCCGGATGGCTTTGCCCTGACGGCCCGCTCCGACGCCTGCCCCAATGTGGCCATTGCTGACGAGGCCCGGGGCTTCTACGGTGTGCAGTATCACCCTGAGGTGAACCACACAGAGCACGGCACGGATATGATCCGTAACTTCCTCTATGAGGTCTGCGGCGCGGCGGGCGACTGGTCCATGAGCGGCTATAAGGAGACCGCCCTCCGCCAGCTCCGGGAGAAGATTGGCACCGGGAAGGTCCTGCTGGCCCTCAGCGGCGGCGTGGACTCCTCTGTGGCGGCGGCCCTGCTGGCAGAGGCGGTGGGCAGTCAGCTGACCTGCGTGTTTGTGGACCACGGCCTCATGCGCCTGAACGAGGGCGACGAGGTGGAGGCCGCCTTTTCCAGGTGGAATATCAACTTTGTCCGGGCCGATGCGGAAGCCCTGTTTCTGGAAAAGCTCTCCGGCGTTGCCGAGCCCGAGGCCAAGAGGAAGATTATCGGCGAGGAGTTTATCCGGGTCTTTGAGACGGAGGCCAAAAAAATCGGCCAGGTGGACTATCTGGCCCAGGGCACCATTTACCCGGACGTGATCGAGTCCGGCGCAGGCGACGCGGCGGTCATCAAAAGCCACCACAATGTGGGCGGCCTGCCGGACTTTGTGGATTTTAAAGAGATCATCGAGCCGCTCCGACTGCTGTTTAAGGACGAGGTACGGCAGTTGGGCCGGGAGCTGGCCCTGCCGGAATATCTGGTGAGCCGCCAGCCCTTCCCCGGCCCGGGTCTTGCGGTGCGGGTGATCGGAGATATCACCCGCGAGAAGCTGGACATCCTGCGTCTGGCGGACTTTATCTTCCGGGATGAGGTGGCCAAGGCCGGCCTGGAGGGAACCATGGACCAGTATTTCGCGGTGCTGACCAATATGCGCTCTGTGGGCGTCATGGGCGACGGGCGGACCTACGACTATACTCTGGCCCTGCGGAGCGTGACCACCACGGACTTTATGACCGCGGATTGGACCAGAATTCCCTATGAGGTGCTGGATCGGATCAGCGTGCGGATTGTCAACGAGGTGCCCCACATCAACCGGATTGTATACGACATTACAAGTAAGCCCCCGGCCACAATCGAGTGGGAGTAAATTGATGTCGTAGGGCAATGTGATTTATTCTGTAAAGGGCAATAACACTTAGGTCATTTTACAAGGAACTACACGCAGACCGTGAAACGGGCTGCTGACAAC
>CATNDT010000156.1 GCA_950097035.1 uncultured Oscillibacter sp.
CGCCTGCTCCGGCCGCCCCGGCTGTGGACGGCAGCTGGTGGCGGGCCCTGGCGGAGAGCTGCAAGGGCCGCCTGCCCCCGATGTACCGGGCCTTTTTGGACATGTGCGGCGGCGTGCTGGAAGGGGATATGCTGACCGTCTACGCCCCCGACGACATCACGCTGAACCGGCTGGATAACGACCGGGTGCGGGGCGCGCTGGGCGAGGAGGCGGAGAGGGCCGCCGGAACGCCGGTGCGTCTGGCGTTCCGGGTGGGAGAGCCCCCCAGGGCCACCCCCCAGGAAAACCTGAAGAACCTGCTGAAATTTGGCAGTCAATTCGACAATATCACCATCAAATAGAGGAGGATCACTATGGGTTACAGTGCGCGCCGCGGTTTTTCCAGCGGCGGAATGAAGGCCACCGGCGCCCAGCGCCAGGCGGAGATGCAGCAGAAAATCGCCCAGATGCAGGAGGCCATGGCCGCCGCCCAGGGCGAGGTGGAGGCCCGGACCTTTGCCGCCAGCGTGGGCGGCGGCGTGGTGGAGGCCCAGGTCAACGGAAAGAAGGAGCTGCTGTCCGTCTCCATCAAGCCGGAGGCGGTGGACCCGGAGGATGTGGAGATGCTGCAGGATCTGGTGGTCTCCGCTGTGAACGAGGCTCTGCGCCAGGCGGACGAGGCCATGGAGGCCAGCATGGGCAGCATCACCGGCGGATTGAACCTGGGCGGGTTCGGGCTTTGAGAAGTGAGACATGAGAGGTCAGGGATCAGGGAGCGCGGCGCCGGGCGGCCATTCCCGATCCCTGACTTTGCATTAAGGGGGGATCTGATGAAACGGCACATCACGGCGGCGCTGCTTGCCTGCGGGCTGCTGCTCACGGGCTGCGGCGCGGTGCGGACGGAGCCGCTGGACCGGGAGCCGGCGGCGGAGGGGCCGGTCATTGCCTATGTGCCCCTGGATGACCGGCCTGACAATGTGGAGCGGGTGGTCTATCTGGCCGAGTCGCTGGGGTACGCCCTGGAGCTGCCGGAGCCGGTCCTCTACCGCACCCGGCTGGACGGCCAGCCCCGGAATTTTGACGAGCTCCAGCGGGGGGAGCCCTGGTCCCTGTGCACGTGGGTGCTGGAGCAGGAGGCGGCGGGCTGTGACCGCTATATCCTCTCGCTGGATCAGCTCCACTCCGGCGGACTGGTCAGCTCCCGGGCCATGACGGAGGATGAGCTGGCCCTGCCGGGGGGCGGACACGTCTCTTCGTCCGGGCTTCTGGAGGGGCTGCTGGCGGCTTTGGCGGAGGACCCGAACAACACCGTCTGGCTGCTGGACAGCGTGATGCGCCTTGCCCCCACGGTGGGCTATGAGGGCGGCACGCTGGAGGAGTACAACGCCATCCGCGCCTACGGCATGGAGCCCCGGGAGGCGCTGGCGGACGAGGCGCTGACGCTGGAAAATGTGCTGGACAGCTACCGCCGGGGCGCGGACGGGTCGGCGCTGCTTTACGGGCTGGAACCGGGCGTGCTGGAGGCCAATCTGGCCGCCCGGGAGCGGAAGCTGCGGCTCTCCGACAGGGTCCGGCAGACGCTGGCCCAGCCGGGCTATGGGCACTTTCGGGTGATGATCGGCATCGACGACTCCTCTCTGGAGGACTGTATCCAGAAAAACGAGATCGCCTATCTGCGCCGGGGCCTGCGCACCGGTGCGGACGGGCGGTCTCTGGACTGGCTGCTGGCCGGGGTGGACGACCTGGCCTTCAAGGCGCTGGTCCGGCTGTATCTGGACGAGACCGGCTGGCAGGGGGACACGGCGGCGGTGCGGTACTACGGCGGCACGGAGGACCGGCCCGCCTGCGACTATGACTTTCAGCCTCTGACCACCGTGATGGCGGAGCACCTGGCGCTGTTTGGCCTGACCGGGAGCGAGACGGGGGCGCTGCAGGTTCTGGTACTGACCCAGCCGGCGGACGAGGCGGAGAAGAGCGGCTATTACGGGGCCCTGCTTCAGGATTTGAGAGCCTGCCGGGAGGAAAACCGCCCTGTGATTTTGATCGACGCCGGCAACGGGCGGTATGGCACGGCCTTTCACGAGGCGCTGACGAAGGAGACGGAGCTGGGGTATCTTTTGAGCTACGCCGGATTTTTGGACATGGCCATCGTCACCGGCACGGCGTTAAGCCACGGCGTGGCCAGGTACGCCTACCTGCAAAGCGGAGCGCGGGGAGAGGCGGCGGAGCGGGCCTTTGCCAGGACCCTGGCGGACAGTGTGATCAAGGACTTCTGCTATAAAAACGTGGTGCGGAACGACCTGCTCACCTATATCCGCAGCGGTCTGGGCGGCGACCCCAACAATTTCTGGCTTCCCAAAATCGACCTGGAGGCCGTGCAGGCCCGGCTGGAGCAGGGGATGGAGGACGCGTCGGTCGGGGTGATCCGGAACCTCCAGCGCAGCAATTTCTTCTCGCCGGAGCCCGGCGGGGGGCGGGGCTGGGGCGGCGTGGCCCTGAAAAATTACCGCTTCCCCTGGGACCGGGCCTTTGAGATCGGCATGGATATTCTGCTGGGGGAGTTTACGGAGCCCCATGAGAAAGTCTGGGGCGTCTATTATAGATAGCCGAACCGCCCTGCCGTCAGGCAGGGCGGTTCAATTCGCGGGTCATGAGATCATCTCGCCGCCCACGGTGTAGCCGCTCCAGGTCCCCATCTCCGGCCAGACGGCGGAGCAGTCATAGAGGCAGTAAGCGCCCAGAGGGGTGCGCCATTTCTCCGCGTCGAAAAACAGGGTGGGCAGAGAGTAGATCTCGCCCTCGTGGCCGCTGTTGGGGCGAATGGAGAACAGACATCCGTCCTCCCACGAATACCAGAGGCCGGAGGACCCCTCCCCCGCCGCCGGTGCGGGGCCGCCGGTGGCGGAGGCGGTGAGGTAGCCCTGTTCTATCAGGTCCTCAAAGGTGAGGTCCAGCACCTCCACGCCGTGAAGCTCCCCAAAGCGCCAGGCCAGGGCGGCCTTTTCGCTGTCCAGCAGGCCGCCGGGGGCCTGGGTGAGGTCCAGGGCCGCCAGCGTGATGCCCTCATTCAGGGCCGGGTCTTTCCGCCAGAGGTCGTCCAGCGCCTGAAGGTAGAGCCCGCAGAGATCGTAAAGGGTTCCGCCGGGGCACTGCGGGGTGCCGATGGAATAGCCGGCCACAGACCGGACCTGATCCGGCCGGGCGGGGAAGGTCTCCGACACCTGGCCGTTAAAGGCGACCTCCACCGGCATCCCGTCCCGCAGGTCCGCGGCGGAGGCGGGTTGGCCGTCCAGCGTCACGGGGATGTCCGCCGTGAGGGAGAGGCGGTATACGCTCCGGCCGTCATGCAGGCCGTCTGGTTCGCCGTGCAGCGGGGCGTCCAGGGCCGCCAGTAGCAAAACGCCGTCCTCCGCGCCGTCTACAATGCGGCAGGTGAGGCGGACAGGGGCCTCCTCCGTCGGGGCGGATATGGGCGCGGGTTCGCCGCCGGAGGGGAGCGCGGGGTCCGCCTGGGGTGGGGGCGCTCCGCAGGCGGCGGTCAGGCACAGGCAGGCGCAAAGGGCCAACAGCAGTGTGGTTTTTTTCATAAGATCAGCCTCCTCTGCCTGTTTAGTCGGCAAAGGAGGCCGTCTGGTTCCACACGGTTACAAAATTTTTGTTTTCCACCGGCTCCAGGCCATACCCAGCAGGTTTCCCCCCAGGGTCAAAAGGGTGTAGACCGCCGCCTGGGGCCAGCAGTAGGGCACGGTGCGATACAGCAGGTTTGGCAGAAAGGCCAGAAGAACGGCGGCGGGCAGCAGGGGGCAGAGGCCGTGGCGCAGGCCCGCGCCAAAGCCGGTGACGGCGGCGATAAAGGGGAAGGCCAGCCAGGGCAGAAAAAGGCCTGTCAGCAGGGGAACGTCCGCCCCGTCCAAAGGCGTAAGCGCCGGGCGAAGACCCAGGAAGAGAGCCGCCGCCAGCAGCAGATAGGGCAGGCTCTCCCGCCAGCGCAGGGGAGAGGGCGCGGCCGAAGGCGGGCTTAGCCCCAGCTTTTCACGAATGGCGTCCACATCCCGGCGGCAGGTGAGCCAGCGCACTGCCCAGCCGATGAGATACAGCCCCGTGAACGCGCCCCCGAGGACCAGGGGATATTGGGGCTGGAATCCAAAGCAGACCCAAACCCACAGGACGAAGGCCCCGCCGTCCAGCAGGTAGTTCCAGAGGGAACTGGTGAGAAATGTGCCCCGCTCCCGCCGCCACAGCAGCGCCCCGGCGCACACCGCCGCCCCCCACGCGGCGCCCGCCGCCAGTCTTGCCAGCCCCGCCAGTTGGACGGAACCGCCGCAGAAGGCCGTCAGGGCGGAGTGCTGCGTATAGGGGAACAGCACGCCCAGCGGCGCCATGCCCGCCAGGCCGCACAGTGCGCCAAAGCCCAGCCGTTTGAAAAGCTCCTGTCTCATAGCCCCAGCGCCTCCTTGATCTTTTTTACATACCGGCGGGAGACATAGCACGCCGTGCCGCCGGAGAGCGTCATGCGGATGGTGCCGGTGAGGGAGAGGTCCAGCCCTGTCACCTGCTGCAGATTTACGATCTCCGAGTGGGAGATGCGGACGAATTGCCCCGGCGGCAGCAGCTGCTCCAGCTCATAGAGCCGGGGGCGCACGGTGTATATGGCCTGCGCCGTCTGGGCGCGCACGGCCTTGTCCTCGCCGTAAAAGCGCAGAACGCCGTCTGTCTGCAGGGGCACGGCCTCCTCGCCGCGAAAGCCCCAGAGAGGTTCCGGTATTCCGGAGAGCCTGGCGGCCAGGGCCTCCACCTCTTCCGTTCGGGCGGGGGCGCGGATAACCACTTTTATGTCCGGCAGCTCCGGCTCCAGCCTGATCTCCACTTCCATAGGACCCGTTTCCCCCTTTCGTACAGCCAGTATACCGCGTTTTGCGGGCTGCGTCCAGAGCCTGGCGACAGACGGCCGGGAGGAGGGGATGACCGGCGCCGCCCCGCCCCGCGTCCGGAAAAAGGGGAAAGCAAGTTGACAACCGGGGGGGAAATGGATACAATAGGTACGCAGCAAGAGCCGCGGAAGCGATACATTATATAATATAGAGCAAAGGAATGGAAACTATGGCACAGGATAAGAGACAAGTGGACGCCATTACCGCCCGGGACGTGGATTTTGCCCAGTGGTATACCGACGTGTGCAAAAAAGCGGAGCTCATCGACTACACCTCCATAAAGGGCATGTTTATCTACCGGCCCTATGGATACGCCATCTGGGAGAACATCCAGACGGAGCTGGACCGCCGCTTTAAGGAGGCGGGCCATGAGAATGTGTATCTGCCCATGCTGATTCCCGAGAGCCTGCTTCAAAAGGAGAAGGACCACGTGGAGGGCTTTGCCCCGGAGTGCGCCTGGGTCACCATGGGCGGCAGCGAGAAGCTGGAGGAGCGGTACGCCATCCATCCCACCAGCGAGACGCTGTTTTGCGAGCACTACGCCAACATCATCCACTCCTGGCGGGATCTGCCCAAGCTGTATAACCAGTGGTGCAGCGTTATCCGCTGGGAGAAGACCTCCCGTCCCTTCCTGCGCCACCGGGAGTTTTTGTGGCAGGAGGGCCACACCATGCACGCAACCGCCGAAGAGGCCCTGGAGGAGACCATGCGGATGCTGGAGATCTACGCCGCCTTTATGGAGGACGTGCTGGCCATGCCCGTGATTCGGGGCCGCAAGACGGAGAAGGAGAAGTTCAAGGGCGCGGAGGAGACCTACACCGTGGAGTGCATGATGCACGACCGCAAGGCCCTCCAGGGCGGCACCAGCCATTACTTCGGCGACGGCTTTGCCAAGGCCTTCGGCATCACCTTCACCGGCAG
>CATNDT010000157.1 GCA_950097035.1 uncultured Oscillibacter sp.
CGGCCTGTTGGGCGCTCCCGAGAAGGGCAGCGAGGACGTGGACGTCATCAACTCCGGCGGCGCTTACGTCACCTACGCCCCCTACGGCAACTTCTTCGGCTCTGAGGAGAGCTTCTCCATCATCCGCGGCGGCCATGTGGACGCCACGGTACTGGGCGCCATGGAGGTGGACGAGAAAGGCAACATCGCCAACTGGATCATTCCCGGTAAGATGGTGGCCGGTATGGGCGGCGCCATGGACCTGGTCGTGGGCGCGCGCAAGGTTATTGTGGCCATGCTGCACACCCAGAAGGGCGCTCACAAGATCCTCAAGGAGTGCACCCTGCCCCTCACCGCCGTGGGCGTGGTGGATATGATTATCACCGAGATGGGCGTAATGGATGTCACTCCCGAGGGCATCGTGCTGAAGGAGCTGCACCCGGATTACACGCTGGAGGATATCCAGAACGCCACCGGCTGCAAGCTGATCATCAGCCCTGATCTCAAGCCCATGGAAGAGGAATAAGCTGGCCCATTTTCTTAAAATCAAATGGGAGTCCCGGCACGATACCGGGACTCCCATCCTTTACAGTAATTCTCCCCGCAGTACCGGTACCGCCCTGCCCCCTATCCGGATCCGGACGGCGCCGTCCTCCTCTGTGAGGCGGCTCAAGATCTCCGAGGGCTTGCCCATCCGCTCTCCCTGCAAAAAGCGGTTTTCTCCGCCGGGTCGCAGAAGACCCCGGCGATAGAGGTAAAAGGTCAGCGCCCCGTTGGAGGTGCCTGTGGCCGCCTCTTCAGGGATCGCGTACAGCGGCGCGAAGTTACGGCAGCGGGCGGTGATATCCGCCGCCGGATCCAGGGCGAACATATGCACCCCCACCACGCCATAGCGCCGGGACAGGGCACATACCGCCGCCTCGTTTTGCTCCGCCCGGTCCAAAACAGCCCGGTCCCTCACGGGCAGCACGATATCCCACAGCCCCGTGCTCACCGCCTGAGGCTCCAGGCTCTCCGCCCGGTCCTGCAGCTCCAGCCCATAGGCGGCATACAGCTCCGCCTGCTCCGTCTCGGAAAACCGGCGCTCCGCCTCCGGCAGGGCCATGTCCATCCACACGGAATTCGCCTCTACATCCGCCTCCAGATCGCCCGAGCGGGTGTGCAGGGCATACACTCCCGGACCGATGGTCCCGGTCTCCCGCAAAACGGTGAAGGCGGCAATGGTGGCGTGTCCGCAGAGATCCACCTCCCCTGCCGGCGTGAAATAGCGGATATGAAAGGCGTTTTCCCCGGTCCGCCGCACAAAGGCGGTCTCCGAGTGCTTCAGCTCCCCGGCCAGGGCGCACATCAGCACTTCCTCCGGAAAGGGCCCGTTCCCCAGCGGGACCACCCCTGCCTGATTGCCGGAAAAACGGGTCGTTGTAAAGGCGTCTGCCACATAAAATTGCATATCGCTGTCCTCCCTGTGCTTACTATACAGTGCGCCGCCCGTTTGAAAAAGCGGTCCGGCGCATATGCGCCGGACCGGCAGTTTTTTTAGATTCAGGGCTTCTTCCGGCTAAACTCCTTGGGAACCACACAGGTACCCTCGGCCACGGCCACAATGATGGGTTCTTCCAGAACATCGGCCGCGGAGGCGTTGATGTCAGGCCGGGTGGCGATGACTTTGCGGGCCTCAAAGCGCATCTTCCGGGAGGTATTGCCGATGTGGGTCACCTCGCCATAGGCCTCGATGTAGTCTCCGGCGTATACGGGCGCCTTGAACTCCACGTTGTTATAGGCGCAGAACAGGCCCTCGTCGCCGTCGGTCTGGATCAGCAGCTCGGTGGCCACGTCGCCAAAGAGATGGACCATATGGGCGCCGTCTACCAGATTCCCGCCATAGTGTGCGTCTTTTGCGGACATGCGGAGGCGGATCAGCGAAGTGTACTTCTTCTCTTCCATGGGAATCACTCCTGTCGTAAAATTTACGGGTCCCCCCGTATCCCCTTGTTTGGGTTTGACAAATTTGATTGTAGACCTTTTTCCTGCTTTTGTCAATCCTTACAATATTTGTCTGAAAAATTGCAGGATCAGGCGCAGTCCGTATACCAGGATCACGCTGCCGCACACCACGTTGACAAGGCGCAGAACACGATCGTTGAAGCGGGAGGAAAAGCAGGAGATCAACAGCGTGACGCCGGAAAACCACAGCAAAGACGCCGTGGCGGAGCCCAACACCAGCAGCGTGCCGTCCGCTCCGGGATGGCCGATGTGAAAGCTGCCGTACAGCAGTGTGCCGTCGATGAGCGCCTGGGGATTGAGCCAGGTGACCACAAAGGCCTTGACCGCCACCCTGGGCAGCGGAAGGCTCATATCCACGCTCCGGTCCATAGAGGGTTTTTCCCGCAGCAGTCCCACGCCGATCCACGACACCACCGCGCCCCCCACCGCCAGCACGATCAGCCGCAGCTGTGTAAATCTCTCCACCAGCGCGCCGACGCCGAAAAAGCAGGCCAGAAGCAGGCTGATATCAAAAAATATAACGATCGCCGCAATGAAAAAGGCCCGCCGCCGGGGCTGTGTCAGGGCCGAGTTGATAACGAACAGGTTCTGCATCCCGATAGGGGCCACATAGGCAAGGCCAATCGCCAGCCCCTGCAGATAAAGACTCATATAAAAATCCCTCCCACGCTTACTTTTCAAAATCCGTCTCCGGAACACTACGAGGATACCACAGCTCCGGCCGCCGCACAAGAGCGCAGAAATTCCGGAGCAAGTAAGGAGAAGCTTACCATGTCCACCCATGAAAACTGCCCCTGTATGGAGGCGTGCCCCCTTGCCTGCGCCCTGCGGCTGATCGGCGGCAAGTGGAAAATGCAGATTCTCTGTTCTCTCCACAACAACGGCCCCACCCGCTATAACCGCTTGAAGCGCAGTCTGGACGGCGTTTCCAACACCGTACTGGCCGCCGCTCTGCGGGAGCTGGAGGAGGACGGGCTGGTGACCCGGCGGGAGTATCTGGAGGTTCCCGTGCGGGTAGAGTATGCGCTCACCGGGCAGAGCGAGCCCCTCATCCCTATTCTGGACGCGCTTGGCAGCTGGTACACCGCTCTTTGACCTAAGTCAGGTCTTTTTGAACGTGAATTTCCATACGGTCCGCCGTATTTTAAATACAGCATATATCATTTAACGACAAACCGCGGGTAAAGTCCCGCAGACAACGGAGGTACGGTCCTTTGAAAAAACTGCTCTCTCCCCTGGTGGGAGACGCGCCGGTGGTAACAGCCATCGGACTGTGCAAAAACGCGGGTAAAACCACCGCTTTGCGCCGCCTCATGGCCGAGCTGGAAAACGAGTGCCTGGGGCTTTCCTCCGTGGGCCGGGACGGCGAGGCCACCGACCTTGTGACCGGCACGGAAAAACCCGACCTGTATATCAAGCGGGGCGATCTCTTCGCCACCGCCCGGGGCATGATGAGCCTGTGCGACGCCACGCTGGAGGCCGCGGCCCTCACCGGCGTGATGACCCCCCTGGGAGAGGTAGCGGTATTTCGCGCCCTGTCGGACGGCTATATCCAGCTGGCCGGTCCCTCCGCCGCAGGACAGCTGAAGCCCCTGTGCGACCAGTTTTTTGCCCTGGGGGCGGACCGGGTGCTCATCGACGGGGCCGCCGGGCGCAAATCCCTGGCCGGCGCCGGAGTGGAGGGCACCGCTCTTCTGTGCACCGGGGCCTCCCTGGATCGGGACATGGCCGCCGTGGTGGCTGAAACCGCCCACGTGTGCCGTCTCTTTGCCGCAAAGCGCCCGGGCAATGCCGCTCTCTGCGCCGCTCTGGACGGCTGCCAGGACCGTTTCGCCCTCTTTGGTCCTGACGGAGAGCCCTGGGACCTGCCTGTAGATGAGGGCGGCGCCCCCCGCTGGAACAAGCTCCCCCGGGAGCGCTGCGTACTTTGGGTGGCCGGCGGCGTCACCGACCCGCTGCTCAAAACCCTGGCCCGGCGGGGCGCGCCCATTACCCTGGCCGCCGCGGACGCCACCCATGTTCTGGCCGGACGTGGCGTTTTGGACCTGTTTACCCGAGCAGGCGGCCAGCTGACGGTACGCCGGGAACTCTCCATCGCCGCCGTGGGGGCCAACCCCTGGTCGGCCTACGGCTGGCACTTTTTGCCGGACGCATTTTCAGACGCCCTCCGCCAGGCCCTAAGCCTGCCGGTGGTAAACGTGAACGACGAGGAGGAATAAACCATGGAACTGACTCATGAGCTGCGGGAGGAGTCCGGCCTGCAATGGGTGCTGGAGCGGCTGACGCCCATGTCCCCTTTTGGCCGCGCCGCCATCCGCTCTCTGCGCTGGTACGGACCGGGCCAGGAGGCGGAGCTGGAGGAGGAGCTGGACAATGTGGCGCTGGCCCTGGCTCTTTGGAATGCCGGCGGCAGCGCCGCCGCCCAGGAGGCGGAGCCCTGCTGCAGCGTCCGCCTGGACCCGGCCTCTCTGAAAGACGCGGCGGCCTCTCTCCGGGGCGTGACCCGCTGCCTGCCCCTGTTTCACGATATCCGCGGCTCTCTGGACCGCGACCCGGGCAACCCCTTTGACCTGGTGGAGCTCTTTGAGATCAAACACTTCCTGGTTACTCTGGAGCAGCTGACCCTGGCCTATACCAAACTGCCCCGGTTTCAGGGTCTGGCTTTCCCCTCCATGGCGGAGGCCCTGGAACTGATGGACCCGGACGGCCGCCGACTGCCCGCCTTCTCCGTGTCGGACGCCTATCATCCGGGCCTCGCTCCCCTGCGGGCTGAAAAAGCCGCTCTGGAGCGGGCCATCCGCGCCGCCTGCGAGGCCGATCAGCCCGCCCTGCTGGAGCAGAGGCGGAAGCTGGCCGTGAAAGAGGACCAGCTTGAGCTGGAGGTCCGGAGGATGCTGACACAAAGGCTCATGGCCTATCAGGCGGATTTTTACGCCAATATGGACGCCCTGGGCCGGCTGGACCTGTTTCTTGCCAAGGGGAAACTGGCAAAGCGCTACCGGTGCGTCCGGCCAGGCCTTTTGCGGCAGGGCGCCCTCTCCCTCCACGGCCTGCGCCACCCGCAGGTGGCCGAGGAGCTGGGTGAGCGGGGCGAGGAGTTTATCCCGCTGGACCTGGAGCTCTCCGCCGGGTGCACCGTGATCACGGGGGCCAACATGGGCGGCAAAACCGTGTCCCTGCGGGCCACGGTGCTGAGCCTTCTTCTGTGCCAGTACGGCTTTTTCGTATTTGCGCAGTCTGCCGCGCTGCCCCTGTTCCATGAGGTGGCGCTCATCCTGGCGGACACCGGCCCGGGCTCCGGAGGGCTCTCCTCTTTCGGCCGGGAGGTCCACCTGCTGGACCGGCTGCTGAACCGCACCAGGGGGCGGCGGTTTTTCCTGGCTCTGGACGAGTTTGCCCGGGGTACCAATCCCCAGGAGGGGGCCGCCCTGGCCCGGGCGCTGGTGCGGTATCTGGGCCAGCTGGACTGTGTTGCCCTGATGACCACCCACTACGACGGCGTGTCCGATGTGGCGGGGGCCCACTATCAGGTGGCGGGCCTTGTGCGGGAGGCCGCCGGGGACGAGGGGGACGACCCCCGCAGCCGCATTGCACGGCGCATGGACTACCGCCTGCTAAGCGCCCCTCCCGGCGCCCCCTGTCCCAGAGACGCCCTGCGGGTCTGCCGCCTTTTGGAGCTGGACCCGGCCCTGATGGACCTGTTCCGGGCGGACCTGTAAAGATGTATGTTGTAAAGGGTGAAAGTGAGATTTCACCTAATACGACATAGCGGCTTGCTCGTTTGTG
>CATNDT010000158.1 GCA_950097035.1 uncultured Oscillibacter sp.
CGCTGGACACCTTTAAGGCGTTTTACCTCTCCGGCACACTGCTGGAGCCCGGGCCGGAGCTTCCGGATTTTTGAATGCGCGGCAATGCGCCCGCCCGCGGTCAGGATGCGTATGCAGATAGCCCTTCAGGGCACAAAATACGGCCGGAGAGTGGATGAATCCCACTCTCCGGCCGTATTTTGGTTATGCCATAGCCGTTTCCAATGCGTGAAGCAGTTCCTCCCGCTCAACCGGCTTATAGAGGAATGTCTTTGCCCCAATGGCCTCCGCCTCATGAAGGGAATCACCATCGTTCAAAGAGGACACCACAATGATCTTTGCCTCCGGGTACTCCTCCAAAATGATCTGGGCGGTTTCCAAACCGTCAATCCCAGGCATAATGATATCCATCGTTACAACATCCGGCCGAAGCTCCCCATAACGGATGATCGCTTCCTCTCCATTTTCACAGTAAGCGGCCACCTCAAATTCAGATCCCTCCAACAGCTTGCAGATCTGCATCTCCATCACGCGGGAATCATCTACGACCATAAGTTGTTTTTTCATAAAGCTTCCTTCTTTCTGTTAGTCTTGACATAACTGCTCTGCGGCACAGCTCTCATATGGTTTTGCCGCATCGCCCGGACGGCTACATGATCACAATCTCATCCTCTATCAGCCTGATCGCACAGTACCGCGCCTCCTGGTGCAGGCGGAGCATCTCTTCCCCAAAGATAATTTTTGTTCCGGGGTAGGCAATGTCGCACTCCAGACATCCGTCCTCATCGTCCTTTGTCTCCGTCTGGCCGTCCAGCATCTTTCTGGCACGGTCCAGCTTCAGCTCAGCTGCGGCCAGCTTTATCTTCACTTTTCCAAGGAGACTGGACTTCACAGAGCTGTCCGGCTGGCACTCCAGCTTTTCCAGCTCCATCTCCAGCGCGTTAACCTCCCGCCGGGCGGCTTCCTGCTCAAAAATCACACAGGGGTGCCCGCCCAGAACGATGGAGGATTTACATTCCGACGGGGAGCCGACGGTTCTTGCGGAAACTTTATGGGCCGCCCATATCCGGCCGCCCATGATGGCGCCCCGACCGGACCGCACCAGCACTTCTCCGCCGCAATAGATTCCGCTGCCAACAATGCAGTCTGTCTGTATATTCTCCCGCACACATATGCTGGCGTTCTCTATATATTTTGAAAAAACGCTCTTGTGCGACTGAATCGTCGTTATCCCATCGCCCAAAATACCCTTGACAACAACCAGATCGCCTCCGGCCTCCACAACGCTGCCGGCTTCCACAACGCCGCCCACATGGATATTTCCCGAGGCCCGCACGGTAAATCCGCTGCACACGTCGCCCTGAATATTGATGTCGCCCAGGAAATTGAGACTGCCCGTGGAAAAGTCCACATTCCCCTGAATGTCCAGCACGGGTTTAACCTGAAAGCTGTGTCCGGTAAACTCCACATGCCCCGCTATGGAGGCCAGCAGCTGGGTCCCGTCCTCGCTGATCTCCGTATTCCTCCCCTTGGGAAAGGGAACAGATTTGCCGCTTTTGGCGGGAAGCTCCTGGTTCAGCACGGTATAGCCCGGCTCCCCCTCGGTGGGTTTGACCATGTGGCATATCTCCTGCCCCTGCTCTGCATTGTGTATCAGGTTGAGGGCGGTGTAATCCACCTGGTCGTATTCGTCCGCCTCAAGCACCCGCTCGATAACCCGGGGAAAATTATCTACAATATTCCCGTTTTTCCCATCAAAAGCAGGCTTTCCCCTGGCGATGAGAAAAAGATTAAAATACCGGTTTTCATCGTGGGGCAGCCGGTCTGTCAGGCGCGTATCCACACCATAGGAGATCCCCTGCTCATCCAGCGCGCTGCGGAGCATCTCGTGAGACAGCTCCTTCCCCTTCCCGATGGGAGGAAATACGATCACCCAGGCATAGAGCTTGTCAGAGGACAGGAAAAAGTACGGAAACGCGTCCAGCACAGGCGCGGCGGGGGGCGAGGGATCATCCTCCGATTTCACATCCTTTCGCTTTTTCCTAAGGCCGCTCTCCGGTTTGGCGGCGGCCGCTTTCAAGCGGGCGCCGCAGGTGCTTTTCAAAAGTGTTTGCAGCCGGCGTGCCTCTCGCTGCACCATATCCGGCGGAAGCACCTCATCCTCGTCCAGGCAAACCCGGGGGAAAGGCAGGTAGCCGACCTCCTGCCGCCTCCGGTCATAGAGGCGGTTGATGGGGTGTTCCGCAGGCAATTCCAGCAGAGATTGGTTGGTCAGGGTAGAGGCGTCTGTAATTTCCGGCGTTTTCTCGGCAACAAATTCCGGCGCCGCCTGATTCGCCTCCTCTGCCGTTTCAGATTGGTTTCCGAACAGGAGCGAAGTGATCTTTTTCTTGATCGACATGTTAGCACCCTCAACTTTCTTTTTTAATACAATCAAAAGGAAGATTCCCCGAGCACCGGTCTATCAAGCCACTTTTTAGACCGCTTCCATTTCCCATTGTATTATTACATCGGCAAATTCATCCAAAAGATTAACAGGGACCAACGAATTAAACGAGGGAACGGTATGACCGAAGTCACACCGTTCCCTGAAATCACATAGCCGCCCATAGAGGCAGGTGGATATTTTTGCGGCTGGCGACAGGCCTTTCTCAGGCCGTGGCATTTTTTGCCCCCAGCCTTTGTGCAGCAACGACGCCCAGAACCAGCACCAGGCCCACCACGTCGCTGAAAACACCGGGAAACATCATGCTCAATCCCCCCGCCACCAGCAGCACGCGGAACATCGGATGGATTTTGCGGAAGAGGTGGCCGTTCAAGGCGGCCGCCACGCCGAAAAGGCCGATGAGGGAGGAGACCACGATCAGCGCCACGTCCGCCGCGCCGGTGTCGATTAGCAGCATGGCGGGGTTAAAGGCAAAGATATAGGGCACGATGAAGGCCGCGATTGCCAGCTTGGTGGCGTTGATGCCGGTTTTCATGGGGTCCGACTTGGCGATAGCGCTGCCGGCATAGGCAGCCAGCGCCACCGGCGGGGTAATATCCGCCACGATGCCAAAGTAGAACACAAAGAAGTGGGCAGGGATCTTGCCGATGCCCAGGGTGATGAGGATGGGCGCGCAGGTGGAGGCCATAATGCAGTAATTGGCGGTGGTGGGCACACCCATACCCAGCACAATACAGCACAGCATGGTCAAAAACAGGGCGATCAGCATGGACAGCGCCGGATTTGGGATCATATTGCTGATGTTCACCACCGTGTTGATGAGCTTGGAGGCCAGACCCGTCACGGTGATGCAGCCGGCCACAATGCCCGCCATAGAGCAGGCCACCGCCACGGTGATGCAGCTGCGGCCGCCGGCCTCCAGGGAGTTGACGATCATGGCGCCGATCTCTTTCAGGCCGTGGACCGCCCCGCCCTCCTCGTGCTGGGCGCGGCTGTCCGCAAAGATGTGGGGCAGGCTCACCACAATAGCCAGAACAATGGCCACCGAGGCAGAGAACTGCAGCGTCCGCGCGCCGGTTGCCACCAGCCACACCAGCACCACCAGCGGCAGCAGGAGATAGATGCTGCGGATCAAAACCGTGAACTTCGGCAGCTGCTCCCGGGGAATCCCCTTCAGATTCAGCCGCTTGGCCTCCAGGTGAACGGCCAGGAAAATTCCGGTGAAATAGAGAAGGGCCGGCAAAATTGCCTTGAGAGCCACGTTGGCGTAGGTGGTGTCCATATAGTCCGCCATCAAAAAGGCCGCCGCGCCCATAATGGGGGGCATGATCTGGCCGCCGGTGGAGGCGGCGGCTTCCACCGCCGCGGCAAACTCGCCCCGGTAACCGGTCTTCTTCATCATGGGGATGGTAACAGAGCCGGTGGTGACGGTGTTGCCCACGGAAGAGCCGGACACCATGCCGCACAGGGCGGAGGAAATCACCGCCACCTTGGCGGGGCCGCCGGAGGTGCTGCCCGCGGCGGAGTTGGCAAGGTCGATAAAGAAGTTAGAGATGCCAGTGCGCTCTAAAAACGCGCCGAAGATGATGAACACAGCGATAAACTTGGCACAAACCTGAATGGGCGTCGCCATTACGCCGGAAGTGCCGTAAAAGAGGGTGTAGATTACCCGGCCCAGATTCTGGCCGCTGGCAAAGGTGTAGATCAGCAGCGCGCCCACCACAAACAAAATCGGCAGGCCCACGCACCGGCGGCACAGTTCTGCCAGGCACAGAATCCCAACGATGCCCAAAATCACATAGAACCACGCGCCGTCAATGGCGTTTTCAGAGCCGGGGTTGATCTTCGACGCGCTGGTAATCACCATAACCAGCGCCTTATAATGCAGACAGTAGTAAAAAAAGGATCCGGCGCCCAGGAGCATCAGCACGATATCATACCAGGGCATGGCGTTGGGACGGACATGATCCTTGTGGGCGGGATAGGTCAAATATCCCATCACGATAATCAGTCCCAGAAATGCCGAAAGGCGGATGGGCATATCCGCCGTGCTGTACAGAGTGGACCAGATGCAGTACAGCGAGAAAAGAGCCATGACCACCCGGACCACCAGCTTGGGCCTCCCCTCCCAGATACGGGTGGCGGATTCCCGGTCATATTTCCGCATGACCTCTTCCATTTCAGCTGCCGTGCCGATCTCAACATCCGGCAGGGCGTTTTTGTCTTTTTCACTCATATGAAGACCTCCTTGGATTTACGTCTTGCCGTGTTGAAAGAGCGGCGAAGCCGTACCGCCCTTTCAACACGGCAAGGACCGCGTGACGCGCTCCTTGCCGGTTAAGGTTTTCGGATCAATAGGTCCCGGCGGGGATAGTGTAAGCGCTGTAATAGGGGGAGGCGTCCAGCAGAGCGCCGGTATGGGCCTCATCCAGGCTCACCAGATACACCGCGCCGCTGGTAGCCAGGTCTACAATGGCGTTGGTGGGCGCGCCGGCCACGATGAAGGCAGCGTCGATCTTGCCGTCCTTTAGGCTCTCGGCACTGTCACTAAAGCTCTGGTACACGGGGCTGATGCCGGAATCCACGTCGATATCATAGGCGTTGAGCACATCCACGGCGTTGAACCACACGCCGGAGCCCCGGTCGCCCACGGAGACGGACTTGCCGGCAAGGTCTGCGACCGACTTGATGTCGGGATTGGTGGTGACGATCTGCACCTGCTCCATGTACAGGGAGGCCACCACGGAGAAGCCGGTGACGGCGCTGTCGAACAGGCGCTCACCGTTATAGGCATAGCTCATAACATCAGACTGGACAAAGGCCAGCTGCACGTCGCCGGCGGCCAGGTCCTCAATATTGGCCTTGGAGCCGCCGGAGGTAACCGCGGTGACAGACACACCGCCGTTGTTGGAGACATAGCTGGACAAAACGCCGCCGAAGGCGTAATAGGTGCCGGACTCGCCGCCGGTGCCAAAAGTCAGGGCCTTGGAGCTGCCGACGCCTGCGCCGTCCTTCACCGCGGCGACATCCTTGCCCTTTTCAGAAAAATAGCGGGCCGCGCCGGGGTGATAGGGCACGGAGGTGACGGAAGCCGCAAAGTCCAGGTCCAGCTCGCCGCCCTTGGCGTGCTGCTCGGTGATGGCGTCCGTATTCTCAAAGATGGTGGAGACGAAGGCGTAAATATCCTCCTCGGGCACATCGTCCCGGGCGATGACCACGGCGCCCACGGCCACGGTGTTGGTCTCGGTGGCCTGCACGCCGCCGTCGGAGCCGGTCTGAGCGGGAGCGGAGC
>CATNDT010000159.1 GCA_950097035.1 uncultured Oscillibacter sp.
TTCCTGCCCACGATACTTGGCTGGCGACGGCCCGGAAAAATAGGTGGCGCCAACATTTAGAGACACACTCGAAGGAGTGTGTCTCTTCTTTTGTTGTCGCATCCTTTGGCGCGGTTACGCCAAGGGATCCAGGGCCGGTTTTAAAAAGGGAACCTGTCTTGACACGCCTTGATCATCTATGTATAATGAGCCTAGATGACCAAGGTATAGAGGGCGCGGCTATGCAGGACGAATTTCAGGTGTGGAGCGACGCGGTGTGCGCCTGCGTGCGGTTTTGGCCGGACCGGGTGGGGATCGCCCGGGAGCAAAACTACAGCCCGACGGACATGACCGCCTATCAGACGGAGCAGGCGCGTTTTTTGGAGGAGGCGTTCCTGCGGCTGCGGACGGTTGTTTTTACCGCAGGCGCATCTGCGGGTGGGGGAGGAGATGGCGCTGAACGGGCTGGTGTCCCTCCGGGACAGGCGCGGAGACATGGATTTTGCCGCTGAGATCGCCGTGACCTTTTACGATGGGGCGGGAAACACCCTGGGGACCTGGGAGAAGACCATGTGGCCGCTACCGGAACTATCCGGGGCGGAGGAGAGAGGAGAGATCGCCGATGAAAATTGACAAGAGCTTGATGAGCGGCAGTACCACGCTGTTGATTTTGTCCCTGCTGGCAAAGGAGGAGATGTACGGCTACCAGATGATTACGGAGCTGGCCCGCCGGTCCAACAAGACCTTTGAGCTGAAGGAGGGGACGCTGTACCCCATCCTCCACGGTCTGGAGGCGGAGCGGCTGGTGACCGTGCGGGAGAAGGAGACCGACGGCCGGGTGCGGAAGTACTACCGCATTACGAAAAAGGGCCTGAAGGCGCTGGACGCAAAAAAAGAGGAGTGGAGTGCCTTTACGGAGCAGGTCAACGCCGTGATTCACGGCGCGTCACTGGCGTGAGGCGGCGCCATGCGGAATGAATTTCAGGTCTGGTGCGACGCCGTGTGCGGATGCGTCCGCTTCCGGCCGGACCGGAAGGCCATTGCCCGGAAGCTGCGGGCCCACTACGAGGACCGCTGCCGGGATCTGGAGCGGCTGCACTACGAGCCGGAGCTGGCGGCCCGGCGGTCCCTGGCCGCCATGGGAGACGCCCAAACGGTGGGCAGGGCCCTGGACCGGGTCCACAAGCCCTGGCTGGGCTGGCTTTGGGAGGCCAGCCGGGGGCTGCTGCTGGGTATGGCGGTGTTGGCTGCGGTGACGCTGTTTGTCACCGCGGGACTGCCGCAGCTGGTGGAACGGACCCGCAGGGAGCTGAACTGGACGGAGCCGCCCGCGTCGGCGGAAAAGGTGGAGCTGGAGCACGGCACCCTCTGGGCCGCGCCGGGGGAGGTGACGGAGCGGGACGGTCACACCGTGGTGGAGGTCCGCCTGTGGCTGAAAATGCGGGACCCGCTGGCCGCGGAAAACGGCGTGAGCACCTGGCGCTTCACTTACCGGGACCATCAGGGGGAGGTGCCCCTGGAGGAGTTTGATTTCCTCACGTCCAAATGGCCGGAAAGCCGCTATTGGCGGTATACGAACAATTCCTCCGGCTGGATGCGCTACAGCCATACGGTGGAGCTGGTGCTGGACGCGCCGCCCCGGTGGGTGGAGATCTCCTATCCCATGGGCGGCGGCAGTTGGACGCTGCATCTGGAGTGGGAGGAATCGCTATGAGACTGAATCGGGGGCAGAAGACGGCGCGGAATCTGGCGCTGTGCTTGCTGCTGGGTCTGGCGGTGTATGTGATGCTGGGCTTTCCGCCCTATACCGTCCGGGGGATGCTGGACCGGGCGGAGCGGCGGTATCTCCTCTCGGATTTGGAGCCGCTGCTGGTGGAGCGAAGCTACCGCAACTACTCAGAGGAGTTTTTCGGCTGGCATGACACCTATCTGCTTGCCCGGTCCGGCGACACCTTTCTCTACACCAACTACAGCCGCCACTTTTTCCAGGTGCGGCCGGAGCTGCGGCGGGGCGCCAAAATAGGGCGGGGCACCTTTTGCACAGCCCGGGAGGGAACGCTGTATGTGGCGGGAAACTTTGAAAACGTGGAGTCCGCCGTCGCGGAGGTGACGGTGGAAAAGACCACCCGGATCATGGACCCGGAGACGGAGATCTTTCAGACTACCTTTGGAGAGCGGAGGACCTTTACCTATCAGGGGGAAAAGGTAAACGGCGCGCTGTTCTCCTTCTGGTACCGTGGGGAGTACGGGGGCTGGTATTACAATGTGCCGGAGAGCGGGTACGGCCTGGAGGAGGCGGCGAAGAGCTGGTATCGCGGCTACAGCACGGAGGACACCAGCGGCGGTTTCAGCTGGCTCCATGTGGATGTGCCGGTAAAGGTGACGCTGTATGACCGGAGCGGCCAGGTGCTGGACACGCTGGAGTTGAGCGTTGACACCTATGAATTGAGCAGCAGGTGGTAAAAAAAGAGGAGCGGCATTCAAAAGAATGCCGCTCCTCTTTTGGATGGGCGGTCAGCCCTTAAACTCCACATACAGCTCCCGCACTGCGTTGGGGTCCGCGGGGGCCGCCTTCGGCGCTGCCGCCGGGGGCGCAGTCTCGTCGTGGGGACCGTCCCGCCAGGCCAGGAACTTGGGGGCCACCTGGGGGAACAGGGCCAGAGAGAGCACGTCTTCGTCGCTCTTGGCGATGTCCTTGAACTCCTGGCGGTATTTCTCCACCTCCGGCTCCAGCTGGTCCGCCGGGCGGCAGGTGATGACCTCCTCCGGCTTAATGCCGGCCAGGGCCCGGACCTCCTCACTGACCTCGCCGGGCAGCCGGCCGTACTCGCCCTTCAAAAGGCCCTTGGATTCCTTGGGGAAGGTCTTGTACTTGCCCACCACCACGTTCATCACGGCCTGGGTGCCCACGATCTGGCTGGTGGGGGTGACCAGTGGGGGATAGCCGAAGTCCTTGCGGACCCTGGGAATCTCCGCCAGCACGTCGTAATACTTCTCCTCCTTCCCGGCCTGCTTCAGCTGGGAGATGAGGTTGGAGAGCATGCCGCCGGGCACCTGATAGAGCAGGGTGTTGGTGTCCACATTCAGGACCTTGGGGTCCAGGGAGCCCTGCTCCTTGAGGCGCTGGGCCACCTTGCGGAAGTGGGCCGCCGCCTCGCTCATTTTGGTGAGGTCCAGCCCGGTGTCCCGCGCAGTGCCCTGGAGGGTGGCCACCAGAGATTCGGTGGCGGGCTGGGAGGTGCCGTTGGCCAGGGGGCTGAGGGCGGTGTCCACAATGTCCACGCCGGCGTAGGCCGCCATAAGATACACCATGTCGCCGGTGCCGGTGGTGTTGTGGGTGTGGAGGTGGATGGGGATCTTCACCGTCTCCTTCAACCGCTTTACCAGGGAGTAGGCGTCCATGGGCAGCAGCAGGTTTGCCATGTCCTTTACGCAGATCACGTCTGCGCCCATCTGCTCCAGCTCCCGGGCCAGCTTGACAAAGTACTCCTCGTTGTGGATGGGGGAGATGGTGTAGGAGAGGGTGGCTTCCACCATGCCGCCGTATTTCTTGGTGGATTTAATGGCCTGCTCCAGGTTTCGCACGTCGTTCAGCGCGTCGAAGATGCGGATGATGTCGATGCCGTTTTCAATGGACTTGCGGCAAAAAGCGTCCACCACGTCGTCGGCGTAGTGCTTGTAGCCCAGGATGTTCTGACCCCGGAAGAGCATCTGCAGCTTGGTGTTGGGCAGGGCCTTGCGGAGTTTCCGCAACCGCTCCCAGGGGTCTTCGTTCAAAAAGCGCATGCAGGAGTCGAAGGTGGCGCCGCCCCAGCACTCCAGCGACCAGTAGCCGATGGAGTCCAGCACCTCGCAGGCGGGGAGCATATCCTCCACCCGCATACGGGTGGCCGCCTGGGACTGGTGGGCATCGCGGAGGATGGTATCGGTGATATACAGAGGTTTCTTAGAGAGAAATTCCATAGCCATATTGTCTACCTCCTAATTAACCAAACAAGGAGATCATCACGCCCGCCGCAATGGCGGAGCCGATGACGCCGGCCACGTTGGGGCCCATGGCGTGCATCAAGAGGAAGTTGCTGGGGTTGGCCTTCTGGCCCTCAACCTGAGAGACCCGGGCGGCCATGGGCACGGCGGAGACGCCGGCGGAGCCGATGAGAGGATTGATCTTTTCCTTGAGGAACAGGTTCATGATCTTGGCCAGAACCACGCCGCCGGCAGTGCCGAAGCCGAAGGCCACAATACCCATCAGCATGATGGCAATGGTCTGGAGGCTGAGGAAGGTCCGGCCCGTGGCCGTTGCGCCCACGGACACGCCCAGGAAGATGGTGACAATGTTGATAAGCTCGTTCTGCACGGTTTTGCTCAGGCGCTCCACCACGCCGCACTCCTTAAACAGGTTGCCCAGCATCAGGCAGGCGATCAGCGGGGCGGCGGAGGGTACCAGCAGAGCCACGAACATGGCCACCATAATGGGGAAGACGATCTTCTCGGTTTTGGAGACCTGGCGCAGAGGCTTCATAACGATCTTCCGCTCTTCCTCAGTGGTCAGAAGACGCATGATGGGGGGCTGAATGACCGGCACCAGAGCCATATAGCTGTATGCCGCCACAGCAATGGGGCCAAGCAACTCAGGAGCCAGCATGGTGGCGCCGTAGATGGCCGTTGGACCGTCCGCGCCGCCGATGATGCCGATGGAGCCGGCCTGGGCGGAGGAGAAGATGCCGGAAAGGCGGCAGCCCACGAAGGTCATGAAGATGCCCAGCTGCGCGGCTGCGCCCAGCAGCAGGCTCTTGGGGTTTGCGATCAGGGGGCCGAAGTCGGTCATGGCGCCCACGCCCATAAAGATAAGGCAGGGATAGATGCCCAGTTTTACGCCGAGATACAAAATGTCGATGAGGCCCGGGGTGATGGCCTGACCCACGGTGGCGGTTGCCAGAACTGCGTCGGAAACATCCACCGCGGCCAGCTCGTTGAGAAAGGCCTGGGTGACGGGTGCGCCGCCGATGAGATCCCAGTGGATATGTCCGCCCGCAAAGAAGATCTCATGGTACATGTTGGCGCCGGGCAGGTTGGTAATGAGCATGCCGAAGGCAATGGGCACCAGCAGCAGCGGCTCGAACTTTTTCACGATACCCAGGTAAAGAAGGCCGCAGGCGATGACCAGCATCAAAAGGCACTTCCAGTTATCCCCCTGGGTAAACAGCGCGAATCCCGAGCTGTTTACAAAATCCAGAATAGCTTCCATACGTTACCCTCCAGCCGCTTACTGGATGACGCACAGCAACGTGCCGGACTCCACCGCGGCGCCCTTGGAGGTGTTGATCGAGGCAACCTTGCCGTCGCAGGGGCACATGATCTCGTTTTCCATCTTCATGGCCTCCAGAATCATCAGCACATCGCCCTTCTTCACCGCGGCGCCCTGGGCGACTTTGATGTCCAGAATGGTGCCGGGCATGGGGCTGGTGACCTGCTCGCCTCCGGCAGGGGCGGCGGCAGCCGGAGCCGGGGCAGCGGCGGGAGCGGCGGCAGGGGCAGGGGCGGCGCCGGTCAGCTCCTCCAGCTGGATCTCATAGGCCGTGCCATTGACGGTGACTCTGTACTTTTTCATGTTGCTCTCTCCTTTTTCCTCTTACAGTTTTTTCATGGATACGATCCGGATGCCTGTGATGTCCGTGCCCAGCTCCTCCGC
>CATNDT010000160.1 GCA_950097035.1 uncultured Oscillibacter sp.
CCTCACCGGGGAGAGCATCCCCGTGGACAAGGCCCCGGGGGACGGCGTGTCCGCCGCCACGGTGAACCAGTCCGGCTTCCTCAAGTGCCGGGCCACCCGGGTGGGAGAGGACACCACCCTCTCCCAGATCATCCAGATGGTCAGCGACGCGGCGGCCACCAAGGCCCCCATCGCCAAAATTGCGGACCGGGTCTCCGGCGTGTTTGTTCCGGCGGTGATCGCCGTGGCCGCCGTGACCACGGCGGTGTGGCTGCTGCTGGGCCAGGGCGTGGGCTTCGCCCTGGCCAGGGGCATCTCTGTGCTGGTGATCTCCTGCCCCTGCGCCCTGGGTCTCGCCACGCCGGTGGCCATTATGGTGGGCAACGGCATGGGGGCTAAAAACGGCATTCTGTTTAAGACGGCGGCCTCCCTGGAGGCGGCGGGCCGGACGGAGGTCGTGGCCCTGGACAAGACCGGCACCATCACCCGGGGAGAGCCCAGGGTGACGGATCTCCTGCCCGCTCCCGGCGTGAAGGCGGCGGAGCTGCTGCGCCTGGCCTGTGCGCTGGAACAGCGAAGCGAGCACCCGTTGGCAAGAGCAATTTTGCACCGGGGGGCGGAGGAGGGCCTGCCGCCGGAAGAGGTGGCGGACTTTCAGGCCCTGCCCGGCAACGGCCTTACCGCCGTGTGGAACGGGCAGCGGCTGGACGGCGGCAACTACGGCTTTATCAGTGGCCGCGCCCAGGTGCCGGACGGGATGAAAGTCCAGGCGGAGGCCCTGGCTGAGCAGGGGAAAACGCCGCTGTTTTTCAGCCGGGAGGGAGCGCTTGCGGGTGTGATTGCCGTGGCGGACGTGATGAAGGAGGACAGTCCCCAGGCCATCCGGGAGCTGCGAAATATGGGCATTCGGGTGGTGATGCTGACGGGGGACAACGAGCGCACCGCAAAGGCCATCGGCCGCCAGGCCGGGGTGGACGAGGTCATCGCCGGTGTGCTGCCCGACGGCAAAGAGAGCGTCATCCGCAGATTGAAGGCGCAGGGGAAGGTGGCCATGGTGGGTGACGGCATCAACGACGCGCCGGCCCTCACCCGGGCGGACACCGGCATCGCCATCGGCGCCGGCACGGACGTGGCCATCGACGCGGCGGATGTGGTGCTGATGAAAAGCCGCCTCTCCGACGTGCCGGCAGCCATCCGCCTCAGCCGGGCCACGCTGCGGAATATTCACCAGAATCTCTTCTGGGCGTTTTTCTATAATACGATCGGCATTCCCCTGGCGGCCGGGCTGTTCATCCCCCTGGGACTGACGCTGAACCCCATGTTTGGCGCGGCGGCCATGAGCCTTTCCAGCTTTTGTGTGGTTTCCAACGCCCTGCGGCTGAATTTCTTTGACATTCGGAACGCGGGCAGGGATAGAAAAATCAGGACGAAGGTCCAACACAAGGAGGAGACGACAATGGAGAAGACTATGAAGATCGAGGGCATGATGTGCGCCCACTGCGAGGCCCGGGTGAAAAAGGCCCTGGAGGCGCTGCCGGAGGTGGCGGAGGCCGCCGTAAGCCACGAGACGGGTACCGCCGTGGTTACGCTGTCCGGGACCATTGCGGACGAGGCGCTGAAAAAGGCGGTGGAGGACCAGGATTACAAGGTCAACGGCATTCAGTGACAGGGCCCAAATGACGGGAAGGCCCCGGATGTGCTTCTGGAGAAGCGCATCCGGGGCTCGCTTATATTTTGGATGATGCGAAGAAAGTCATGTCTTTGTTTCCCGCAGCTTTTGAAGCGCTATATACTCTATGACCGAGTTTCTTCCGTGTTCACTCAAACAAAGTATGTCCTGTATCAGTTTTTCGCAGGAACAATCGCGGGTAATATAAACCATATCCAGAGGTTTCTTTTCGTTGTAGGAGCACCGGCCAATCAAATAATCTGCGGATACATTGTAGTACTCTGCCAGCGTAATAAAGTGCCGCAGGGGTAATTCATATTCCCCAGTCTCATATTTGGAATAATGCTGCTGTGAAATTCCCAAAACGGAAGCGATGTCGCTTTGCGAGTTGTCGTGGTCTTCACGCAGTTCCCGGAATAAATCCATCACTTGTTTCAACACGCTCCCCCCTTTTCCACGAAGCGTATCATACGTATAATACTATGTATTGATTCAACCTATTAATTCGCGTATAATACATATAAATATATGTAAAGGGGAAGTGTTATGAAAAAATCTACAGTCGCTCTTGTCCTGTTGCTGCTGGTCCTGCCGGGGTGCGGAACGGGGGAGAACAGCCGTGCGCCCGACCAGAAAACGGTTTACGCCTCTGACACCCCGGCCGGGGACTGCTGCCTGTGCGGAGACGGCCTGGAGGACCTTGTCCCTTTCTGGCAGGGCCAGAACAACATTGCGCTGGTCAGTCTCAACACCTTTACTGTCAAACCGGTTGAGATCAACCGCTATGACCGGGCAACCGGTGAGATGATCGAGGAGTATGCCGGCTTTTGGTCTTTTGGAGGCGGCGGAAGCAGGGACGGCGAGTTCTCCGCCAGTATGCTGGTGGACCACGACAGGGGATACGCCGACGTCACACTGAATTTTTACGATGACGCGGAGCTGGACGTTCAGAAAGCAGCGGTCTTTTTGTGCGCGGAATGCCTGAATGCGCTTTTGCCGCAGGATCTTGACCGGTGCTTCGGCGTTGGGGTCGTCCACCTGGGTACAAAGGAGACCCGCGTATTGTATGAGCCGGTAGCCAGATTTATCCTGGGCGATTTTTATCTTGACTGTGATTTGAAAGGGCCGGAGGGCGGAGAACCGTGGATGCGCATAGCGGTGTTTTACTGCCCAAAACGGTACCGGGAGGCGGAGTGAACCGCCGCGCGGCGCACGGACCGGGCGGCGGAAAATCGAAAAGTTGACATTTGGTGACAATCAGATATAATAATAAAAAAACGAGGGCGCGGACAGTTGACCGGCTGCGGCATACAGTTGAAAAATCCGTAATGGGATTCTGGAGGAGAAGATGAAACAGTATAGTCCCGTAAATCAGGCGTATGACTATATCAAAAAGATGATCGTCACCAAAGAACTCTATCCCGGAAACCGCATTATTGAAGAGGACATCTCCAGAGAGACGGGAATCAGCCGCACTCCGATCCGCACGGCGCTGCTGCGGTTAAGCTATGAGGGAATGGTCGACCAGCAGCCTAACCGGGGGTCCTTTGTGGCCAAGCCCTCTATGACGGACCTCTGCCAGGTGTATGAGTTGAGGATGCTGTTGGAGACGGGGGCCTTCCGTGCGGCGGTCCAGCACCGCAGCGAGGAGAGCATCGAGTGGATGCGGGATATTCTGCGGCGGCAGGAGGAGCTGGAAAAGAAGTTTAACATGGTGGAATATGCTGAACTCAACCGGGAGTTTCACTGGGTCATCGCCGTGGAGGCGCGGAACCCCTACTATGAGAAATATCTCAACGAGCTGCACAACAAGGTGTCCACCTATCTGTTGTTTTGGGATAATTCAACCAGCAATCTTCGCTCTCTGGCGATCCACCGGCGTATTTATGAGGCATTTTGTGACAGGGATGAGGAAAAGGGCGTCACCGCACTGCTGGACGACATCCATCTGGGGCAGGATGATATTTACAAGGCCCGGCATGTTTGATTTTTATTTTCAATTATATAACACACCGGAACCGGCTGCTAAAAGCCGATTCCGGTGTGTTTTTGCATGCAACTAATAAGCAACGGTTCCCCTTATTTTAAAAGGGGCTCATACAGGTTGACCTGCGAGAGCGCTATGGCCACGTGACCCATCATGGAATTGAAGTCGAAGACAGGCAGATTCAGCTCGCGGCGGATGCGCGCTGCATAGGGGGGAAGATCGGTGCACTCCAGAACGATGGCGGCGATTTCCGGGTGCTGGCGGACGCCATCCCGGGCGACGTCCAGAATCTCCTGGGAGACGGTCTCCATGTTGAAGGGAGTGTCCGGCCGGGTGAAAATTTTGCTCCACTCCGGCGCGTTTTCAAGTCCCATGACCACCACGTTCATCTCCTTCGTGATGCCGCAGGCCCGCATGTGCTCCCGGGTGAGGGAGGATTTGCTGGCGGTGAGTACGCCAACGGCGCGGTTTTGTCCCACCAGCTGCTGTACAAAGGGGACCTGCAGCAGGGAAGAGGAGAATACGGGGACATCTACCGCCTCCGCCAGGGCCTTTTGGAAGATGGCGTTAAAGCCGCAGCTGGTGGTGATGGCCCGGATACCCTCCTCGGCCACCAGCTTGCGGGAGAGCGCGATCATATCCTCCAGCAGTTTCTGGCTGGGGTGCAGGATCACCGTGTCCGTATTTGCGCCGGGCACCTCTACCAGCTTGACGGGGAAGGGATAGGACGCCGGATTTGTGCTGTTGCCGGCCATGGTCTCCAGCTGCATCAGTCCCTGCGGAACATGTCCGCTCTCCCAGCGGAGGATCGCGATTACAGGTTGTTTTGTCGTCATGAGGACCCCTCCAAAGAATCGAAATAATATGGCAATAAACGGGGAGAGAACGCCATATGTTTGTATATACTATATTTTGCCCCGATGGAAAAGTCAATTATAAAAACACAAAATTGTATACAATATAGAAAACCGAAAATATAAATTGGTATATTCACCAGACTTTTTTTGATTTTTGCTAAAATAATTGACATTGAACTCTGTATTGTATACAATGTAAAATACAAAAGAGGTGAGAGTCTTTTGTATCACGCAGGAAGAGACTTTGTGTGCGTAAAGAACAGACCGGTTAGAGAAAGGGGTTTTACAAAATGGTAATTGGCGTTTTGAAAGAGGTAAAGGACAACGAGTACCGTGTAGCGGCCGTTCCGGCCACGGTGGAGGAGATCGTGCGGCACGGGCACACCGTATATGTTGAGGCGGGGGCCGGCATGGGCAGCGGATTTTCCGACGCCGAGTATGAGGCGGCCGGCGCGGTCATCGCTGACTGCGAGACGGTCTGGCAGAAGTCGGAGCTCTACTACAAGGTAAAAGAGCTGTTTCCGCAGGAATACAAGTGGATGGCCAGCGACAAGATCCTGTTTACCTACATCCACTCCAACGCCCACCCGGAGGAAACGGACGTGCTGCTGGACAGCCGCGTGTCCGCCGTGGCGTATGAGGACGTGCAGGATGAGAACGGCCGATTCCCGATGCTGCGTCCCATGAGCGAGCTGGCAGGCAAGGGCGGCTTTCTGGCGGCGCTGCACTATATGCAGGCGGTGAACGGCGGCCCGGGAAAGCTGCTGGCCAACGTGGCCGGCGTGGAGCGGCCTGTGATTACCTGCCTCGGCTGCGGCAATATCGGGACCGGCGTTGCCGAACTGGCCTGCGGTCTTGGGAACGAGGTGCGGATTCTGGACGTGAACATGGACGTGATGCTGGAGGCCAAGCGGTATTTGCCCAATGTGAGTTTCATGATTTCCAACCGGACAAACCTTGAAAAGTGCCTGCGGGAGTCTGATGTGATTGTCAACGGAATCCAGTGGGCCAAGGAGCGCAAAGATCACATTATCTACCGTGAAGACCTGAAGCTGATGAAGCGCGGGTCTATGATCGTGGACGTGGCCTGCGACGACGAGGGGGCCGTGGAGACCTGCCGCAGCACCACCCACGACGATCC
>CATNDT010000161.1 GCA_950097035.1 uncultured Oscillibacter sp.
ACCTCCACGGCGGCGAAGGAGGTCTGGCGGCGGGCGTTGGCGTCAAAGGGGGAGACCCGCACCAGCCGGTGCACGCCGTTTTCGCTCTTCAAAAGGCCGTAGGCGTTTTCCCCCTCGATGGAGATGGCGGCGGACTTGATGCCCGCCTCGTCCCCGTCCTCGTAGTCCAGGATTTTATAGGTGAAGCCCTTCCGCTCCACCCAGCGGGTGTACATGCGGTAGAGCATCTGGGCCCAGTCCTGGGCCTCGGTGCCGCCGGCCCCGGCGTGGAACTGCAAAATGGCGTTGGAGCTGTCATACTCGCCGGAGAGGAGGGTGGTCATGCGGGTCTCCTCCACCTGACCCTCCAGGGCGGCGTACTCCGTTTTCAGCTCCTCCAGAATCTCCCCGTCCTCGGCCTCCTGCCCCATCTCGCACAGGGCCGTTAAATCCTCCCAGGCGGTGAGGAGCTTTTGCTGCCGGGCAATCTTGTTTTGCAGCTGCTTGAGCCGCTGCTGCACCTTTTGCGACCGCTCCAGATCGCTCCAGAACCCGTCCTGGGCGGTCTCGTCCTCCAGCCGCGCGGCCTCCTGCCGGGCGCTGTCAATATCCAGGGCGGCGGACAGCTTGTCGAGCTCCGGGCGCAGCTCCCGGAGCTTTTGCTTATAGGCGTCGTATTCGATCAAAGCCATGGCGTTTCTCCGTTCTTCCAAATCTCTTTAACCATATCATTATATCGGAGAGGGATTTATTTGTAAAGAAAAACCTTTTTCCGGCGGGAAGTCCAATATTTACCACCCCCTGTTTCCGCCCCGTTTCCAATCTGATACAGAATTGTTGCCTCTTGTTCACAATTTGTTCATGAATTGCAGGGCATTTTTGGCTATGGTATAGGGAGATATCTTATGCAGCAAGACAAGCCTTACAATCCGACTTTATATGGAGGGAATCTTAATGAACGGATTATGGAAAAAACGAGTGTCCGCGTTTCTTATGACGCTGGTCATGCTCATCAGCCTGATGCCTGCGGCGATGGCATGGGAGCCCGGAGACCTTACGAAAGATATCCCAGATTCTCCGGTGGTGACTCCCAAAGAGACGACACCGGATGAAACAACTGGAACAGAGATTGGAGGAGATCCTTCTCAGACCCCTCCGGCGACAGACCCAGGGACACCTGAAAATCCGTGTGCGAATGGGCACACTCGAAGTGGCACCTGGTTGACAAATTCTGATTCTCATTGGTATACATGCACGGTGTGCCAACAGGAAATCAAGGCCAGCCACACAACAAAGACTGAAGAACACCCCGCAACCTGTGGAGAGGCTGGTTTCAAAAAAGTAACCTGTTCCGACTGTGGATATACGATCAGCACTGTCGAAATTCCCGCTACCGGCGCACATGACTGGGAATCCAAAACTGAACTCGCTACTTGCGAAAAACCCGGAAGCACCTATCAGCAGTGCAAGACCTGCAATAAGGTGGATAATGTACAGGCGATTCCTCAATTGCAGCACAATGTCTCCAGTTGGGTGCAGAATGACACCGCGCACAGCGGACAGTGCTCTCTCTGCCAGAAAACGATTCAAGGAGCCCACAATATTGTAAACGGTGTGTGTACACTCTGTGGCTACACGCCTGTTGCCGGCAATGCCGTGGCCTTCAACACCAACGGCGGCACTGCAATTGCAACCCAAACCGTGCCTGCCAACCAAAGCCTTCCCACCAAAATCGCCTCCCCCAGCAAAACCGGCGGGTATACCTTTATGGGCTGGCAGCAGAACACCTCCGGTTCCCTTTATGCCGGTCAGACCAATCTGCTGCAAACTGACACCATTAACAGCATGACCTTCTCCGCCCCCACCACTTTTTACGCAATTTACAGAGTAAACGCCACTAACCAGACCGGCAGCATCAACGCCACCACCAACATTGGTTACAGCCTCTGGACCCATATCAGCGAAAAGTCCTCCTCCTTTGGCCTCACCAATCCCACGGTGATCTTTAACGTTCTGGGCGGCAGCAACACCGGCACGCTTTACACCAGCAGCACACAGGCCAACGGCACCGCTGTCGCCACAGCCGTCCCCTATAGCCAGAACCAGATTCTCGCCATGACGTTCCTGTCCGGCTCCTCCACGGATTCCTATTTCTTAAACTACACCGCGAAAGACAATTACCAGAACACGGTTTCCGGCTACGTCTATATCACCAACCAGGCCGCGGGCGACACCATCACCATCACCGTGGCCCCCGGAAAGACCACCTACTTCGAGGCCTCCAAATTCCAGGCCGCCTACCGGGCCAAGTTCCCCTCCGGTGAGATCGACCGCGTGTCCTTCCCCTCCGTCTCCGGCAACTACTCCAACTTCAGCGCCAAGATCTACAGCGGCAGCACCGAGCTTAGCCGCAGCACGCTGGAGACCTCCTCTTACTCCTACAGCGGTTCCAGCAACCGTGTCAACGACCTGTCCCTCCGGGCCCCCGACGGCGCCAAGAGCGACACTCTGAATATCACCTACCGCGCCTTCTGCGGCACCAACTTTGTCCAGGGCACGCTGGAGCTGAAGGTCAGCGGCGTCGCCAGCGGCGAGGTGGCCTACGCCGTGGCCCCGGGCAAGGAGGTCACCTTCCGGGCCAGCGACTTTAACTCCGCCTTCCAGTCGATATACGGCAGCGCCGCCTACAACATCCTCTATGTGGAGTTCAGTGCCCCCGCCTCTTACACCACGTTCCCCGGGCGCCTCTACAGCGGCACCACCTCCTTCACCCGCGCCGACCTGGACTATGGCACCAGCGGCTATGACTTTTACTATAACAACGCCACCTACGGCAAATATGCTCTGAACGGCCTGAGCTTCAAGGCGGACTCCAGCGCCAAGGGCGGCGACAGCATCACCATTCCCTTCCGGGCCTACTACGGTGTCACCGCCAACGACTACCGCGTTGGCAGCCTCAAAATCACCGTTAACGGCGAGGCCAGCGGCGATATCGACTATGTGGTCGTGCCGGGCAAGACGGTAGACTTTGAGGCCAGCGACTTCCGGTCCTTCTTCCAGAAGAAGGTGGGCAACTACGAGCTCAGCTACATTGAGTTTGACCGGCCCAGCAACTCCGCCTTCTCAGACGGCGCCCTGTATCACAACTACGACACCAATTCCCAGCAGTCTTTCAGCCGCAAGGAGCTGGAGGATTACGATTTCTATTACAGCCCCGCCTACGGCGGCTACGGCATCAACAACCTGACCTACCGGGCCGACAGCACCTTCCGGGATACCGTGACCTTTGATTTCACCGCCTACGGCGCCGGCAACCGCTCCGCCAAGGGCTCTGTGACCATCCGCTCCTCTGTCAAAACCGGCGGCGACGTGACCTATGAGGTTGCCCCCGGCGGCAGTGTGGCCCTGAGGCGCACGGACTTCAGCACCTTCTTCCGCAAGAGCTACAACAGCGACCCCTACTATGTGGTCTTTGAACGGCCGGAGACCGGCACCTTCGCCAACGGCACGCTGTATTCCGACTTCGGCGGCGCAACCCAGGTCTCCTTTACCACCGGTCTTGGCGGCAAGCGTTTCTATTATGAAAAGGCCAACGCGGGCTCCGGCGACTACTATCTGGACGCCTTGACCTTTGTGGCCGGTTCCGCCTTTAAGGACTCCATCTCCCTGTATTTCACCGTCTACGACAAGGACGACAACTATGTGGACGGCACGCTGGTTATCAAGGCCAACGGCTCTGCCACCGCGCCTGCCACCTCCAACTATACCGGCAACATCCGCTACACCACCACCACCGGCGTCAATGTGCAGATCAATGCCAACGACATTGCCCGGTATTTCAGCAAAACCTATCCCGGCTCCACGCTGCAGCATGTGACCCTGACCGGCGTGCCCGCCACCGGCTCGCTGTACTACAACTACTACAACGCCAGCAGCTATGGCAGCACCACGCGGGCACAACTCACCGCCGCCAACTGCAGCGCACAGTTCTTCTATTTCAGCCCCGCCTCCACCAGCCAGTTTGCGCTGACGGAGCTGACCTATATCCCCAACGGCGCCAACTACTGCGCCAGCATCCCCTTTGTGGCCTACGGCTCCAACAACGCCAGCCTGTCGGGCACCATCCTCATCAGCGTCAGCAGCAGCGCCGTGGCCGAGGTCTACGGTGTGACTCCCAGAAACACGGCCGTCAACTTCCCCGCCTCCGCCATTTACAGCGCGGTCCTCAACGCCACAGGCACCGCTCTCAGCGGTATCCAGCTGCTGAGCCTGCCCGCCGCCACCACCGGAACGGTGTATCTCGGCGCTGGAGCTACCCCGGCCAACACCACCACGGTATACACCTATGCCAACGGCGCAGCGGCGATCAGCCAGCTGCGGTTTGTCCCCGCCGCCACCTATACCGGCTCTGTGGAGATTCCCTATGTGGCCCTGTCCGCCACCGGCACGGCCCTGGGCTGCGGCACCTTCTCTCTGGGCGTGCTGACCGCCCAGCGGAACTTTGGGGATGTCAACAGCAGTACCTGGTGCTACAAATATGTGGCGGAGCTTTCCGACCAAAACGTGGTCTCCGGCTATGCGGACGGCAGCTTTAAGCCCAACAGCACCGTCACCTACGGCGCGGCCCTGAAGCTCATCATGCTGGCCGCCGGCTACCCTGAGCAGGCGCCTACCAACAAAAACAGCGTGTTCAGCGGCTATCTCGCCAGGGCCCAGGCCGACGGCATCATCACCCGCAGCAACGTGAGCCTCACCGCGCCCATTACCCGGCTGCAGGTGGCCCAGCTGGCCGCCGGCGCGCTGAAGCTGGACACCAGCAACCTCTCCAGCGTAAAGCCCTTTACGGATACTGCGGACGTATACGTTCAGGCGCTGAACGCCGCCGGAATTGTGGAGGGCTACTTCTCCAACGGCACCAGCACCTTTAGACCCAGCAGCACCCTGACCCGCGGCCAGATGTCCGCCATTGTCTGGCGCATGAACCAGTACCGCAAGTAAATTTCTCAATACACCGACAGCCGGAGGGGCAGCGCACGCGCTGCCCCTCCGGTCATGACTGCCGTCATAACGTCGGCTCCATAGGTTTACGCTCTTTTTTAATTCATTCTTCATGCAGAAACAGGATCAGTCACCGTCTTTCAAAAACTCTGCCGTAGCGCCCAGAAACCAGAGGGACAGAAGAATAAACGCGCCCATATCCGCAACCTCCTTCTTTCAGTCTGCAACTTCTCCGGAAAGGGCTTACCAGAACCACTCCGGAAACGCTGCCCGCAGGAATCTCTCGATCAGAATTGGACTCCACCCTATCAGCTTGGCAATGAAAACTTCCATGTCTATTCCTCCTGATGTTTATTTTTGCGGCTTCCGGTCGCCGCAGGTCCATTTTACACCGTGTTCTCCGCAGCTTCTGCAGGGCGCTTCCGGCCTCACCTGTCCTTTGCCAGGCAGCTTGCGCCGGCGGCCACGCCCAGCACGGCCAGAAGCGCTATGGCCGAAGGGTCGCCCGCCAGAGCCCGCGCAATCAGAATCGGCGCCCGCGCCCCCAATTTCACAATCAGAGCTTCCATCTTCATTTCCTCCTGTCTTTCCTGTTTTGTATTCGGGATGTCCCCATTTTACACGGTAGGCCGGCCGGCTTTTGCAGCGGACTTC
>CATNDT010000162.1 GCA_950097035.1 uncultured Oscillibacter sp.
GGATACACAAGGGCATGGGCGTCCCGGATTATAAAGGATGCGCAAGCGTTGGCCCGGAAAAAGATGAAAGGCTGATTTTATGCAAACGAAAATGCTACAAAAATGCAGTGAGTGCAACGCACTTGATAGATGTATCGACAGTGCATTCGACAATGATGCTGTACGGTGCATTAACTTCGGAAAACTCAAGACCGAAATAGATGAGGTCGCAGATGAGTTGAACTCTATTGGTGCTCCCTACCCGTTTGATAAGCAAGAAATCAAAAACATAATCTTCAAATACAACACAATAAAAGGGGTGGATTGATTTGAATATCACAATCCCAATCTGGATGAAAGGTTAATTTTATTGGGAGGAGCGAGTTTATGGAGAGACTGAGTGACGAACTGTTTGACATTATCAACGAGCAGGATTTTTGCTTTGCACCAGGAGAGATGCGTATAGTAGAAAAAGCAGCGGCCCGTTTTTCTGCATACGAGGACATCGGTATGGAGCCAGAGGAAATTATGGCACTACGGGCAAGTTTTGAAGCCTTACGCGATGATGCTATGCCGCTCTTGCGGGCAAAGATTGAGGACAGGCTTGTGATATTGCCATGCAAGCCTGACGAAATTTTCTATCAGTGGAAAAGAGGCGACGATTGTCCGAGCGTTTCCAGATTCGAGGGTGTCGAAATAAGTGAAGATGGCAAAATTACTTACCCAATGAAAAGATGGGGAGAATCCTTTTCACTGGATGATTTCGGCAAGACCATTTTCCTCTCTCTCACCGAGGCCAAAGCTGCTATTGAAATGAAAGATTAGTTTTATGTGCTCTAAAAAGGAGCCATGGTATAACCGTGGCTCCCCCAAAATGCAGACTTTATTTTCGGTCTTTTCTCAAATCGTTCCAATTTCCACCCTTTGATATACTCTCGATAGTAGCCTCTTTTAGGTCAACCTCGTGTTCGTGGGGGCATTCACCGTGGTGGGGATGAGACTCGTGATGCTCTACAAATTTAACTGGTGCCCCTGTTTCATCACGCTCAAAATAGCTATAGTCTTTATCCTTATCTCGACTCATAGGTAAATTCCTCCCCTATTGACTTTTTATTTGCAGACTTTGAGGGTAAGCATGGTGCAGTTATCAACAATGTTAGTATAGCACAAAAGATGTTAAAAATCAATATAAAATAAAGTTTTGATTTAACTAAGGGGCAAGTCGTGTGACTGGCTCCTTTTATTATTTAGGTGGTGAAGAAATATAAGTTGTATTCTGTCATTAAGCTATGGAAAAGATAGCTTAGCCTGCTTAGGTGCTATTGATAAATTGGGGTGGAAATTAGACCGCATTGTTCACGCAGAGGTGTGGGCGACAGAAACCATACCAGCAGACTTACCGCTAATGATTAAATTCAAGGCAAAGGCGGATGCTATTATAAAAGCTCGCTGGGGAATTCAAGTAGAACATGTCCAAAGTCGATGGACATATGCGCAACACTTTTACAATAGACATTTCTACATTAAGGGCAAGCAGCAAATGGCTTTTCCGCAGAACAATGGGATTTATGGGTTCCCAACCCGCAAAGGGCCATGGTGTAATTCTATGCTCAAAGTATCTGCTCTGTTGAAAGCACAGAAGGGCGCCAGTTGTATTTATATAGGCATAGCTGCAGATGAACCATCGAGATTTCATAACATCACAGGTAAGAAAAAAAGTCCGCTGATTGATGCTGGTTGGACAGAAGAAATGTGTCACAAATGGTGTGAGGATAATGACCTACTGTCTCCAATCTATATAGACAGCGCAAGAGGTGGATGTTGGTTTTGCCACAACCAAAGAATTGAACAACTGCGAAAATTGCGGAAACAACACCCGCAATATTGGGAATTGCTTCTTAAATGGGATAAGGATAGCCCGGTTGCATTTCGTTCTGACGGACATACAGTGTATGATTTCGATAAAAGGTTCCAAATGGAGGATGCTGGAAAAATTGACCCACATAAGCGGTTCCTATGGAAAATGATTGCAGACACAAAATAAAACAGAACTTTTATCAGAAGGTGAATATGACACAAAAAGAAGCGATTAAGATTCTGGAGGCTTGTAAAATCGCAACTGAGCAGACATTCCAGAAAAAACTATATGATTCGCGTTCGCATGGATGCAGAAACGCTCAAAGCACTTGATAAATCCCCGCCTTCTCCAGGCAGTCCCAGACCCTCTGCGGATCGTACACCGTGCTGGCGGCCACGTTCTCCCCCAGCTTCATGGAAAAGAGCTTGAAGTCCTGGAACACCACCGACAGAAGGGACAGGTATTCCCCATAGTCGTACTTGCGGATGTCGATGCCGTTGAGGAGAATTTCCCCCTCGGTGGGGTCATAGAGACGGCAGAGAAGCTTGATGAAGGTGGTCTTCCCCGCGCCGTTGGGGCCCACGACGGCAAGCTTCCGGCCCTTGGGCAGGGTACAGGTCACGTGGCGCAGGCTCCACTGGTCCTGGTTGGGGTAGCGGAAGCTGACGTCCCGGAACTCCAGGTCGTAGTCCCCGTCGTTCCGTTTCTCCACCGGCAGGGTGCCGTTGTACTTCTCCGACGGGGTGTCCAGGAAGGCGGCGAACTCCTTCATATACTTCCGGTGGAGATCCAGGCGTCCCAGCATCTCAATACCCTGGCTCACCGCCCCGGCGAAAGCGGTGATGGCCCCCACCTGCATGGACACCGCGCCCACGGTGATGAGCCCCGCCATGGCCTTGAGGCCCACGAAGGCGTAGGCAAGCAGCACGGTTGTCAGGTTCACCACGGAGATCAGGGAACGGATGCTCTGGCCGCGCATATAGTTCTTCTTGAATTGGGCGTTTCTGGTCTTCTCGTTGCGCATGAACTTGTCCATGACCATACCGCTTATATCGTAGGTCCGCATATCCTTCCCCACCGGGTAGTCCACCAGGCGGTAGAATGCCCCGAAGCGGCGGTTGCCGTCGATGCCGTCCTCGTACATCCTCATGTCCACCTTATTGGCCCAGTTGGTCAGGGGGATGCACGCCGCCGTCACCCCCAAAGCCGCCGCCAGCAGCGCCAGCGCCGCCCAGGGGGAATTCAGCATCCGCACCCACGCCGGGGCATCGGGAGCCACGTCTCCCCGGAGGAACAGGCGGCTGACGGTCAGCAGGGCGTAGAGGATGGTGGCCCCGTGCTCCAGGGCCCCGGTCAGGTCCAGGAGGAAGCCGGACGTCCCGCCCCCGCCGCCGCAGTTGCGGCTGCCCTCCACGGCCCGGACCTTCTTATCCATGATCTCCTGGGTTTCCAGCTGCTGGTAGTCCATGGTCAGGCACTTCCTCATAATGGCCAGCTCCGTCAGGTCCTCGGACTTGAACAATTGGTTCTCCTGGTACAGGTTCAGCAGCTTGTACGCCAGCCCCAGGCCAAGGTTCAGCCCCACCATCCACCAGACCAGGGTCATGACCCCCTCCCCGCCCGCCAAGAGGCGGTCCAGGATCCGGGCGCCCAGGATGATGCTCACAAAGGGAAACGCCGAATGCAGCAGGGAGGACAACACGGTCACCGGCAGCAGCCCCGGCATTTCCGCCGACGTCACCCGCAGGGATGCCCGGAAGTCCCGGAAAAATTCCCGCAGCTCAGTTTTCTTCATAGGTTTGTCCCCCCTTCTTATCCTTGTACCAGGAGCTCTGCACCTCGAACAGCTTCGCGTAGGCCCCGCCCCGGGCCAGCAGCTCCTGATGGGAGCCCATTTCCGTGATGCGCCCCCCCTCCATATAGGCCACCCGGTGGCAGAACTGGGTGGAGCCCAGGCGGTGGGAGATGAACACGCTGGTCTTGTCCGCCGTCTCCTGGGCGTACTTCCGGTACAGGTCCGCCTCCGCCAGGGGGTCCAGGGCAGCGGTGGGCTCGTCCAGGATCAGCAGGGGCGCATCCTTCAGCAGGGCCCGGGCGAAGGCCAGCCGCTGCCGCTGGCCCCCGGAGAGCTCCACGCCGTCCTTCTCCATCTGCTGGGTGAGGCTGGCGTCCAGGCCCTTGGGCAGGGCGTTGACGGCCTCCCGCAGGCCGGCCTTGTCCAGGGCGTCCCAGACCCGGTCCCGGTCGTATCGCTCCCGGCCCGCCACGTTCTCGCCGATGGTGAAGGGCAGGAGGCTCACGTCCTGGAACACCGTGCCCACCAGCTCCCAATACGCCTTGGGATCGAATTGTTCAGCGGGGACGCCGTCGATCAGGATTTCCCCGCTGTCCGGGCGGTAGAGGCCGCTGAGCAGCTTCACCAGGGTGGTCTTCCCCGCGCCGTTGAGGCCCACCAGAGCCACCTTCTCCCCCGGCTCCAGGGTGAGGGACAGATGGTCGATGGCTGGCGTCTTCGCCTCCGGATAAGTGAAGGTCACGTCCCGCAGCTCCACCCGGGGCGGGCGGCGGACGGCGTCCGCTTTGGCGTCTCCGCTCTCGTGTACCGGGTCCTCCCGGTCCATGAAGTTCCGGAAGTGGTTGAAGCCGATGCTGTAATAGAGCAGGTTGTCGTGGGTCTGGATAAACTCGCTCAGCCACATGGTGAGTGTGGAGAGGACGCCCAGGGAGAAGGTAAAGCCCGCCGCGTCCATCTCTCCGGACAGAAAGGCCGACACCAGCACCGTATAGGCCAGAATGTCCCGCAGGGCCAGGAACAGGGTGTCGCTGACCAGGCCCAGCCGCCGCCGCCTCTCCCGCTTCCGCCGGTAGACCCACAGCCGCTGGAACGCCGTGTGCAGGGAGTCCATAAACCACGACTCCATGCGATAAAGCCGCACGTCCTTGCCGTTGGCGGGGTTGTCGGACTGCCGGACCAGGTAGTCCCGCTCCCGGTAGCCCTGGGCCCGCTCTTTCTGGGTCTGGACCTCGTACCGGCGGACCAGGGAGGCGGCGGCGCAGTTGGCGGCGGTCATCCCCGCCAGCACCAGCAGAATCCGCCAGTCCAGCACGGCGGCCGCCGCGCCGTAGAGGAGGATCCCCAGCAGGTTCCGCAGCCAGGGCTCCATGATGTAGACCAGCTCGTTGACCCCGCCGGCCATGGGGTTGCCCGCCATGTTCTTGGCGGCGGCCAGCTCCCGCTGGCCCTCGGCAGACTCCAGGAGGCTGTAGTCCATGGTCATGGCCTTCTCCATCAGCGCCGCCACGCAGGCCTCCTGGCGGAAGTTGTCCCGCAGAATGATGTTCCGGTTCTCCAGCCAGTCCCGGAGGAAGGTACACCCGGCGTAGAGGGCCATCAGCCCCCCGATCGCCGCCAGGTACCGCCCCATGCCGCCGCCCCGGGTCAGGGCCGCCACCGCCGCCGCGGGCAGCAGGGTGGACAGGAAGGGCAGCAGCAGCTTCATGGCGATGAGCGCCGAGAGCAGCAGGGGGAACCGCTTTTCGTACTTCACCAGCCGCCGCAGCAGCCAGATTTCGTTGCTGAGGGCAGAATGTCTTTTCATTTGCCTCGCTCCTTTCCTTTGCTGGCGGCAGTATAGCACAGCTTTCCCCGGAAAACGCAATTCGCGCACGAATTGCAGAAATTCGAGCGCGAATTGCATAGGGCTTGTTTGGATAAATGGCGGAATGCCCGACAGCGAAAGATTTTTTCGCTGGGCAAGGCAAAAATTCGCAGGAATCCTGACGGA
>CATNDT010000163.1 GCA_950097035.1 uncultured Oscillibacter sp.
GGTGGAGTTCGTCTCCGCCAACCCCACCGGCCCCATGCACATGGGCAACGCCCGCGGCGGCGTGCTGGGAGACACCCTGGCCGCCGTGCTGGAGGCCTGCGGCGCAGAGGTGACCCGGGAGTTCTACGTCAACGACGCCGGACACCAGATCGACAAGTTTGCCCGGTCCATCTACGCCCGTTGCATGCAGCTTACGGTGGGGGAGGAAAATTATCCCTTCCCGGAGGACGGCTATCAGGGCGGTGATATCCGGGAGCTGGCCCAGGGCTTTTTGGCCCAGGCCGGGGCGTTTCCGGGGGAGACCGGCGAGGAGGCGTGGCTTACCGCCATGAGCGAGTACGGCCTGTCTGTAAACCTGCCCAAGATGAAGCGGGATCTCCAGCGCTATAAGATTGAGTATGACAGCTGGTTTTACGAGTCCGCCCTGCACGAGAGCGGCGCGGTGGCCGAGACCGCGGAGCTGCTGACCAGGGGGGGATGGACCTATGAAAAGGACGGGGCCCTGTGGCTGAAAACAGCCCGGATCCTGCGGGAGAACCTGCTCAAGTCCGGCAGAAGCGAAAAGGACGTGGAGAAGCTGGACCTGAAGGACGACGTGCTTCGCCGCGCAAACGGGTTTTACACCTATTTCGCCGCCGACATCGCCTATCACCGCAACAAGTTTGCGGCCCGCGGCTTTGACCGGGTGATCAATATCTGGGGCGCGGACCACCACGGCCACGTGGCCCGGCTGAAGGGCGCGCTGGACGCCCTGGGGCTGAACGGCTCTGAACGGCTGGATATTGTGCTGATGCAGCTGGTCAAGCTGCTGCGGGACGGGGAAGTGGTGCGGATGAGCAAGCGCACCGGCAAAGCCATCTCCCTCTCCGACCTGCTGGACGAGGTTCCCGTGGACGCGGCCCGGTGGTTCTTCAACGCCAAGCCGGATACCCAGATGGAGTTTGACCTGGGCCTTGCGGTGCGGGAGGACTCTGAAAACCCCATCTACTATGTGGAGTACGCCCATGCCCGTATCTGCTCGCTGCTGCGGACACTGGGGGAGGAGGGCGTGGCGGTTCCCGCCCAGGCCGGGGTGGACATGGCGCTGCTGTCCGGAGAGGCGGAAAAGGCCCTCATCAAGCAGCTGGCCCAGTTCTGCGAGGAGATCCGGCTTGCCGCCGCCCACTATGACCCCAGCCATATCAACCGCTGCCTCCAGGAGCTGGCCGCCTGTTTCCACCGGTTTTACACCGCCTGCCGCATCAGGGGCGAGGAGCCGGCGCTGCAGGCCGCCCGGCTGAAGCTGGCGGACAATACCCGTATTGTGTTGAAAAACGGCTTGAAGCTCATCGGTGTGGACGCACCGGAGAAAATGTAAGTCCATGGAGCGCCGCGGTTCCAAAGGGGATTCCCGCCGTGGCGCTGCACAGCCGGCAGGGGAATGTGCTGCTGTCCGTTGCCGGGGGAACGGCGCTGTATATGCTGCTGGTACAGGCGGTGTTTTCCTGAAAGGGCCGGCGCATAAGTTTGCAGAAAATGGGAAGAATGGGACTGCGCGGAAAAGGCGCGGTCCCATTCTTTACACGGTGGAGGCGGTTATGCGAAGACAGTTGTTCCTCTGGGAGTTGGCGGGCTTTTTATTTACGGCGGTGCTGGGTGTGCTGCTCCACTACACCTATGACTGGAGCGGACAGCGGGCCGCTGTGGCGGCGTTTTCTGCCGTCAATGAATCCACCTGGGAGCATATGAAGCTGCTCTTTGTGCCGCTTTTTTTATTTTCTGTGGTGCAGATGTGTGTGTCGGGACGGAATTATCCCGACTTCCTCTGGTCCAGGGTACGGGCGGCGCTGACAGGGCTTCTTCTCATCCCCGTTCTCTTCTATACCTATACCGGTGTTTTGGGCAGCTGTATTACCTGGGTGAATATAGCCATCTTTTTTCTGGCAGACGCCGGGACATTTTTGCTTGATTACCGGCTGCTGCGCCGCGGGCGGCACGGCACGCTGTGGCGGCAGGTAGTGGGACTGGCGGTTTTATGGGCGCTGGCCTTTGCCTTTGTGTGGTGCACCTTCCGCCCGCCCCACGTGGCGCTGTGGCAGGACCCGGTCACCGGACTATACGGCAGAGCGGAGTAGCGGGCCGCCTGAAACCCGCTTACTCAGCGGTTATGAGGGCTGCGCCCGGTCCATCCGCAACGCATTCCGCCAGGGGCCTTGTGGTGTTGGCAGCGGAGAAATAGGCTGCCGCACGGGCGCCGGCAGGGGATTTTACGCTAAATGCCGCTGAGCTCCTGATACAGTGTTTTGGCATAGGTGTCTGTCATTCCGCTGACAAAATCCGCAATGAGCAGCAGCCGCAGGTATAAATTGTATTCATAATCTCCCTGCCGCTTATATTTGCTGTATGCCGCTTTGTGATTTTCTGAAACCAGAGACATCAGCTTCCTGTCCGATTTTTTCTTGGTTGCCCTGTCGGTGCTCGACACGTCCCAGTTGATTGCCGCGGGGACAAACCGCTCAAGCAAGCTCTCGATGATTCTCTCTGCGGAGAGCTCCAATTTTAAAATCTCCTCGGAACAGAACGTAAACTGCACCATTGCCTTTTTTAAAATTGCCATCGTTGCCTCATGGTGCGTATTTGCAATGATCTCGCGGAAAAAGCGCCCCTCCATAATGCTTCTGTAATTGTGCGTAAATCCGTAAGCCGCACAGTACACGAGCCAATATCTCGTGTAGTTGATCCACTTTTGAAATGCCTGGAGTTCTAAAGAGCGGTCCTGCGTATTGGGCGCCCGGTAATTTTCAAGCTGCTGAATGAGTTCATTACTGTACCGGTGCTGAGAGGGGTCTCCGATTTCCTCCATCTCTCTCATAAAGAAGCTTTTAAATTCATCGATGGTAAAGAGGCCTTTTTTATAGGAGTCTTCAAGATCAGCCGTGGCGTATGCAATATCGTCAGCTGCCTCCAGAATAAAGGTGAGGGGGTGTCTGTGATGGGCGTTATCGAAGTGCGTTCCGGTAAAGCCGGCAATATTGTTGAAAAAATCCCGGTCAGCGCAATAGTACCCCAATTTATGTAAGCAGACATTGGGAGAGTGCGGGTCGATACACTGGGAGCCGGTGGGGTATTTTACCAGTGTGTTTAAAACCGCTGCGGTGAGATTCAATCCATAGTCGCTGTCAACGGAATGGAGCTTTGTCAAAAGCCGAAAGGCCTGTGCGTTGCCCTCAAAATGCTTTAGGTCCGCAATAATGTCATCCTGCTGCAGGGATATGTCCCGACCCGCGTCCCGGTCATGATAGGTCAGCTCGCCAAGGTGGTTTTCAAACCAGGCATGCACCACATCCTCGCCGAAATGACCAAAGGGAGGATTCCCAATATCATGCAGCAGCCCTGCGCATGCCGCAATGTCGGCGGCATTCTGGGCATTTTCCGCTGTAAAGGGATATGCGTTTCTATCGGCTGTGCGAACATAGGAATTGATGTTTTTGTGGGTCATTGCAACCAGCTGTTTGGCAAGTGAGGAGACTTCAAGGGAGTGGGTCAATCGTGTTCGGATAAAATCACTCCTGTCCAGGGGAAAGACCTGGGTTTTATCCTGCAATCGCCGGAAGGCCGGACAATCGATGGTGCGCCAATAGTCTTTCTCAAACTCACTCATGCTGTACTGCGTTTCATTATATGGAATCTCTATGGGCTCACCCAGCCGTGCCGCACTTAACAAATTGTTCCAGTCCATCTCTCTGTTCCTCCTGTCTGTACACGTTGGCGGTTTAAAATTGCAAAATGGCTTGCAACCGGGGGCTTGCACGGTGTTCTGGGTATATTATATCAAATTTACTGACTTTTGCAATCCAATATGCCGCATTGACGAAAAGTATGGAACAGAGGGAGCCTGAAATAGTCGCAGGCACATCGTGTCTCCCTTTTTCGCGCGCACAATTAATTTTCCTCCGCTAGCTCGCCGTGATAGTCCAAATCGTGCCATACCATATCCGCACCCAGCCATCCGTGAGATTCAGAAGAGAAATCTTCATGGTATATCTCGGCCAGTCCACCGGCAACGCGATCCCAGATGGATATACGAACCGTATCCCCCTGGTCAATTCCATAAATATTGATCCGCCGCATACAGAGCAGCTTTCCCTCCACCCATTGGTGAAAGGTATGTTCGCCTGTCCCACCGCCGCTGCTGCGGCTGAATCCGTAAATCGTCTCTGTTTCCCCGTCCAAAGCGGGCATGGAGATCTTATCATATTCCGGAACGCTATCAAACCGTTTCGTCGCAGGCAAGCAGAAATGGCCCGAACCGCTCATACACTGCTTTTTCTTTGCCCATTATGAAATTGCCTCCGTAATCTGTGGCCTGCTATCCCTTTTGTTGAAAATGCGCCTTCACACCGCCGGGGGGCCTTTCGGCCTGGAGGCCGGCTTGTGTTGTACTACGGAAACAGGTGCTTTCATAACGGTCAAAAAAATCAATAATCCGAACCCATCTCCTGCCGGAACCAGGTTCGGATTATCATTATCTGACTTGTGTTGACAAAAAAGATGCGGTCACAGAACCTTTGCTATAGAGGGCCTGCTTTAAGTTTCACTATATAGAGCATCAACTGCCGCAGCCATGCTCCCCGCAGGTATGTTCCGCTCCGTGATGATTTTGGTGTTCGCAGTGCGCATCAGGATCAAAGAGCAGCTCCCCTTTGAGCAGAGCCTGCACCGCACGGTCAGCCTCGCCGGATACGCCGCCGTACAGTTGGATGCCTGCCGCCGCCAGGGCCGCCTGAGCGCCGCCGCCAATCAGAGCGTCCGCTTTCAGCGCGGTGAGTACGCCGGCCAAAGCACCGTGTCCGCTGCCGTTGGTACTGACAACCTCGGATGACACAACCCTACCATCCTGCACATCATAGACCTTAAATTGCTCTGTATGGCCAAAGTGCTGAAAAATCTGGCCGTTTTCATAGGTTACTGCAATTCTCATAACCGCATCTCCTTTTTGTTTTTCATATTGCCGGTGGTACTGCCGCTTAAAGCAGTCCATACATCCACAGCCGGCGTTTTTCCCATCGCAGAGCTGGAACTCGCCGCCTCCAATGCGGAGCGGAGCCCCTTCCACCAGCGCTTCAGCCAGCTTTTTTCGGGCACTGTCGTAAATTTTCTGCACCGTCGTCCGGGCCACCTGCATCCATTCCCCGCACGCTTCCTGCGAAAACCCCTCCTTGTCAATCAACCGGATCGTTTCATACTCATCCACTGTCAAAAGAATCGGGGACCGCTGCGCCTCCGCGTGGGCAGGCAGAAACTCCAAAACCCTGGGAAAATGACAGACCTTTCTGCATTTTACAGGTCTTGGCATAGAAACGCCTCCCAATTGATATACATAAATTATAGCGTGATTAAGGGCATATGTCAAGAATGAAATTGACATATGCCCTTAATTGCTTTATACTGTATACAGCCTTTTGTAAGGAGAGCGCACAATGGAGTTTTCAGAGTACTTTCCCGTATGGGACAACATGACGCCCCAACAGCAGCAGGCAATTTCCGCCGGCCTGGTCAGCCGAAGCGTGAAAAAAGGAACCATGCTCCACAGCGGCGGTACGGACTGTACCGTCCTG
>CATNDT010000164.1 GCA_950097035.1 uncultured Oscillibacter sp.
CGCCGGAGAGGAGCCGGTGCTGCTGCTGAGCCGGGAGTGGAGCCTGCGGCCCGGGGCGGTGAGTTCCCGGGAGTGGGAGCGGAGCCGCCTGGCGGCGCTGTACGCCCTCTCCCGGGGAGCGGCGCGGCTGGTGGTGGCCACGGCGGACGCTCTGCTGGCCCGCACGCTGCCGCCGGAGCTGCTGGTCCGGTCGGCAGTTACGCTTCGCACGGGAGAGCGGGCGGATCCGGCCGCCCTGACTGCGGGTCTTCTGGCCGCCGGATATACCCGCTGCGACCAGGTGGAGGGCGTGGGCCAGTTTGCCCTGCGGGGCGGCATTTTGGATGTGTTTTCCCCCCTGATGGAGCAGCCGGTGCGGTGTGAGTTCTTTGACAATGAGATCGACTCTATGGGGACCTTTGACCCCGCCACCCAGCGCCGCATCAAAAATACAGGGGAGGCCCTGCTGCTGCCCGCCGCCGAGGTGCTGCCCCACAGCGCCCCGGGCGGCCTGACGGGGCTGGGGGAGACCCTGTCCGCCCTGGCGGAAAAATACGAAAAAAAGCCCAAAGCACAGCAGACCGCCGCCCGCCTGCGGGAGGATGCCGAGCGGCTGAAAAACGGGGCGGAGCCCGGAGGCATGGACCGTTATCTGGCGGCGATCTACCCGGAGGCGGTGGCCGGGGTACACTACCTGCCGCCGGACAGCGTGGTGTTTCTGTGCGAGAGCGGCCGGGTGGACGAGCGGATCAGGGGGGCGCTGCTGCAGAACCGGCAGGATGTGGAGTCCCTGCTGGAGGCGGGGGTTATAGCGGGGGAGTACGCGCGGCTGTGCCTTACCGCCGAGGAGCTGTACGCCGCCCTGGAGGCCTTTCCGGTGGTGATGGCAGACGCTCTGCCCACCTCCCGCTATCCCCTGCGGCCCAAGGGCCTTTTGAGCATGAATGTCCGGCAGCTCAGCGCCTATGGCGGCAGTTTGGAGGCCGCCGTCAGCGATTTGGAGCACTACCGGGAAAACGGCAGCGCGGTGCTGGTGCTCTGCGCCGGGGAGAGCCGGGGAAAGAACCTCCACCGCCTGCTGGAGGAGCGGGGCATCCCCGCCACGCTGGACCTGAAAAACGCCGCCATGCCCAGGGGCGGGGAGGTGCGGATCAGCCTGGGCGCCCTGTCTGCCGGCGGCGAGTGGCCGCAGCTGCGCCTGGCGGTGCTGACGGAGGGGCAGCTGACGGCCTCACCCCAGCGGCGGCTCCGGGTAAAAAAGGAGTCCAACCGGCAAAAGCTTCAGTCGTACACAGACCTGTCCCCGGGGGATCTGGTGGTCCATGTTCACCACGGCGTGGGCCGCTTTGCGGGCATCCAGCGGATGCCCGTGGACGGGGTGGAAAAGGACTACATCAAAATCGACTACGCCGGCGGAGACTGCCTGTATGTGCCCGCCACGCAGCTGGACATGGTGTCCAAATACATCGGCGGCGGAGAGGAGCAGGAGCGCCAGAAGCTGAACAAGCTGGGAGGCGGCGAGTGGGCCCGGCAGAAGTCCAGGGCAAAAAAGGCGGTGAAGGATCTGGCAAAGGGGCTCACGCAGCTCTATGCCCAGCGCCAGCGCTGCCCCGGGTTTGCCTTCTCGCCGGACTCCACCTGGCAGCAGGAGTTTGAGGAGGCCTTTCCCTACGCGGAGACGGACGACCAGCTCAGGGCCATCCAGGAGATCAAGCGGGACATGGAGCAGCCCCGCCCCATGGACCGGCTCCTCTGCGGCGACGTGGGCTATGGCAAGACCGAGGTGGCCCTCAGGGCGGTGATGAAGTGTGTGCTGGACGGAAAGCAGGCCGCCATCCTGGTGCCCACCACTGTGCTGGCCCAGCAGCACTACGCCACTGCCTGCGGCCGCTTCAAAGACTTCCCGGTGCGGATCGAGGCGCTGTCCCGCTTCACCGCCCCAAAGGAGGCTAGGCGAATCCTGGAGGCTGTGCGGACCGGAGGCGTGGACCTTTTGATCGGCACCCATAAACTGCTGCAAAAGGGGATGGAGTTTAAGGATCTGGGGCTGCTGGTTATTGACGAGGAGCAGCGCTTTGGCGTGACCCACAAGGAGCGGCTGAAGGAGATGAGCCGCCAGGTGGACGTGCTGACCCTTTCCGCCACGCCCATTCCCCGCACGCTGAATATGGCGCTTTCGGGGCTGCGGGACATGTCCTCCATCGAGGAGCCCCCGGCGGACCGCCAGCCCGTGCAGACCTATGTGCTGGAGCACGACTGGGCCATTTTAGAGGACGCCATGCGCCGGGAGCTGAGCCGGGGCGGGCAGATCTATTATCTCCACAACCGGGTGGAGAGCATCGACCTCACAGCCTCCCGCATTCAAAAGATGCTGGGGGAGGAGGCGCGGGTGGTGACCGGCCATGGGCAGATGGGTGAGCAGGAGCTCTCCGCCGTGATGCAGGCCATGGTGGATGGAGAGGCGGATGTGCTGGTGTGCACCACAATCATCGAAACCGGCATCGACATCCCCAATGTCAACACCCTGATCATTGAGGATGCGGACAGGATGGGCCTTGCCCAGCTGCACCAGATCCGGGGCCGCATCGGCCGCAGCTCCCGGCGGGCCTACGCCTATATGACCTTCCGCCGGGGCAAGATCCTGCAGGAGGTGGCGGCCAAACGGCTCTCCGCCATCCGGGAGTATGTGGAATTTGGCTCCGGCTTTAAGATCGCCATGCGGGATCTGGAGATCCGGGGCGCGGGGAACCTGTTGGGCCCCGAGCAGTCCGGATATCTGATGAGCGTGGGCTACGACCTGTATCTCAAGCTGCTGGAAGAGGCGGTTTTGGAAGAACAGGGCGGTGAGAGACGGGTGGAGACGGAGTGCTCCGCCGATTTAACGGTAAACGCCAACATCCCGGACCGGTATGTCCCCTCTCCCGAGCAGCGGATGGACCTGTACCGGCGCATCGCAGCCATCCGCACCGGGGAGGATGCCTCCGACCTTCTGGACGAGATGCTGGACCGCTACGGCGAAGCGCCCAGGTCCGTGCTGGCGCTGCTGGATGTGGCGCTGCTGCGGGCGGCGGCGGCCCGGGCCGGTGTGGAGGATATCTCCCAAAAGGGGGATACGCTGAAATTCCGGCTGGGGGTGTTTCACCCCGAGGCGCTGGTGGCGGTGTGCGGGCAGGCCAAATACCGCCGCCGGCTGGTGCTGGCGGCGGGCGAGACCCCGGCGCTGTCGCTGAAGCTCCAGCCCGGCGCGGATGTGCTGGAGACCGCCGCGGCCCTGGTGGAGGATCTGCGCCTGGCCACGGAGGCATTTGAGAAAAAGGAATCATGACCCCGCGTCTTTCCGCATAGGATATCTCAGGACAACCTTTTTGGGGGAGAGGAGCGGGAGATATGCGAAGACGCGCGATGACCCTGGCCCTGGCGCTGTGCCTTGCCCTGACCGCCTGCGGCGGGGAGGGGAACAGCCGGGGCCAGGGGCTTTTTGAGCAGGCATCAGGCCTGGAGGAGGACGCGGTGCTGCTGACGGTGGACGGCAGGGAGGTTCCGGCCTGGCGGTATCTCTACTGGCTGGCGTGCAGCTGCAGGCGGCTGCGGGAGCGGTATCGGGATGCCGGGCTCACCCTGGACTGGAACGCGCCGGTGGAGGGCGGCACTCTGGCAGACTACGCCAAAGACCAGGCCCTGGCGGACACGGCGCTTTACGCCACGGTGGAGAACTGGGCGGAGACCTACGGCTGTGCCCTGGATGAGAAGGACCTGGCCGCCCTGGAGGAGGCGTGGACGGAAAGGGCGGCAGAATACGGCGGAGAGGAGGCCTATCTCCGGTCCCTGGAGGGGATGGGGCTGAACAGGGCGCGGATGGAGGAGCTGTCCGGAACGGGGCGGCTGTACGCCAAGCTGTACCGGCTCTACTCCAGCGATGACAGCGACCTGGCCCCGGAGGCGGGGGCGCTGGAGCAATTTGTGCAGGATCAGGGCCGTTTAACGGTGGACCGCCTGTTAATCCGCGCGGGGGAGGACCGGGAGGCCGCCCGGCAGCGGGCGGCGGAGGCCTTCGCCCGGCTGAATGTGGCGGAGGATCTGCCGGTGGAATTTGCCGCCCTGGCGGCTGCGGGTGACGACCCCGCGGGGCCCCGGACGGTGACGGCGGGCGACGGCGTGCTGGACGAGACGCTGGAGACGGCGGCGCTGGCCCTGGAAGTGGGGCAGTGCTCCGGAATTCTGGAGACCGGCGAGGGCTTTTCCATCCTCCTGCGGCAGGAGACGGACCGGGAGGAGGCGCGGGAGGCGTATTTTGACTACCTGCTCCAGCAGGCGGCCGAGCAATCGGCAATTCAGGCCGGCGATGCCTATCAGGCGCTGGACGTGGCGGCGTTTGCCGCAAAACTGGAGCTGGCACAGGGGCCCGGAGAGCGCTGAACCGGGTCGACCACCCTTTTTCGTCATCTTGACGAAAAAGGGTGGAAGTATTGTCAAATATTTAACAAAAATCAAAAATTACCCAGTTTGCCATTGACGCAGGGGGGGAAAGCTCCTATAATAGGATTCGTGAGAAGTGAGGGCCGACATTTGTCAAAAAATTAACAGGTCGGACGGGCCTCTCGATTTCTTCGCGTCAGGGAAACAAAAATTTATTTAACGGAGGAATACTATGAAAGACCTTTATATCGTCAATTGCTGCAGAACCGCAATCGGTTCTTTTGGCGGCAGCCTGAAAAACACGCCTGCCGCTGATTTGGGCGCCATCGTCGTCAAAGAGGCCCTCAACCGCGCCGGGGTGAAGCCGGAGCAGGTGGATGAGCTGATGTTCGGCTGCATTTTGACCGCCGGTCTGGGCCAGAACGTTGCCCGCCAGGTCTCCATCAAGGCCGGTATTCCCTATTCCGTTCCCGCCTACACCGTGGGTATGGTCTGCGGCTCCGGTATGAAGTCTGTCATCGAGGGCGCCCGCTCCATTTTGGCCGGCGATTCCGACATCGTGGTCTGCGGCGGCACCGAGAATATGAGCGCCGCCCCCTTCGCCTCTCCCGACGCCCGCTGGGGCGCCCGCATGGGCGACAAGAAGCTGGTGGACACCATGATTAAGGACGGCCTGTGGGACGCCTATAACAACTATCACATGGGTACCACCGCCGAGAACATCAACGACATCTGGGGCATCTCCCGCAAGGAGCAGGACGAGTTCGCCGCCGCCTCCCAGCAGAAGACCGAGGCCGCCCAGGCCGCCGGCCGGTTCGACGATGAGATCGTGGCCGTCCCCGTGAAGGTCAAAAAGGACATCGTGGAGTTTAAGAAGGACGAATATCCCAAGGCCGGTGTCACCGCCGAGGGCATTGCCAAGCTGCGCGGCGCGTTCCCCGTGGGTCCCGAGTCCCCCAACCCCGAGGTGGTCCACACCTTTGACGTCACCGGCAAGCAGGAGACCGAGGACAAGGGCCAGCAGCGCGTCACCGCCGCCAACGCCTCCGGCATCAACGACGGCGCCGCCGCTA
>CATNDT010000165.1 GCA_950097035.1 uncultured Oscillibacter sp.
CGGGGCAGTGGTCGGTGCCGAAGAGGTCGTTGTCGATGGTCTTGGGCACGCCCATCACGCGGCACTCATAGCCCACCTTCTGCATATATTTGCTGATTTTGTTGCAGGTGTCCATAGAGTCGTTGCCGCCGTTATAGAAGAAATAGCGGACATCGTATTTTTTGAAGATCTCCAGAATGCGCTTATAGTCGGTGTCGTCCACATCCGGGTCCGCGATCTTATAGCGGCAGGAGCCCAGGGCGGAGGAGGGGGTGTATTTCAGCAGCGCCAGCTCGGCAGGGTCTTCCTGGCCCATGTCGAACAGACGGTCGTTCAGCACGCCCTTAATGCCGTGCTCCGCACCCAGGACGCGGGTGATATTGGGGTTGCTGAGGGCGGTGCTGATTACGCCGTAGGCACTGGCGTTGATAACGGAAGTGGGGCCGCCGGACTGGCCGAAAATGCATGCGCCTTTTAATTCACTCATGGGAAAAACCTCCTAAAAATGTGTTGTCCCTTGTCTTTATAGAATATTCACATCATATCATTGAAAAAATGAATTGTAAATACTTGCATTTTATTTTTTTTGTGATATTATCTAGGAAGATAATCGTTTTCGCCTTTTTCAAAGGACGGATTTTACCATTTGGCCGGGGTTGCCTGTCTGCCGGACCGGAAGAGGCGGGACAAATAAAATGAGGAGATGATCGTTATGCCACTGGTTACCACTACCGAGATGTTTAAGAAAGCCTACAGCGGCGGTTACGCCATCGGCGCTTTCAACGTCAACAACATGGAGATCGTACAGGGCATCACCGAGGCCGCCAAAGAGGTCAACGCCCCTCTGATCCTTCAGGTTTCCAAGGGCGCCCGCGCCTATGCCAACCACACGTATCTTGTGAAGCTGGTGGAGTCCGCCATTATTGAGACGGGTCTTCCCATCTGCCTGCACCTGGATCACGGCGACAGCTATGAGACCTGCAAGTCCTGCATCGACGGCGGCTTTACCTCCGTGATGATCGACGCCAGCTCCAAGCCCTTTGCCGAGAATATTGAGATCACAAAGAAAGTGGTGGAGTACGCTCACGACCACGGCGTGGTGGTGGAGGCCGAGCTGGGCGCTCTGGCCGGCATTGAGGACGAGGTTCAGGTTTCCGCCGAGGATTCCTCCTACACCCGTCCCGAAGAGGTGGAGGAGTTCGTCACCAAGACCGGCTGCGACTCTCTGGCCATTGCCATCGGTACCAGCCACGGCGCTTACAAGTTCACCGCCGCCCAGTGCACCCGCAACGAAAAGGGCGAGCTGGTTCCCCCGCCCCTGCGTTTTGATATTCTGGATGAGGTGGCAAAGCGCCTGCCCGGCTTCCCCATTGTGCTGCACGGCTCCTCTTCCGTACCCCAGAACTATGTGAAGATGATCAATGAGAACGGCGGCAAGATGCCCGACGCCGTGGGCATTCCCGAGGAGCAGCTGCGTCAGGCCGCCCGTGGCGCCGTGTGCAAGATCAACATCGACTCCGACCTGCGTCTTGCCATGACCGGCACCATCCGGCAGTTCTTTACCGAGCATCCCGACAAGTTTGATCCCCGCGAATATCTGAAGCCCGCCCGCGCCAACATCAAGGAGCTTGTCAAGCACAAGCTGATCGACGTTCTGGGCTGCGACGGCAAGGCCTGAGATTAAAAGAAGCACAGACAGCCGGAGGCGTATGCACGCCTCCGGTTTGTTGTGTCCGCCTTCTGGTACTCCGCATAGAATAGGGGGAACAGGAGGGAAGACCCATGCGCTTTATTCAAAACTACAACCGCGCCGCCGTGGTGATGTATGCCCACAAATGGGCCTATGGGCGAAACCCGCGGTTTTACGATTATGAGACGTTGGGCGGCGACTGCACCAATTTTGCCTCCCAGTGTATCTATGCCGGCAGCGGCGTGATGAATTTTACACCCACCTTTGGCTGGTATTACATCGACGCCAATCAAAAGGCGCCCGCCTGGACGGGCGTTCCCTACCTCTATAATTTTTTGACCCGCCGGGGGCCCTCCATCGGGCCGGTGGGCGTGCCCTGCGCCATGGAGGATCTGCGTCCCGGAGATCTGATCCAGCTCTCTTTCAAGGGGGAGAAGTACCAGCACTCGCCCATTGTGGTGTCTGTGGGACGGGTTCCAGCGCCGGACAACATCCTCATTGCCGCCCACAGCTACGACGCCGACAACCGCCCGCTCTCCACCTATGAATATCTGGATATCCGCTTTCTGCACATTACGGGGGTGGTCTGGCCCTGACAGGGCTTAAAAAATGGCCTGAATTTAAAATATATTCACAAATCCAGGTGGGTTTGTGTTATGATAGAAAACAAAAGAATTGAGAGAAAGAGAGTGAATTTCCATGAAACGTGCGATCACCTGGCTGCTGGCGGCGGCCCTGACCGCCGTGCTGGCCGTTCCGGCGGCGGGAGCGGCCTATACGGATATCCCGAGCGGCGGCGCACTGTCGGGAGAGGTGCGAAAGGCCGTGAATTACGGACTGATGAACGGATACAGTGCCGCCCGGTTTGGCTATGGAGATCCCATGACCCGCGCCCAGTTTGTCACCGTGCTGGGACGGATGATGAACTGGGCCGCCTCTCCTGCGGAAAATGTTGTTACCGCCGCCATGGAGCTGCCGGCAAATCTCTCTTCCTCTTACCGCAGCGCCATCAACTACGCAGTGAAAAACGACGTGGTGGACGACAATATCCCCTTTCGCCCCAACGCGATGATCACGCGGGGGGAGATGTCTGAAATGCTGGTGCGAGCCCTGGGGCTTAAGGGCGCTGCCGTTTTAGCTGAAAAGGAAAACTCCTTGCCATTTATTGATGTGACGGACCGCCGGGGTTATATCTCTGTAGCCTATACCATCGGCATGACAAAGGGAACCTCCGCGACTACGTTTTCCCCCGACAGCACCGCCACGCGGGCCCAGGCCGCGGCCATGCTGGTGCGGATCTATGAAAAGCTGCGGCAGAAAACTGGACAGGTTCACGGGTTTTACGCCATCTCCGCATACAGCCAGCTGTCGCTGACGGACTATATGGACGCCGTCAGTGTGGGCTGGAGCCGGATGACCTGGGATGGAGAGCAGGCCCGCCTCTCCACCGCCGGTACGGGCAGCAACGAGTACTATGTCCCCACCGGATACAAAGAAGTGGTCAGCTATATTGAAGGGGGCAGAAAGCGGCTGCACCTGAATGTTTACATGGACGGCAGCGGCCTGCGGGAGCTGCTGGCGAGCCCCGTGGGACGGGCGCAGGCTGTGGAGCAGATTATCCGGGAGATCACAGTTCCCTATCCGGAGATCGATAAAAACCCCTACAGCGGCGTTACGATCGACTTTGAGGGGCTGCGCGCGGCCTCCAGAGATGATTTTACCGCTTTTTTACGGGCTCTGGAGGGGCAGCTCCGTACCATCAATAAAACACTGTATGTCTGCGTGTTTCCGGTGCTGCTCTCCGGTCCCTATTACGACGGCTATGACTACCGCGCCATTGCGGAGCTGGCGGATCAGGTGATCCTTATGGCCCACGACTATGATGCGCGGGACCTCTCCGCTTTTGTGGGGACGGAGTATTACAGAAATATTGTTCAGGCGCCCATTGACCAGGTGTTTGTCTCCTTGAAGGCCATTGCCGACGCGGTGCCGGATACGAAAAAGATCGCCCTGGGCTTTGGCTGCAAGAATATCGCCTGGCAGATCGATGCAAACGGCCGCCTGCTGTCCGGCAAGCCCACCTATCCCCCCAATGAGACACTGTACAGGCGGCTGGAGCAGCCCGACACCGTCCGCGGCTGGTCGGACGCCTACCAGACCAGCTATGCCATTTACACGACCGAGGGCGGAGCCCGGTATTTTACCTGGTATGACGACAGCAGCAGTGTGCAGGCAAAGCTGAACGCCGCCAAGCTTTTGGGCATCACCAATATATCCATCTGGCGGCTGGGCATCGTGCCTACCCGGGCCAGTTACAATTGGATGAACCTGCTGGTGAACTGACCGGCGGTTCCTCCGGGATTTTTGAGAAAAAATATACAGGAGCGCCTCCGGCAGAAGATATGCTCCCTCTATGATGACAGCTGCGTTTTTCACTGTCTCCCATAGAGGGGGCATATTATTTGTTTCGGGCAGATCCCGCTTAAAAACCAGGCATACCGGAGGACAACCCCTCATACAGTGTACAAGTAAGAGAAAGGGGGAAGTCCCTTGCAGGAGGATTTGAACATTCTGCGGTATGCGGACGCGGCGGCCTGCCTGCCCGCCCGGCTGAAAAAGGCGGCGCTGGCGCTGCCGGAGGCCCAGCAGGCGGTGGCTGAGGAGTTTCGCCTGCGGGCCGGACAGGCGATGACGGTGGTGCTGCCGGCGGGAGAGGTGCCACTGGGCGTTTTTGTGGAGCCGGAGGAACTGGAGGCACTGTGCGACCTCGCCACGGAGTTTTCCCGATACGCCGCCACGGAGACGCTGCGGGAGGGGTACCTGCCTGTCCGGGGCGGTTTTCGGGTGGGGCTGTGCGGCACGGCGGTGATGAAAGACGGTGTGAACACCAATTTGAAAAACCTGTCCTCCGCGGCCATCCGCATTGCCCGGGAGCGGCCCGGCATTGCAGACGGCGTGGCGCCCCGGCTCTTTCAGAGCGGGGACCTTGCCAGCACGCTGATCCTCTCGCCGCCGGGAGGCGGTAAGACCACATTCCTGAGGGACCTGGTCCGGCGGCTGTCTGAGGGGGTGGAGCCCTATGGTCCCCGGCGGGTGTCCCTCATCGACGAGCGGGGAGAGGTGGCGGTGATGTACCGGGGAGAGCCGCAGATGAATGTGGGGCCCCGCACCGATGTGCTGGAGGCCTGCCCCAAGGCGCTGGGCATACCCATTGTTCTGCGGGCCATGAATCCGCAGGTCATCGCCGTGGACGAGATCACCGTCCGGGAGGACCTGCGGGCCGTCTCCGCGGCGGCGGGGTGCGGGGTGCGGCTGCTGGCGACCCTCCACGCCGGAAGCGTGGAGGAGCTGCGGCAAAAGCCCCTCTATGCGGCGCTGCTGGAGGAGGGGGTGTTTCGCCTGGCGGTGCGGATAGGACGCAGCGGCGGAAGACGGACCTATGCGGTGGAGGAGCTGCCATGCTGAAGCTGACGGGAAGTGTGCTGGTGTTTGGCGGCGGGGTGCTTTTGCGGTATCTTCAGGCGGCCCAGTGCCGCCGGGAGATGGACACGCTGTCTGATCTGCTGATGTCCCTGCGGCGGATGGCGGAGGAGATCCGCATGGCCCGCACGCCGCTGCCGGTGCTGCTGGGCCGCCTGGCGGGGGACTGCGGGCC
>CATNDT010000166.1 GCA_950097035.1 uncultured Oscillibacter sp.
GCCAGAGGCGGGCATGCGGAGGGGCCCTGTTTGAAACACGCCGGATGGCTCCGGCGTCTTTCAAACAGCGCCTGATCCGCTGTACCAGGCATGAAACCACGAAACAGTATAACAGTAAAAGAGGGATGTCAGCATGAAAAAAGTTCGCGTTATCACCGCTCAGGAGGCCGCTCTGCTGGTCAATGACGGCGACACCGTCTCCACCGGCGGCTTCGTCAGCTGCGCCTGCCCGGAGGCACTCTCCACCGCACTGGAAAAGCGCTTTTTGGAGACCGGCCACCCCAGAGATCTGACGCTGTTTTTTGCTGCCGGGCAGGGCCACCGGGACGGCACCGGCGGCGACCACTACGGCCATGAGGGCATGGTGAAGCGTGTGGTGGGCGGCCACTGGGACCGGGCCCCCAGGCTGGGCGACCTGGCCCTCGCCAACAAGATCGAGGCCTATAACCTGCCCCAGGGCGTTATTACCCACATGTACCGGGACATTGCCGCCCACAACATCGGCACCATCACCCATGTGGGGCTCTACACCTTTGCCGACCCCCGCAACGGCGGCGGCAAGCTGAACAGCTGCACCAAAGAGGATCTGGTAAAGCTCATTGAGATCGAGGGGGAGGAGCGGCTTTTATACAAAGGCTTCCCCATCAACGTCTGCTTCCTCCGGGGCAGCTATGCCGACGAGTACGGCAACTGCACCGTCCACCGGGAGATCGGCCCTCTGGATGTCACCGCCCAGGCCCAGGCCACCAAGAACTCCGGCGGCAAGGTTATCGTGCAGGTGGAGAAGATCGTGCAGGGCGGCTCTCTGGACCCGAAGCTGGTAAAGATCCCCGGCATCTATGTGGACGCCGTTGTGGTGGGCTCCATCGAAGACAATATGCAGTGCCTGGGCATGCCCTACGACGGGGCGCTCACCGGCGAGTTCCGCATCCCCGTGGACGCCATCCCCCCCATCCCTCTGGACGCCAAGAAGATCCTGGCCCGCCGGGCCGCCATGGAGCTGCCCCAGGACGCCATCGTCAATCTGGGCACCGGCGCGCCGGAGAAGATCGCCAACGTGGCGGCGGAGGAGGGGATCTCCGACAAGCTGACCCTCACCGTGGAGGCGGGCTCCATCGCCGGCGTGCCTTACGGCGGCACCCAGTTCGGCGCGGCGGCCAACTCCATGGCCATTCTGGACCACAACGTCCAGTTTGACTTTTACCAGGGCGGCGGGCTGGATGTGGCTTTTCTCGGCCTTGCCGAAACGGCCCCCAACGGCGATTTGAACGTCTCTAAATTCGGCACCCGTCTGGCCGGCGCCGGCGGCTTTATCGACATCACCCAAAACGCCAAAAAGGTGGTCTACTGCGGCACTTTTACCGCCAAGGGCCTGAAGACCGAATGCGTGGACGGCCGGCTGGTCATCACACAGGAGGGCGCCAAAAAGAAATTCGTCAACCAGGTGGAACACATCACCTTCTCCGGCGTATACGCAAACAAGGTGCGTCAGCCGGTGCTGTACGTCACCGAGCGGGCCGTTTTTGAGCTGCGGCCCGAGGGCGTAACCCTCATTGAGATCGCCCCCGGCATCGACCTCCAGACCCAGGTGCTGGACCAGATGGAGTTTATGCCGAAGATCGCCGAGGACTTAAAGCTCATGGACGAGCGCATCTTCAAAGATGAGCTGATGGGCCTTGCCAACGACTGAGATTTCAGGAAATAAACCCCGGGGGACGGACCCCCTCTCAAAACAAACAGGAGGAACAAAACATGGCCTTAATGACCGCACAGGAGTACATCGAGAGTCTGCGGAAGCTGAACACCCGCGTCTACATGTTCGGCGAGAAAATCGACAACTGGGTGGACCACCCCATGATCCGCCCCAGCGTCAACTGCGTCGCCATGACCTACGCCCTGGCCCAGGACCCCCAGTATGCAGAGCTTATGACTGTGAAGTCCAGCCTGACGGGCCACACCGTAAACCGCTTCACCCACCTGCACCAGTCCACAGAGGACCTTGTCAACAAGGTGAAGATGCAGCGTCTGCTTGGCCAGAAGACCGCCAGCTGCTTCCAGCGCTGCGTGGGCATGGACGCCTTTAACGCCGTGTTCTCCAGCACCTATGAGATTGATGAAAAGCACGGCACCCACTACCACGAGAACTTCAAAAAATTTCTGACCTTTGTTCAGGATAACGACCTGACGGTGGACGGCGCCATGACCGACCCCAAGGGCGACCGCTCCAAATCCCCCAGCCAGCAGGCGGACCCGGATATGTACGTCCACGTGGTGGAGCGCCGGGCGGACGGCATCGTGGTCTCGGGCGCCAAGTGCCACCAGACCGGCTCTATCAACAGCCACTGGCACATCTTTATGCCCACCATCGCCATGGGCGAGGCGGACAGAGACTGGGCCGTCTCCTTCGCCTGCCCCACCGACGCCGAGGGTATGTATATGATCTATGGCCGCCAGTCCTGCGACACCCGAAAGCTGGAGGAGGGCGCGGACATCGACGTGGGCAACGCCAAGTTCGGCGGCCAGGAGGCCCTGGTGGTGCTGGATCACGTGTTCATTCCCAACGAGTACATCTTTTTAAACGGCGAGTATGAGTTTGCCGGTATGATTGTTGAGCGCTTTGCCGGCTACCACCGCCAGAGCTATGGCGGCTGCAAGGTCGGCGTGGGCGACGTGGTCATCGGCGCGGCGGCTCTGGCCGCGGAGTATAACGGCGTGGAGAAAGCCAGCGCCGTAAAGGATAAGCTCATCGAGATGACCCATCTGAACGAAACGCTTTACTGCTGCGGTATCGCCTGCTCCAGCCAGGGCTTTAAAACCAAGGCAGGCAACTATCAGATCGACCTGCTGCTGGCAAATGTGTGCAAGCAGAATGTCACCCGTTTCCCCTATGAGATCGTGCGCCTGGCAGAGGACATTGCCGGCGGATTGATGGTCACGATGCCCTCTCAAAAAGACTTTGACTCCGACACCGTGGTGGGCCGCAACGGCGAGACCATCGGCGAGATCTGCAACAAGTTCTTCGCCGCGCGGGACGGCGTTTCCACCGGGGACCGCCAGCGGATCATGCGCTTTTTGGAGAACATGTGCCTGGGCGCCGCGGCGGTGGGATACCGCACCGAGTCCATGCACGGGGCGGGCTCTCCCCAGGCCCAGCGCATTATGATCGCCCGGCAGGGCAACATCCAGGGCAAAAAGCAGTTTGCCAGGGACATCGCGGGAATCGACTAAGCCAATAGATATTTAATTTTTGATAAGGAGAGATCATCACATGGATTTCAATCTGAGCCGTGAACACCAGCTGATCCGGAAGATGATGGCCGACTTCACGGAAAACGAAGTGAAGCCCATCGCCGCCGAAACCGACCTGACCAGCGAATATCCCCGGGAGAACATCGAAAAGCTGTTTGACCTGGGTGTGATGGGCATGTGCGTGCCCCGGGAGTACGGCGGCACCGGCGCAGACCCGCTGGCCTCCGCCATCTGCATTGAGGAGCTGAGCCGCCAGTGCGCCTCCACCGGCGACATCGTGGCCACCCACAACGGCCTTTGCTGCGACCCCATCCTCACCCACGGCACCGAAGAGCAGAAGAAGAAATATCTTCCCATGCTGACCACCGGCCACAAGGTGGGCGCCTTTGCCCTCACCGAGCCCAACGCCGGCTCCGACGCCTCCAAGGGCCAGACCGAGGCCCGGCTGGAGGGGGACCACTACGTGATGAACGGCTCCAAGATCTTCATCACCAACGGCTACGTGGCCGATGTGTTCGTGGTCTTCGCCATGACCGACAAGACCAAGGGCACCAAGGGCATCTCCGCCTTCATCGTGGAGAGCGGCTTCCCCGGCTTCTCCGTTGGCAAGCACGAGGTGAAGATGGGCCTCCACGGCTCCCCCACCGCCGAGATCGTGTTCACTGACTGCATCGTTCCCAAGGAGAACATGCTGGGCCGTGAGGGCAAGGGCTTCTCCATCGCCATGCAGACTCTGGACGGCGGCCGCATCGGCATCGCGGCCCAGGCTCTGGGCATTGCCGAGGGCGCTCTGGCCGAGGCCAAGGAGTACACCAAAGGCCGGGTGCAGTTCGGCAAGCCCATCAGCAAGTTTCAAAACACCCAGTTCACCTTTGCCGACATGGAGCTGGGCTGCGAGGCGGGCCGCCTGCTGACCTACCAGGCAGCGGTGCTGAAGGGCGAGGGCAAGCGCTACACCAAGGAGGCCGCCATGGCCAAGCTCTTCTGCTCTGAGCACGCCATGAAGACCACCACCAAGGCCCTGCAGATGTTCGGCGGCTACGGCTATACCAAGGACTATCCCATGGAGCGCATGATGCGGGACGCCAAGATCACCGAGATCTACGAGGGCACCAGTGAGGTCCAGCGCATTGTCATCTCTGCCAACATGGGTCTTTAAGAGGAGGAAACCAGTATGAAGATCATTGTTTGCGTCAAGCAGGTCCCCGACACCTCCGGCAAGGTGGCCGTGAATCCCGACGGCACCCTGAACCGCGCCTCCATGCAGACCATCACCAACCCAGACGACATGAACGCCGTGGAGGCCGCCTTAAAGCTGAAGGATGCCACCGGCTGTAAGGTGATTGTTGTCACCATGGGCCCGCCCCCCGCCGCCGGGATGCTCCGGGAGCTGATGGCCATGGGCGCCGACGAGGGCGTGCTGGTCTCCGCCCGGGAGTTCGGCGGCTCCGACACCTATGCCACCTCCCAGATTCTGGCCGCCGCCATCGACACCATCGGCGTGGAGAAGGACGATATTGTGATGTGCGGCCGCCAGGCCATTGACGGCGACACCGCGCAGGTGGGCCCCCAGATCGCCGAAAAGCTGGGCCTGCCCCAAATCACCTATGCCGCCGACATTACCAAGGACGGCAACACCGTCACCGTGAAGCGGATGCTGGAGGACGGCTATATGACCATTAAGACCAGGACCCCCTGTCTCATCACCTGCATCAAGGAGCTGAACGAGCCCCGCTATATGAGCATCGGCGGCATCTACGCCACCTACGCCAAGCCCCTTGCCACCTTCGACTATGAAAAGCTGAAGGATCACAGGCTCATCAAAGTGGACACCATTGGCCTCAAGGGCTCCCCCACCAACATCTTCAAGAGCTTTACGCCGCCCCAGAAGGGCGTTGGCGTCATGCTGGAGGGCAACGGCAAAGAGACCTGCGAGCAGCTGGCCGGCATTCTTTCCGACAAACACATCATTTGAGAGGGGAGTTATCGAACATGTCTAATTTCAACAGTGCGGATATCGCTGCTTTCAAGGATGTATGGGTGTTCTGCGAGCAGCGCGAGGGCAAGCTGATGC
>CATNDT010000167.1:0-1996 GCA_950097035.1 uncultured Oscillibacter sp.
GACTAAGGATTGTAGTCTTTCCCGATCCGGTGGACCCCACAAAGGCCACCGTCTGCCTGGGCTCCACATGGAAGGATACTCCCTTGAGCACCCACTCATCCGGTTTATAGCAAAACCACACATCCCGGAACTCGATCTCCCCACGAATCTGCGGCAGTTCCATGGCATCCGGCGAATCTACCACCTCCGGCTCCATATCCAGGATGGTAAATATCTTCTCCGCCGCCGCAAAGGAGCGCTGCAGCATGTCGAACTGCTCCGCCAGAGCCTGGATGGGATTGAAGAAACGGGAGATATACATATAAAATGACACCATTATGCTGCTGTCGATCACCTGTCCGAAATAGTGGATATCCTTAATATATCCCTTCGCCCCGAAATAAAACAGGCACAGGTTCGAGGAGATGAACAGCATATACACCATGGGCTGGAAAATGCCGAAAACAAACATCCTGTTGTACTTAGCCTTCTTCAGTTTCCGGCTGCGGTCCAGGAAATCATCCAGTTTCCGCTCCTCCCTGTTGAAAATCTGGGTAATCTTCATGCCTGACAGATTTTCGGACAGATAGGTATTGATATCCGTGGTGGCGTCGTTCACCTGCAGGTGCACCCGCCGGGAGAATTTCCGGAAGATCACGGTAAACAGCACCACAAAGGGCACGAAGCACAGCACCATCAAAGTCAGGGCATAGTTCAGCATCAGCATGGCCCCCAGAACTCCTACGATCACCATGGCATTCTTGGCCAGTGTCACCAGGATGTTCGTAAACATAAAGGAAATGGCATTGGGATCGTTGGAAACCCTAGTCACCAGTTTGCCCACGGGAATGTTGTTCAGCTGTTCATGGCTTAAGCTCTCAATATGGGTAAACACATCCATCCGGATGCGGGACAGAATCTTCTGGCCCGTCTTCTGCAGAATCATGGCCTGGAGATAGGTGCAGACCATGGACACCACCAAAATCCCCGCATACACTCCCACCATGGCATACAGGCTGCTCAGCTCAAAATCATCCCGGATCAGGCCCTGAATTCGCCCGATAATCAGCGGGGACAGCAGATCGTACACAATGGAAAACAGCATCACAAAAAACACCAGAATAAAACTCTTCCAATAGGGCCTGGCATAGCCCAGGAGTCTGCGGACAATCTCCCTGTCCGGAATGTTCCGCTCCTTCTCATGGGTGTCCTTCACCTTCCGAAGCGCCGCGTAAGCTGCCAGAAACACAATGGAAAAAGAACCTATAATACTTCCTACAATTAAAATAGGCAGATATTCATTCATTGCCAGCCGCTCCTTCCTCCTCCAGTTTCTGAAGGTCCACCATCTTCCGGTATTCCGGACAGTTCTCGTACAGCTCTGCGTGAGGCCCGGAGGCCACAAGCTCCCCGTCTTCAATAAACAGGATTTTGTCCATCTTCTCTATGGTGGTGACCCTATGGGCGATGAGGATGGTAGTCCTGCCCTGCCTGGCCTCCCGCAGATTCTCCAGGATGGCCGCCTCGGTCTTGGTATCCACCGCGGACACGGAATCGTCCAGAATCAATATGGGCGCGTCCTTCATCAGCGCCCGGGCGATGGAAATCCTCTGCTTCTGGCCGCCGGACACCGTGACGCCCCGCTCCCCCAGAATCGTATTGTAGCCCTGTTGAAACTCCTTGATATTGCTGTGCACGTCCGCAAGCCTTGCCGCCTGGGCCACAGCCCTTGGATTGTAGGCATCCACCCCGAAGGCGATATTTTTCTCTATGGTGTCGGAGAACAGGAAATTGTCCTGGGGTACATAGGCGCAGGCCGCCCGCAGGTCACGGATTTTTACATCGTTCACGTCATGGCCGTCGATGAACAGCGTGCCGTCCGGGACATTGTAGGTGCGCAGAATCAGGTCCACAAGCGTCGTCTTGCCGGAACCGGTCTTTCCCACCAGTCCCACATTTTCCCCCGCCCTGATAGTAAAGGATACGTTTTTCAGCACATCCAGTTCCCCGTCGGGAT
>CATNDT010000167.1:2006-5292 GCA_950097035.1 uncultured Oscillibacter sp.
GTTGAATGTCAGGTTCCGGAACTCAATGTCCCCCCGCACATCCTGCAGGCTCCCGGCGCCCTCCCTGTCCGTCACGTCAATCTTCGCGTCCAGCAGCTCCCCCAGACGGTCCAGGGACGCCTTCCCCCTGGAAGTCATGTCTATGAGCTCGGACACCGCCATGATAGGCCATATGACGGCATTGAAATAACCGATGAACTCCACCAGCTGACCGGCATTGAACTGGTTTTTATACACAAGATATCCCCCGTAACCCAGAATCACGCAGACCACGCTCTCCACGAACATGGTCACCATGATCCGCAGCAACACGGAAGACTTGGTGTGGTCAATATTGGCCTCCTCATTCTCCTCGTTCAGCTTCTGAAAGGCCATCAGCTCCCTGGCCTCCTTGACGAAGGCCTTTATCACCGCAATGCCGGAAAAGCTCTCCTGGGAGAAATCGGAAAGCCTGGAAAAAGCCTCCTGACGGATATCCCACTTTTTCATCATCTGCTTCCCGATCACCGTGGCCGCCCCCAGCAGAAACGCCATGGGAATCAGGGACAATAATGTCAATCCCGGATCCATCTTCCACATGTTCATCACCGCAAGCACGCCAAGCAGCAGGGCGTCAAAGAACATCAATACGCCCCATCCGAAGCAGTCCTGTACGGTGTCCAGGTCATTGGTGAACAGGCTCATGAGATTCCCCACCTTGTTGACCTGGTAATATTCCCGGCTTAAATCCTTGGCATGGTCAAACATCCGGTTGCGCAGATCCGCCTCCAGGCGCACCGCTGCCCCAAAGAAACATATCCTCCACAGAAACCGCCCGAACACCATAGCCAGGACAATCTTCACCATGGGCATAGCGATGCCGTCCAGAAGGAAATCCATGTCAAAGGCCCTCTGCATGCCGTCCACGCTGACGGTCCCGCTGTTCATGCCGTTGATCACCATCCTGTAGATCTTGGGGATCTCCAGCTGTAGAAAGTCCACCATCACAAGGGAAATCAGGCCGAAAATAAGCCATCCGGCATACTTGAAATAGTATCTGTTGATATGTTTTCCGAAAATCATATGTACTCCCTTCCTTCCGGCATTTTCTCATTGATTTTCATTTTCCGATTATTGCCGCATCTATAGATCATACTACCTTGATGCGCTCTAAGTCAAGCACAAAACCTCCGTTTTAACAATGTGAAAAGTTTAATATTAAATGCGAAGGGAAGCGAAAGCCTCCCGACGCATTATTTTTTTATCTAAAAACAGCAGAAAAAGGCCAAAAACGGCCATTTTATAAAGTCTGTATTTATCGGTGTAGGCTGACAAGTTTTAAGTTCGGTTTTTAAGGTGAAAACCGGGCAGCGGTGGAGAACATCAACGCTCTAAAAGGTTCCATGTCGTTCAACAAGTTTGCGGCTTTTAATGTGAAAGTCGATACGGTCAGGGCGGCCCAGAAAAAAGACGCCAGCCGGAGCGCGTGAAAACCGGTGGAAAAGTACACGCCCGAAAAATGCAGATTTTACAAAATGGCCGTGGCATGAAACCAAATCACAAGGAGGTGAGAACGTGAGAAACTACCGATATTTGACGCTGGCCGATCGCGAGAAACTGGAGTCCCACTATCTGAAAGGAGAACGCCCGCAGGACATAGCCGACACTCTCGGCGTACATGTAGCAACTATCTACAAAGAGCTGAAACGTGGCGACACCGGAAAACTCGACAGCAATATGCGGCAAGGGTACAGCGCGACACTGGCCCAGTATCGCCTCCAGCAGAACTTTAAGTGCAGAGGGCGAAAAGTCAAAGGCGAACAGAAAAGCCCTGAAACTGTCACAAGCTAACCAGAAAGAAAGGAATACACCACCATGGCAAAAATAAACGGTTTTCAATACGGCGCGGAGCTATTATGCAAGTCGTCGTTTCCGGCCACACTGGAGGCTGATAACCTCCCCTGCATTATCGAAGTAATGGTCTACCGGCTCAACGCCGTGGCCGCCACCAGCTATTCACTTGACGGGGAGGATCCTCTGCTCCATTTCCTCGGACTGGATAAAACAGATACATACATCACCCGGCATGAAATTGACGACCTTTTCACCGTCGTTCACGCCAGAAGGGAGGCAGAACCATGGCAGCAATAAACACGATCGCAAAAGAATGGGCTGGCGAGCTCCGCGACGGGATCGCGTGGGTGATCGTCTGGAAAACCGGTCGGAGCTGGAACGCTACGGCGGTATGGCTGAACAGTGACAACGACACCTTCGAGCCGGAGGATCTGGAGCGGGCCCGCAAGATACTGGAGCAGGATCCAAACGCTGTTATGCTAAATGGCTACTACTGCGGACACTTCGGCGAGGACATGACCGTGGCAGAGCTGGCGGCAGGGATCCGCTGGCACTACGAGAACGGCTACAACCTGCTGGACGGCTCGACGGCATTTCCACCGGGGCCTATGGAACACCTGGCAGATCAGCAGCAGGAAACAGATAAATGCCCAGCGCCCAGCGCTCTGTATATTGACGGGAAATGCTTCACCGGACAGATCACAGAGCTGACGCTTCCGCGCTTCTCCCCTCCTGAGCTGAACCTCCCAGAGCTTCGGAGCCCGCCCAGCATGGAGCTGAACCTCACGATCACACCGAACACGGCCGCGGCTATTCTGGAAGCCCTACAACCGGCAGTGCTACGCTTTTTCGAGGCGCTTGTCAACGCTGCAAGGGAGGCGTGGGCTGGGATCAAACGATCGGCCAAGGCGGCGGGCAGGATCGTGGCCCGGATCGCTGGCAGGTGCATAGACGCCATGCTCTACAAAGCAAACGATCACCCGAAATGGTGGCACTACTACAAGCACGCTAAAAAGTACCGTGTGCGCAAAAAATACCGGCGACGACTGGAGCAGCAACTCTGTGATAAGCTGCTGGCCGCCGCTGCTGGATAGGAGGTGGACACATGAGCAAATCTAAACCGTACCGCGTATGTCCGAATTGCGGCTGCAATTTGGATCCCGGCGAGCGTTGCGACTGTAAAGAACGCGCGGAGCTGGACGCCGCCAAAGAAGCCGCGCAGCTGGCAGCAGACCTGACGCACATAGACCGGCGCGAGCCCGTACTCATGCCCGGCGCATAAGCGGCGCACGCTATGAGACATGCCGCGAGTGCGGGCTGGAATGGAATATAAGCAAACAAGCGACGATCCCGTGGTATGGCTATCTCTGCCCGCGGTGCCGGGCAAAGTATAAGCAGCCACGCAGGATCCAACCGAAAGGAGCAAACACATGAGAAACGAGGTTATTTTTGA
>CATNDT010000168.1 GCA_950097035.1 uncultured Oscillibacter sp.
CTCCAGGGTGGGGTCCAGCTGGGCGGCGAAGCAGGCCACCGCCCCCCGGGCGAAGCCCTCGTTGGCGCTGCGGCTGAGAAATTCCAGGGTTATGTAGTTGGCGCTTTTTGCTTTCATGACATGCCTCCTATGTTCATATGAGATCCACGTACCGTCCCAGTCCCGCCGTCTCCAGCACCCGGGATGCCTGCCGGGGAATGTTCACCACCACCAGGGTCCCCGCCAAGGCCTCCATGCGCCGTTTGGCCCGCAGCACCACCGCGATGCCGGAGCTGTCCATGAAGGTCAGTCCCGCCAGGTCCAGCAGAGTTTTGGCGGGCAGGTTCTGTTCGATACAGCGGTCGATGGAATCCATCAGGCTTTTGGCAGCGTGGTGGTCCAGCTCGCCGGTGAGGGTGATCGTCAGCTGCCGGTTCTCCGTTTTATACTTCATCTCCATAGCTTGTCTCCTTCGGGCGCAAAAAAATGACTGCAAGCAGTTGAAACCTTTGCTTGCAGTCATTATAAGTCGGTTCGCTGTTGTATTTTTGTCGAAAACGGGAGGGGACTGAAAATATTGCAATCCATGCAGCTAAACCGGAATTTATGCTAATATCGCCAAAATAAATCCTACTGTCGAAAAGAGATTGCATAGGCAATGAAAATATATGCTGATACATACATTCTTTTTCTTGTACGCCGCATACGCAGCTGGTGCAAACGCCAATATGCGAAATGCATTATTGAAAGGAAGCCAAAAGTGATATAACGAAAATAAAACCGTTATCATAGCTGGGGTAACCGGCGTTTGCTTTTCATAATGAGACGTTAAGTATCCTCTAAAAAACAATTCCTCCGTTATCGGTCCAATTAACACATTGAAAATGCCATAATAGGCGCAAGTGATCATTAGCAAGGGTTTTGAAAAGGTTTTCAGATACGCATAATCTGTCCAATCAAAGCCCCTTGGCAAACGATCAAGCATCTCGCTTCTGATCCCTGTAAAAACCTGATTTTCAATGGGTGCAATAAAAGCGGACAGCAGCCCCGCTATTCCGAAAAGCACGAACGCAATGATCAGCGCTTCCCATATAGAACCCTTTTCTTGTCCTGCAAATGCACTTTGAAAGGAATACCTCCCATATTCATCTTTACTCGCCTTCAAAATAATTCCTAACTCTATCGGCACTAAAGCAAATGTTCCTAAAATGCAAAATAATAAAATATGCGGTATACTGCAAAAATGCCCCAGTATGAAATAGCTTACGCTCAAAACGATGGTAGGGATAAATATTCTCAATACAAGCCCTTTTGTATCTATTTTATTCATCTTAATCTCCATATTACATTCCGGCTTGTCGAATTGATCCCAGTACGCATCAGAGAGGAAACAGCATAAACGGAGCAGCCAGGCGTATGCAACCTGGACAGGATCAGCCCCTGCGAATGGCTTGCTTTTTCAGAACACGGGCTCCTCTCCCTGGTATCGGGAAAATTTTTTGTTGACGGCCCGTGCGGCGGGGACTGCGGGAAACGCTACCGGCGGAAGCGCAGGCAGCAGTCGCGGAACTGCACAACGCAAGCGGCGTGACGGAATTCGTTCCTTATCAGATAGAGGACTGCTTCGGCAGGGATATTAAAGCGATCTTTGCAGAACGCTTCGCGGAAGCGGCCCTAAAAGGGCTTGCCGGCACCGCGCTGGAGAACGTCCCTCTGTTTGGCTCGCTCAGCCAGATCGGCGGCGTTGCCTCGATTGCCGACGAAGAGCGCTTTTATAAGCCGGTCATGGGACTGTACATGGGGTAGTGAACCCTGCGCTACAGGGAGAACTGCACCGCGCAGAAGCCTGCGTAAATCGCCAGCAGCAGGATGCCCTGGACCCTGGACAGCTTTCCCCGGAGCAGCGCGGGAACCGTCAGCAGCAGCATCACCAGGAACATCACCGGCAGGTCCAGTACCAAGGAGGCGTTCATGCCCCCGATAGACGCGTTCTGGGGCGCCTGAAAGGGTGACAGGGTCACCGATACGCCGGAAACCAGCACCAGGTTGAACAGATTCGCCCCCACTACGTTGCCCAGGGAGAGACTGCCGTGGCCCTTCATCAGGGAGGTGACGGCGGTGACCAGCTCCGGCAGAGACGTACCCAGCGCAATAAAGGTCAGAGCGATGACGGACTCCGGTACGCCCAGAGCCTGGGCAATGATGATGCCGTTGTCCACCAGGAGCTTGGCTCCCAGGGCGATCAGCGCCGCGCCCACCGCCAGCAGGCCCAGATCCTTAGGGAGGCTTCCCTCAACGGCCTGCCCGCCGCCTCCGGCGGGAGCGGAGACGCGCTTGATCTGGAGGATGGTGACCGCCATGTAAACCGCGAAGCCCGCCAGCAGGATGACGCCCGTCAAGCGGCTGAAATAGCCGGTGGTATAGGCAATGGCGGCATAAAACACCGCCGCCGCAAAGAAGAAGAACACCGGCAGGCGCAGGGTTTTCGGGTCCAGCTTCCCGGGGCGCACGGCGATGGTGACGGCGGCAATCAGCGCCGCGTTGCAGATGACGGAGCCGATGGCGTTGCCGTAGGCGATTTCCCCGTGCCCTTCCAGCGCGGAGGTGGCGGAAACCATAACCTCCGGCAGGGTGGTACCGATGGACACCACCGTCGCGCCCACGAGCAGCTCCGGCACGCCGAAGCGGTGGGCAATATTCACCGCGCCGTCCACAAACCAGTCGCCGCCCTTAATGAGACACACCAGCCCGATACAGAACAGAATCACCGGGATTACCATAATATCTTTCCCCCATGTCAAAATTTGTCGGTACGGGAACACTCTAACACATCCGGTCCCGTCTGTCGAGGTCAATATTGCATTTTTCCGCAAAAGATTGCTTTTCATGCAGAGCGGACGCGCAAAAGAGGGACGCGCGGCTATCGCCGCGCGCCCTATCCTGTTTGTGTGTTCTTTCTTACTTCCGCTTGCCCTTGACGGCGGTCTTCCTGCCGCCCTCCCACTTGGTAACGCACACCGAGCAGGCGATGTCGCCGGTGACGTTCAGGCAGGTGCGGCCCATATCGAACAGGCGGTCCACGCCGTAGATGATCATAATCAGGTTGACGTCGATGCCCATGGCGGTCAGCACCATGGCCAGCATAATCATGCCCGCGCCGGATACGCCGGCGGTGCCGATGGAGGCCAGGGTGGCGGTGACCACGATGGTGACCATCTGTCCGATACTCAGGTTCACGCCTGCGCAGGAGGCCAGGAAGATGGTGGCCACGCACTGGTAGATGGCGGTGCCGTCCATATTGATGGTGGAGCCCAGAGGCAGGACGAAGGAGGAAATATCATCCTCCGCGCCCAGCTCATCCGCGCACTCCTTGGACACCGGCAGGGTGGCCGCGGAGGAGGTGGACGTGAAGGCGAACATCATGGCGGGGAACGCCGCCTTAAAGAACTTCAGCGGGCTCATGCCGGCAAAGACCTTGGCGGACATGGAGTACACCAGCACCGCATGGACGATATAGCCCAAATAGGCGCACAGCAGCACCAGCGTCAGGGAGCCCAGGATCTTCGGGCCCTGGGTGGCGACCACCCACGCCATCATGGTGAACACGCCGATGGGAGAAAGGCTGATGATGAAACCCATCAGCTTCTCGATCACCGCATAGGCGGAGGAGACAAAGTCGCGGCACAGCCGCCCCTTCTCCTTGGCAGCCATGATGGACCCGCCCAGAAGGAGGGCGATGACGATGACCTGCAGCATGTTGGCACTGTGGAAGGAGGCCCACATGTTGTCGGGAAAGATGCCCTTCAGGGTGTCCATGAAGTTGGCGGAGGTAGCCTTTTCCCATACGGCTCCGTCCTCCAGCGCCAGCTTCGGGAAGAGGCCGGCGGCATTGAAAATATTGGCGAACGCCAGACCGATCACACAAGCGATGGCGGTGGTCACCAGGAAATAGGCCACGGTTTTCCAGCCCACGGCGCCAACCTTCTTCATGTCGTCCATGGACAGGATGCCGTCGATCATACTCAGCAGCACCACGGGCACCACGATGAACTTCAGCAGGTTCACAAAGATATCGCCGAAGGGCTTTAAGTAGTTGGTTGTAAACTCCGGACCGCCGGCGAAGGCCAGACAGGCCAGGCCCACCGCGATACCGGCGGCCAGCGCGATCAGAATCTGCACCGGCAGGCTTATTTTCTTCTTCATAATGCACTTCCCTCTCTCTTCCATCAAAAATGTTGGACGCTTTCTGCCTGGGCCGCCTCCTCCTTTTCCTCATGTACGCGGCGGCCATCGTCCAGGCCGGCCCCGCGCCCGTTCTGTACCAGAGCGTATAAGCAATTATAGCAAAACCATCCAAAAATCGCAAGAGTTTTTCTGGATTTTCTGGTAAAATTTTCAACACCCCCTTCGGAAGCGCAAAACAAACGCCGCGCTCCCTTGACAAGCCTACGCGCCTTGGGTATGATAAGGGAGAACAATCCCTATTGTTTTGTCCCGCCCAGCCGGGCGGTGTGAAAAGGAGGTTTCCATGCAGAAAGACGTCGTGATTATCGGCGCGGGCCCCGCCGGCATTTTTACCGCGCTGGAAATGCTGAAAAAGGGCAGCAGGCAGAAGATCCTGATCGTAGAAAAGGGCCGGGCGGTGGAGGAGCGCCGCTGCCCCAAGGGCAAGGCCGGCAAGTGCGTGAACTGCAAGCCCTACTGCCATATTACCACCGGCTTCTCCGGAGCCGGCGCGTTTTCTGATGGCAAGCTGTCGCTGAGCTATGAGGTAGGCGGCGACCTGCCCACCCTGATCGGCGCGGACAAAGCCCAGGAAACCATCGACTATGCCGACCGGATCTATCTGGAATTCGGCGCGGACTCCCATGTGGAGGGCCTGGGCAATACCGAGGAGGTCAAGGCCATCCGCAAACGGGCCATCCGGGCGGGGCTGAAGCTGGTGGACTGCCCCATCCGCCACCTGGGCACGGAGAAGGCCCAGGACCTCTACTACGCCATTGAGCAGCACCTGCTGAAAAACGGCGTGGAGCTGCTCTTTGGCTACGAGTGTACCAATCTCATTCTGGAGGGGGACGTGTGCCGGGGGGTGCAGGTGCGCCAAAACGGCCGGGAGGAGGAGATTCTGGCCCGCCATACGGTGATTGCCACGGGCCGCCGGGGGGCCGACTGGCTGGAGAGCCTGTGCGCCCAGCACAACATCGCCCACCAGCCGGGCACGGTGGACATCGGCGTGCGGGTGGAGGTGCGCAGCGAGGTGATGGAGACCGTCAACC
>CATNDT010000169.1 GCA_950097035.1 uncultured Oscillibacter sp.
GAGACACTCTATCTCCATTACGATACCAGCCAGGAGTTTATGCCCCAGTTCCAGGCTGTAGCGGACAAGCTGCTCGGTCTGAGCAAGGCGATCATGGAAGCGCAGCCGCCCTCCGGGCTGGCCGATGATACCGACCACAGTTCCACAAAGAAGGGGTCTTGAATTTATCAGGAAAGGTGGGTGACTGCCATGCCAGAATACAGTGAGCCCAAAAAGGTGATTTGGTATGACGATATCCCTTGCCCGGTCTGTGGTGCTGAGCGGACAAATTCATGGGAGAAACGGATATCCCGCGCGTTAGGCTATCAGGCCATCGTCTGTGAAAAGTGTGTCGCAAAGGAGTATGGTCTGACAGTGGCTGAGCTTCGGGATACCATGGAAAACCACTTTGGCCTCGTCCCCTGTCCCGGCATATGAAGGAACTCAACGAATTGACCCGCCGATTGCTGGCGGAGGGCTACACGCCGGAGGATACGCCGCCTGGGACATGTGAATATAAATCCTATTACGGCGGCTGGACCTATACCAGCCAGGCATTGAACCAGATGGTTTTCGAGACCCCCTGTGGGCTTCTTGTTCGAGGTTCGCGTTTTACGAATGGTTATCTTGCCAGTCGGGGCGTGGACTGGCGGCCGGAGAATGACAATCCAGTGGTACCTTGCCCCCGCTTTGCGTCGGGGCCCTGCTCACTCAGGCACCCTCTCTTACAGACGGAAAAGCTCTGCTGCGGCCCAGACGATGTGGTCTACCAGTGCGACTGTCACCCGACGGATCGCCCCTATACTTATGAGGGCAGTCTGGATGAAGCGCATAAGCAGGTATGGCAGGAATCGGATGAACTGTGGAAGGCGGTTGAAACTGCACACAACGGCCGGGTCTGTCGGTACCAGAGCCGCTACGGCCGGACAAGCAAAACCTGGACGACCTATTACAGCCCAATGGAGTGTGCCCGACTGTGGCCCAGCTGCAGCCACTGCAGCGTTTTGGAGAAGGACCTGACGCCACAGAAGGGGAATGTCTTCTATGATGTCAAAAAAACCTGGATGAAAAAGGGGATGGGTCTGTTCCAAGACGAGGAGCAAGTCAGCATTGAGAAGGGCTGTAAACTGCTGGAGAAAACGGTGTCCATGACCATCTGTGAGGCCATCGTCCGGTACGGACGTCAGGACGCGGAGCAGCGCGCTATGGGCCGCTATCGGAGAGCAATGGTTTTTGATCCAACGCTGAAAATTGAGGTTTTGAACCTGCGGGCCGCCCGGATGGATACCAGGGACATTCTCCAGGATCTCCAGGATGTGGCCAACGGTATCCAGGTAACCCACGCGGCGGACAGCTTGAAGGCGGCCAAGGCCCAGAAAAAGGCGCGGCGGGAGGCTGCGAAAAAGCAGCAGATCCGCAAGGTGGAACAAATGTTGCTAACCTGCGGCTGGAACGGCCTGGACGATCTTTGGCGGCGCCGGGCAGAGAAGCTGCTGGATGACCAGCGGATTGATGAACTGCATCTGCAGTGGAAGGCGGCACAAGCGCAGACGCCTCCGGAGGAAACGCAGATCAGACTGTTTTGAAGGAGTGTGATAGAGCATTGGAAAAACAAAACGATAATCGGGACCAGATCATCCGCAAAGATGCCCGGAACTGTTTTGTGGAGGTCAAAAACGACTGCTTCCACCTGGAGAAGATCCACCTGCAATTTGTGGCCTACGACAAGTCCCGACCCACAGGGCAGCGGTACACCAGCAATATCCACATCTACATTGATGTGCCGCAGTTCCTGGCCCTGGCGCAGGAGGCCGCCAACGGCAGTCTCCATATGCGGATGCAGCAGTATAAAAATGAGCGAAAATCGGATGCGCTTTTTGAGCATTTGGGCGGCACCTCCGCCAAGCGGCTGGCCTACTACGGTAAGGCGCGGGCGGATGGGAAAAGCCTGTCCCGGGTGGTTAAGCTGACGGTGGCGGAAAAATCGGACTACTTTCTGACCGCTGACAGCGGCCCGGGTGAGGAGAACCAGACCGGACTGATTGTCCCGCGGTTTGGGAAGAACCCGGAACAGCATGTGTCCGTCATCCTCACCTGGCGGCAGCTTAACGAGCTGTTGTTTGCCACAACAGCTCATTACAAGGCGTGGCTGTCGGCCAAATACACAGCGGAGTGGAGGTTGCTCCATGCCCCTCGCTTTGAGGAAAAGGGGCAGAAACGCCAAGAAGAGAGCGCACCGACGGCACAGCGCACGGAGGCTCCTCCCCCCGCACCGCCACCGGCCCCAGCGCCGGGAGCAGGCTTTGGCAGCGCTTTTGGCAAAGTCTATGGCAGTACAAATGGCAGCGGCAGCGCTGATGACAGCCGGATGTTTTAGTGCTATACTGATATTGTCCACCCTTGTGCAGGCGGCTGGCCCAACAGGCCGGAATAGCAAATTGATAAGGAGTGGATTACAATGAAGTTTTGTCCCTATTGCGGCGCTTCCCTTCCGGGAAGTGCCGCTTCTTTCTGCCCTGAGTGCGGGAAGTCTCTGCCTGCCGGGAGACCGGTGGGTGTCCGCCGGCAGAAGAAGCGCCCCCCGCAGGAAAAGTCCCCCAAAGCGCCCCAGCGCAGGCCAAGACCTATTGATCCAATGGATGTAAACTATGACGGTTACTACGATGACATCCAGCCTGTTGATGCCGGGGTTCGAGGTGAGGGGATGGATCCCGAACTGGTAAAGCGGATCATACTGGTCATTCTCGGCGCCGTTGGGGCCATTATTTTGGCAGTCATCTTGATGATGCTGTTGTAATTTTGCTGGTCAGAACGTGTAATGTAGACAAATAAGCAAATTGAGGTGATAGTTATGATGTATCTCTCCAAAGGAGAACTGACACAGTCCAGTAAGACTGGGCTTGACTATGTATCCCGTTGCGGCTGTGCCTACGCACTGGGGCCGGAACTGGCCGGACTTTGGAAGAAGGCGAGACTTGCCCCACAGCCGGTGCCAGAAGGCAGGGAGCAGGCAGTCAGGCGCATGGAGGCCAGCGGCTTGGTTATTACCACTGAGGAAACCGGGACACTGGCTGCTTACCGGCTCCTGATTGGCTGCGTTATTTGCCCCAACAGCAGGAGATGGACAGACCGTTTCCTAACCAGGTCTGTCCGGCGCATCTGGAAATGGCTCCATGAGGCGGGACTGCGTCTGACCGCCAGCGAACTGGTCCGGCTGGAGGAGCGGCGGGTCCAGCCTACTCCCGCACTTTTGGGCGAGGATGGCCGGCAGCGGCTGACGGAGATGATCTACTTCGCGGAGACGATCCCCGATGGCATTCTGGAGACACGGATGGAACACTCGCCCGCTCGTGACAACGTAGTGGGTGCTTTGCTGGAGCTGCTGCGCACCCGCCGTCTGCTGCTGATTTGAAGGAGGGGGACTATGGAGCGAACACAAATCCCCATGCCCTTGCAGACGCAGATTTTGATTCGGTTGGCGCTGGCCGTCTGTTCACTGATTGCGGGCAATGTCTGTCTGGTTTTCTTTACCGTGACAATCGCTGTGCCCTTTTTCCTGCTGGCCTTGCTGACGGCTGTCAGCGGGTGCCACCTTTATCGGGTGGTTGTGCGCGGCCGCTATCTGGTCCTAACCGGTGCCGTGCTGAACGTGGAGCGCACCGCCGTCCTGCGCCGGCCCAAAGCTATTCTGATGGAGGTTGAGGGGAAGGCCCTGCGGGTCGTACTGCGAAGCCGCCACAAAGCTCCAAGCGAGGGCAGCCAGATCTCGTTCTATGTGCAGGACAGCACTCCGATCTATGAGTGGCGGGGGATACACCTGCTTGGCTCCTATCTGGCGGCAGCGGCCGGAACTTCCGGCACACCCACATAGAGCGTGCCCTAATGGTCTATCACATCTTCCAATACGACATTGAGGGCGTCTGGTATCGTGATTCCCAGGTCTATTCCGATGCGCAGTTTGATGCCATTATGGACCGGCTGGAGTGGCGACTGCCCACTGGCATGAGAGTGTTCCATTTTGGAGCGCCTGGGCCAGAATATTATCCTTTGGACAACCCTGTCGTGCTGCATCGCCCAGTGCTGTCCCTGAACCCTGTGGCACTGGCTACGGGAGCACTGGCATACCGAGCCGTACTGAATGACAAACTTACTCGTCTGCGTATTCCCATCACACATCAGATTGAACGCTTTGTAATATGCGGCGGCCCAGATATATGGCCGTGTTTTCGTTATGTGGACGGGGGGCGGTATGTGATTACCACTGAATTGAAGATTGTGCCGCTGTCGTTTCGCGCGGCCAAGGAATATGTCCAGCGTTATCATCGCCACAATGCAGCCCCGCAGGGCCATAAATTTTCCATTGGGCTGATTGTTCCCAACGAGGACCGGTATATTGGTGTTGCTATCGCCAGCGTTCCGAAGGCGCGGCATCTAAATGATGGGCTTACGTTGGAGATCAATCGTGTGTGCTGCGATCCCGCCTTCTCCAATGCTTGCAGTAAACTTTACGGAGCCGTTGTCAAGGCGGGGAAGGCGATGGGCTATACCCGGTTTATCACTTATACACTCCCGGCGGAGGGCGGAAGCAGTATAAAAGCGGTTGGATTCCGTTTGGCTGGAACGGTCCCAGAACGAAAAGATGGTTGGTGTCGAACTATCCGCCGCCGCAGTAGTCCTTGCCCCGCTCCGGCGGGGCCAAAACTCAGATGGGTCCTTGACACCCGGCCCGCACAGAACCATGGTAACTGCGATGAATAGCATATTGACCTTCTGGAATAATCATGCTATAATCAAGACAATAGTTACCGTGTTTTCTTTAGGAAACAAAGTTACCGTGTTTCAGAGTGTCAAATGGCGCTATTGCGCTGTTTGGCACTTTTTTTGTTTTCTGCCCGCGAAAATGCGGGTTGAAATAAATTATTTCAACGGCAGGGAAGGACCTGCAGAAAGGGGCATCACATCATGCTGAAACTAATCATCACAGAGGCCGTTGTCTCCAAGGGGTATAACGACGACCCCGCCGTCCGCTATTTTAGTAGCAATAGCGAAAACACCGGGCAGGTTGCCAACTTCCGGATCGGGAAACGGGTCTACGACAGCAAGGCGGAGAACAACCACCGCTGGCTCAACTTCACCGTCAAGGCGTTTGGGGATATGTGCGAGCGCGTCAAGCGCATGAAGCTCAAGGAGGGCTCGTACATCAACATCATCGCCCGCTATGACGAGGAGACCTGGGAGACCAAGGACACCCATGAGACCCG
>CATNDT010000170.1 GCA_950097035.1 uncultured Oscillibacter sp.
TGTTCAAGGTCACCCCCATGCTCACCGAGGCCATCCGTGCCGCCAAGGCTGCGAAATAAGTTTCTCTGCCGCAAAGGGGCTGCAGCGTTGCTTTACGCTGCAGCCCCTTTTTTCAGGAAATTATTTTTTTCTTTCTTTTCCACCCATATATGGTATAATTGCTATAATGAAATCAACCACAAATACGGAGGTGATGGAAATGCCGCCTGCCAAGAGGGCCGCGCCTGCCGCTGCGCCCGCCCGCACGAATGCGGATATTGCCGATATAATCAACCGGGTTTTTCAGGCGGACTGTCTGGAAAAGATGAACGATATCCCCGACAGGTCCATCGATATGATCCTCTGTGATCTGCCCTACGGCATGACGCAAAACGCATGGGACAGCTATATTCCCCTCGACCGGCTCTGGGAGCAGTATCGCCGTATTATCAAGCAAAACGGCGTGATCGCTCTCACCTCCCACGGCCTTTTTACAGCGAGGCTGATTTTAAGCCAGGAAAAGCTGTTCAAATACAAATGGGTCTGGGAAAAATCCAAGCCCACCAACTTCCTCAACGCAAAAAAGCAGCCTCTGCGCAAGCACGAGGACATCTGCATCTTTTACCAGCGCCAGCCCACCTATCATCCGCAGATGACAAAGGGGGAGGCCTACGATAAAGGCGTCAGAAAAAACCAGCTGAGCGGGTGCTACGGAGATTTTGACCCCGTCCATGTCTACAGCAGCGGCGAGCGGTATCCAACAGACATCATCTATATAAAAACGGCGGAGGCCGAGGGCGAGGTGGTCCATCCCACACAAAAGCCCGTGGAGCTGGGCCGTTACCTGATTCGCACCTATACGGACCCCGGAGACATCGTGCTGGATAACACCTGCGGCAGCGGCTCCTTTCTGGTGGCGGCCCTTCTGGAGGGGCGAAATTTTATAGGGATCGAAAAAAACGAGGACGTGGCCCTCTTTAAACGGGAGGAGATCGACTATATCGACATTACGGAAAAGCGCCTGTATCAGGCATGGGCGTCGCTGCCCGCCAAAAAACGCCGCCTGCTGCACGCAAGCCCGTTGATCGAAAGCTTTGAAAGGTAATGTATGGCGCATTTTAAAAAGGTAAACAACGAGCGGAGCGAGGCCATTGAGCTGATCAAATGGATGGACGCCACCGCCAGGCGCAACACCTGGCAGATCAAATCCGTAGGCGGGGAGAGCACATTAAACACCGGCAGCCGGCGGATGTTTCCGGATATCTTTATTTACGGCGATACGGCCCGGACCCGGATTTTGCAGGGCTGGGAGGTAAAAATGCCCGACGTTCCCATTACGGACCCGGGATTTATCTCAGATGCGCAGCGCAAGGCGGAGGTGCTTGGGGTAAACAGCTGCTTCCTGTGGAATTTCACATACGGCGTGCTGTATGTGAGGACGGACGGCTGTTGGGAAAAGGCCCGCGAATGGACCGAAACCAGCCACATCCGCACACGGCGGGATGTGGAGACCCGCCGGTCGGACTGGGAGGCCCTGATTGCCGCGATCCTCAGTGAGCTGAACGGCTTTTTCGCATCGGGCAAACTGCTGCCCGCCAGGATCGGAGAGATCGTAACCAGCACGGTTTTCGCGGAACTCATTTTGCGGAACAAGGCCGTCACGGCGGAGTATCTGAAAGACTGCGGCACTGCCAACACCGCCATAACGGCGCAGATCTCACAGTGGTGGAAAAGCGTTGAAAGGGAATACCGGTTTGACGAGGCGGACAAATTCTCCGCCTACGCCAAATTTATCCTTCTGAACTGGATCAACAAATTAACCTTCGCCCATATGATCAAGGGAAATCATAACCCGGCGGCAGCGGTGGAGAAAATCAACAGCCGCATGTCCCCCCAGGCCGCCCTGGCCCTCTTTTCGGATATTACCGCCCAATGCGACTTTTATAATATCTTTGCGCCCGTTCCATTGGGAGCCCTTCTGCCCGAAGCAACATGGCTTGATTTGACCGATTACAACGCCTTTCTCTCTGAAAACGGGCTGTCACAAATCCCCCAGGCCGCCCTGCAAACTGCTCTTGAGAGCAGTTTGGATCAGTTTAAGCGCAATGTCTCCGGCGTGTTTGCCACGCCGCCCAGGCTGGCGAAGATCCTTGTCAACGCGGGGATCTCCGACCTGACCGCACCGGCCATCGATCCCTGCTGCGGAACGGGGACGATCGCGGCGGAGATCCTGTCGGCAAAGGAAGCTGCCATAGGCGTCGAAAAGGCCTTTGCCTCCACCTTTGCCGCCGACAAGTTCTCCTTCCCGCTGCAGGTTTCCAATATCGCCATGACCCGGGTAAACGCCATCAATATCCCCAGTCAGCTCTTTCAATCCAATGTTTTTGACCTGTATGAGGGCAAGGAGGTCAGCATTACCGACCCGCAAACCGGAAAACCGCGGCAGCATACGCTTCCCAAATGGGGCAGCGTTGTCTCCAATCTGCCCTTTGTGGCCTTTGACCAGGACGGACGGGAGGAGAGCGGACTGATCGCCTCTGTCATAGAGCAGACCGGCCGGGAGAGCGGACTGTATTTATCCGGGCGTTCCGACCTGTATCAGGCGATTCTGCTGCATCTCCACGGCCTGCTGGCAGACCATGCAAGTCTTGGGGTAGTCACCTCAAACTCGTGGCTGGGCACACTGGCGGGGCAGACCTTTTTCCGCGCCCTGCAGTACTATTACTCTGTGGAGAGTATTGTTGCCAGCGGAGACGGCCGCTGGTTTCACAACGCCGACGTTGTGGCCGTTCTGCTGTTTTTAAAGCACCGGCCGGTCCCAAAGCCCGCGGATGACGGAGAGGCGGTCTGCTTTGGCCTGCTGCATAAGCCGCTGTCCCGGCTGACGGACGGCCATATTGCGCAGGTGGTCGAATCCATCCTTCTGAAAAGCACTCTGTCACCGGAGCTGCTCTCCTTCCGGCAGTATACCGCAAAACAGCTCCGCGGCCTGCTGGATATGAACATCACGCTGAACGCCTGTTTTTACGATATCAACTGGCTGTTCGATGTGAGAGATCTGCTCTGTCCCGTCTCCAATCTGTTTGAGGTGTTCAGAGGGATGAAGACCGGGCAGGATGAGATCTACTATCTCCGCAGTGCGGAGGATGTTGACGGCCAATACATAGGCCGCGTATTTAAAAGCGCAAAAAGCGCGGACCGCCTGATTGTTCAGCCGGACACCTACGCCTTTGTATGCGACAGGTCCCTGGCAGAGCTGGAAGCCCTGGGCCACACAAGGACGCTGGCCTGGATTGACCGCTACAAGGGGCATCTCAACCGGTCTGTTCCAAACAAAGATACCTTTTGGAAAAACCTCAGCAACGGAAGCTTTTCAGGCAGTCAGAAGATCCGTCTTTTTACCGGGATGAATCCGGAGCGCAGGATTTTTTACGGTCTGCTTGAACAACCCGCCCAGATCAACCAGCGGGCAATCGGCTTTCGCCCGCTGTCGGACGCCGTCAATCTGGAGCTCTGCCACGCGCTTCTCAACTCTGTTCTCGGCGTCTTCTACACGGAGGCCACAGGCTTTCCCAAGGGTCTGGGGGCCCTGGACAACCGCGCGGAAAACACGAAAAAGATTCTGATGCCGGACCCGCGGAGGCTGTCCGCCCCGGATGCGGAAAAAATCCTCCGGGCGTTTCGGCCCCTGCAGCGACGAAAAATACTGAATACAGCGGAGGAGTACCTGCAGGCAGACCGCATCGCCTTTGAGCGGGTGGTGGCGGAGTGCTTCGGGTATGCCCCGCTGTTTGAGCGGATTAAAAACTGCGTTCTCCAGATGCAGCGGGTGCGGCTGAGCGTTAAAAAAGCGGCGGAGGCTGAAGAGGTCGGATAAAGACGGGCTGCGGCGAAGCAAAATCGCCGCAGCCCGCCCTTATCTTTTCAGTTTGCCCTTTCAGCCCGCGCACACGGGAACGATCCAGCCCTTGTTGTCGGGCAGCTTGCCCCACTGCATACCGGTCATGGTGTCATACAGCTTTTGGGTCACCGGGCCGATTTTGCCGCCGCCGATAAAGACCTTGTCGCCCTTCCAGTCCAGCTCCTTGACAGGGGACACCACCGCGGCGGTGCCGGTGCCGAAGACCTCCTCCAGGGTGCCGTCGTGGCCGGCCTTCATCACATCCGCGATGGCCAGCTTGCCCTCAACGACCTCATAGCCCCAGTCTTTCAGCAGCTCGATGCAGCTGCGGCGGGTCACGCCGGGCAGCACGGTGCCGGTGCAGGCGGCGGTGTAGATCTTGCCGGCGATCTTGAACATGATATTCATGCTGCCCACCTCTTCCACATACTTTTTCTCCACGCCGTCCAGCCACAGCACCTGAGCGAAGCCCTGCTTCTCCGCCTCCGCGCCGGCCTTAATGGACGCGGCGTAATTGCCGCCGCACTTGGTAAAGCCGGTAAGGCCGGGGGCCGCGCGGATGTACTCGTCCTCCACGTAAATGCGGACGGGGTCAATCCCCTCGGCGTAATAGGCGCCGGAGGGGGCGCAGATGATGCAGAAGGTGTAGTTATGGCTGGCGTGAACGCCCATGCCCACGTCCGTTGCGAACACAAAGGGACGGATGTACAAAGAGGCGCCGTCACTGTGGGGAACCCAGTCCTTATCAACCTCCACCAGGGCCTTGACGGCCTGCACATAGTCCTCCACCGGGATCAGGGGGATGCACATACGCTCTGAGGAGTTCTGCATCCGCTCCCCGTTGCACTCGGGCCGGAACAGCTGGATGGTGTTGTCCGTTACGCTGCGGTAGGCCTTCATGCCCTCAAACAGCTCCTGGGCGTAGTGAAGCACCACACAGGCGGGATCCATCTGAAAGGGGGCGTAGGGGACAACGCGGGGATCGTGCCAGCCCTGGTCCGGGGTATAATCCATCAGAAACATATGGTCCGTGAAAATTTTACCAAAGCCCAGTCTGCTCTCATCGGCGGGCTTCGCCTTGGGCGCGGTGGTTTTAACGATCTTGATATCCAGCATTGCAAGCGCTCCTTTATAAAAATGGTGTAGCATGTTCACAGCGGAAAGACCTCCGCGAATTGCCCGGTTATATACATTTATACCCCTGTCCCCGGCGAAAGTCAAGGCCCTCCCGCAGAATCAGGCGGGCGGGCCGCCTCTCTGGCAGCCCGCCCGCC
>CATNDT010000171.1 GCA_950097035.1 uncultured Oscillibacter sp.
CGGTTGACAAGCTCTGCAATCTCCGGGATGGTCTGCAATTGTTTGAGGAACTGTTCCATAGCCGTCACCCTTGTCAAATTTTGGAAATCCCCGGGCGCATACCGCCCGGGCGGGCCCCGGGAGGCCCCTTTCAGTTAAAGTCGTTCATGGCCTTCTGACAGCCCTTTTCGATCACGCAGGCCGCGGCCAGAATCGCTCTTTCAAAGCTCTCAAAAAGCACCTTCCGCTCCGCCTGGGAGGGCGTTCCAATGACCCAGTCCACCATATCTCCCCCCTCCGCCGGACTGCCGGTGCCGATCTTGATCCGGGGAAATTCCTGGGTGCCCAGGTGGGCAATGATATTTTTAATGCCGTTGTGTCCCCCGGCGGAGCCGCTGGGCCGCACCCGCAGCTTCCCCACGGGCAAAGACACATCGTCGTAAATCACCAGCACACGGTCCGCCGGGATCTTATAAAACTGTGCCGCCTCCCGCACGGCCTCGCCGGAGAGATTCATATAGGTCTGGGGCTTCATCACAAGGCACCTGCGCCCGGCAAAGCTTAAAATATTGCAGGCGGATTTAAACTTCACCTTATTCAGCTTCACGCCGCTTTGCTCCGCCAGCAGGTCCACGGTGAGAAACCCCATGTTGTGCCGGGTATTTTGATATTTCTGGCCGGGATTCCCCAGGCCGGCTATCAGCCACTCCACAGCGGCTGGTCTGCCTTTAAACAACATATGATTGGCGCTCCTTTTAAACGCCCACAAAGGCGGGAAAGTAGCCCTTCCCGCCTGTGCAGCCGCTTTTAATAAATTTTTTACAGGGCCGGTCTCACCGGAACAGCTTGGAGATGGAGACCTCCTGATAGATGCGCTCAATAGCCTCTGAAAACATGGGCGCCACCTGCAGATAGTTGATCTTGCTGCTAAGAGAGGGGTCTATGGCGGGAATCGTGTCCAGCAGCGTCAACTCCTCAATGGCGCTGTTGTTGACCCGGTCGATGGCCGGGCCGGACAGCACGCCGTGGGACGCGCAGGCGTGAACGCTTTTGGCGCCGCCCACCTCGATCAGCGCCTGGGCGGCGTTGCACAGGGAGCCGGCGGTGTCCACCAGGTCGTCAAACAAAATGCAGTCCTTCCCCCGCACGTCGCCGATGACGTTCATCACCTCGCACTGGTTGGCCTTCTGGCGGCGTTTATCCACGATGGCCAGATTCATATGGAGGTTCTGGGCAAAGGCGCGGGCGCGGGACACGGAACCCACATCCGGGGAGACCACCATCATATTCTCGCACTCAGCGCCGAACTTTTTGGCGTAATAGTCCACAAAGATGGGCTTTCCGGCCAGATTGTCCACCGGGATATCAAAAAAGCCCTGGATCTGAGAGGCGTGAAGGTCCATGGTCAGCACACGGTCGGCTCCGGCGGCGGTGATCATATTGGCCACCAGCTTGGCGGTAATGGGATCCCTGGCCTTGGCCTTGCGGTCCTGCCGGGCATATCCGAAATAGGGGATCACGGCGGTGATGCGGCCGGCAGAGGCCCGCTTCAGCGCGTCAATGACGATCAACAGCTCCATCAGGTTGTTGTTGACCGGCGCACAGGTGGATTGGACAACAAACACATCGCTGCCGCGAACCGTCTCGTACAGTGAGGCGAAAATCTCACCGTCGGAAAAAGTGCCCACCTCGGATTCGCCCAACTTGGTACCCATTATCCTGCAGATCTCGTCTGCCAGTTTCGGATTGGAGTTGCCGGAGAAAACCTTGATGTCCTTACCGTGGGAAATCATTGCAAATGCCCTTCTTTCTATCATAAATTTCTTCCAAAAAATACTCCTGCCGGTTATTTTTGCCCCTCTGTCTCATGCAGCTGCCTCCGGCGGGCCGCCCAGCCCTCCAGATTCTTCTGCCTGCTTCTGGCAACCGCCAGCGCATCGGCGGGCACATCCGCCGTGATGGTGCTTCCGGCCGCCGTATAGCAGCCGTCCCCCACCGTCACCGGAGCCACCAGATTGGTATTGCACCCCAAAAACGCCCCGTCGCCGATGGTGCAGCGGTACTTCTTAAATCCGTCGTAATTGGTGGTAACGGTGCCGCAGCCGAAATTCACCTTTCTGCCCACGTCGCTGTCGCCCACATACGTGAGGTGGGAGATCTTCGTCCCATCGCCGATGGTGGAATTCTTGACCTCTACAAAATCGCCCACCTTGATGTCATCCCCGATAACACAGCCGGGGCGGATATAGGCAAAGGGGCCCACATGGGTGCGGCTGCCAATCACGCTCTCATTGGCCTGAGAGGCGTTGATCTCCGTCCCGTCCCCCACGGTGCAGTCCCGCACCATGGCGTTTGGGCCGATGGTGCAGCCCCGGCCAATCGCCGTCTCTCCCCGCAAAATGCTGCCGGGCAGCACAACGCTCCCCCGACCGATGGTCACCCGGGGATCGATATAGGTGGCGGCGGGGTCCAGAATCCGCACACCGTTTTGCATATGCCGCTTCACAATGCGGTCCCGCAGGGCCGGCTCCAGCTCCGCAATGGTCTCCAGGCCAAAAACAGGCAGCCAGCCAGACACCAGCCCGGCCGCCTCCACCCGGTTTGTAAGCCCATCCCTCCAGGCCTCCTGCAGCTCATAGCCTGAGGCGGCATAGGCAAATCCGGGGCCGGCCTCCTCCATGGGCAGCGCCGCCCGAAGCAGCACCGCCACAGTGTCCGGCGTGTTCAAAAAGGCGGTGAGATCCCCCTGCCGCTCAGACACCGTCACATCCGTGTCCGCCGGAAAACAGGCCCTGGCCTCCTCCGCAAAGCGGGGACCGCAGACAACAAAAAAACGCTGTATGCCATCGGCCTGCAGCTGTCTGCCCATCCATGTCAATATCGGGCAAAACAACACGGCCTCCAACATCAGCGGTTTGGAATATGCCGGGATCAGGGCATCCTCCTCCATGATCAACACGGCGCGCTTCGGCTGCTCCATCTGTACACCCCTTCCTCATCCGCACGCCCCCATAAACGGCGGCGGACCGCCGGGGGAACCGCGAAATCTTAAAAATTTACAAAAATGCCAAAATTTAGATAATACAAATGTTACTGTCACTGTTATTATAGCAAAGTCCCGTGGAAAATCCAGTGTTTTGGGCGAATTTATTCAATAAATTTCCCCAAATTTTTTTGTGCGTTTTACCGTTTTTTGTGTGAGCCTACGGAATTCAGGGTAAACGGCCAAAAATCGGGGGCATTTTTCAGCACAATGCAGAATTTTTGCCTGCTTTTTCGCGGTTTGCTTTAAAAAAGCGGATTTTTTTACACAAAACGGTTGAATTTACCGTTTCAAAGAGTTACAATAGGTCCGTTCTTTTGAAAACGGGGGAGGCGCCGGTTATATGCTGAATATCGTGCTGGTAGAGCCGGAAATTCCGCAGAACTGCGGAAATATCGCCCGAACCTGTGCCGCCACCGGCAGCCGCCTCCACCTGGTCCGTCCCCTGGGCTTTGATATCTCCGAGCGGGCTGTGCGCCGGGCCGGGCTGGACTACTGGCACCTGGTGGAGGTGTTTGACTACGGGGATCTGGCCGATCTGTTCCGCCGCCATCCGGAGGCGGCCGGCCAGGCGTGGCTTGCCACCACGAAAGCGCCCCGCCCCTATAGCGAGGCCCGCTTCACCCGGGACAGCTGGCTGTTCTTCGGCAAGGAGACCGCCGGGCTTCCCCAGGCCTTTCGGGAACAGTTTCAGGACCGCTGCGTCCGCCTGCCCATGATCTCGCAGGCCCGCAGCCTGAACCTCGCCAACTCCGTGGCCGTGCTGGTGTACGAAGCCCTGCGCCAAACCGGCTTTCCCGGCCTGCTAGGCACCGGGGAGATGGGCGTGTGAATTCCCTTTCGCGGCATATACTACCGCCATGAGGCCCGCGATCCAAAATAACCGGCAATTCCGGCGCAACAGGCGCCGCAATCATTCGATTTCTGGGAGGAACTTCTATGAATTACAACAAAAAAACAGTTCGCGATGTGGACGTAAGCGGCAAAAAGGTCCTGCTCCGCTGCGACTTCAACGTGCCCATGTCCAAGGACGGCAGCGGCGTCATCACCGACGACAAGCGCATCCGGGCCGCTCTGCCAACAATCCAGTACCTGCTGGAGCAAAACGCCGCTGTGATCGCATGCTCCCATCTGGGCAAGCCCAAAAACGGTCCGGACCCCGCGTTGAGCCTGAGTCCCGTGGCCCGGCGCCTTGGCGAACTGCTGGGCAAGCCCGTGGCCATGGCCGCCGACGTGGTGGGCCCCGACGCCAGGGCTAAGGCCGCCGCGCTGAAGCCCGGCGGGATCCTCCTGCTGGAGAACACCCGTTTTGAAAAGGGCGAGACCAAAAACGACCCCGTGCTGGCCCGTGCCATGGCCGACATGGCCGACGTCTATGTGTCCGACGCCTTCGGCGCCGTTCACCGCGCTCACGCCTCCACCGCGGGTGTGGCGGACTATCTGCCCGCCGTCTCCGGCTTTCTGATCCAGAAGGAGCTGGACTTTATCGGCGGCGCGCTGGCCAACCCCAGGCGGCCGCTGGTGGCTATCCTGGGCGGGTCCAAGGTCTCCTCTAAAATCGGCGTCATCAACAACCTGCTGGAAATCGCCGACACCATTATTATCGGCGGCGGCATGGCCTACACCTTCTCCGCCGCCAGGGGCGGCAAGGTGGGCGACAGCCTGCTGGAGGCCGACTGGCAGGACTATGCCAACGACATGGTGAAAAAGGCCGCCGACAAGGGCGTGAAGCTGCTTCTCCCCGTGGACACCGTCGTTGCCGACGCCTTCGCCCCCGACGCCAGGAGTCAGGTGGTCGCCGCCGGCGAGATTCCCGACGGCTGGCAGGGTCTGGACATCGGCCCCGAGACGGTGAAGCTGTATTGCGCCGCCGTGGCCGACGCGGGCACCGTGATCTGGAACGGTCCCATGGGCGTTTTTGAGTTCCCTGCCTTTGCCGGGGGCACCGAGGCCGTGGCAGAGGCCCTCAGCAAAACCGACGCCATCACCATCATTGGCGGCGGCGACAGCGCGGCCGCCGTGCAGCAGCTGGGCTACGCCGACAGAATGACCCATATCTCCACCGGCGGCGGCGCCTCCCTGGAGTTTATG
>CATNDT010000172.1 GCA_950097035.1 uncultured Oscillibacter sp.
AGACGGCGGCATTGAGGATCAGGCAGGCATAGCGGCCCGCCGCTTGGAGCAGAGCCAGATGCCAGCAGAGTGCGAAGCCCCGGTTCTCCCGCCGCAGGGCCCGGAAGCCCAGCAGAAGCAGCAGCGTCCCGATGGCGGGCAGGAGGTAGTTCAAGCACCAGAAGTTCAGTGTCACCAGATTGAGGGCGATGCCCAGCAGAGCCCGCTTCATGGCCCGCCGCCAGGGGGTGATCTCCTCCACCAGCCCGTCGTCCGGCGGCAGGGAGGAGGCTCCCGCCCTCATCAGGGCCTCCAGCTCCTGGTCGCTCAGATTCTGAAAATTCCGATCATTCACAGTATGCGCCCCCCAACTCCTTCCGCAGGCGTTTTTTCAGCCGGTACAGCCGCCCCTCCACCGCCCGCTCGGTCATGCCCATTTCGGCGGCGATCTGAGCGGTAGGCTGCAGATAGTAGTATTTTCGGTGAAACAGGATCTGGTCCCGCCGGGACAGGGACGACAGGGCCCGCCGCAGGTCCTCCAGCAGCTCCCGGCGCAGGACCTGCTCCTCCGGCCCGGGGTCGGGGGAGGCTCGCTCCGGGGACAGCGGCTCCGTATCCTGCCGCCGCTTCCTGGCCCGGCTGATGGCGGCGTTTCGGGTCAGGGCCGTGAGCCAGGTGGAAAACGCGCCCCGGTCCGGAGAGTAGGCGTCCACCCGCTCCCAGACCAGCAGGACGACGTCTGCCAGGCACTCCTCCCGGTCTTGCTCATCCGGCAGGATGGGGGAGAGGATGTACCGCATCAGAGGGCCGTACCGCCGGGACAGCTCCTCCAGGCCGCTCTGCTCCCGCCGCCGCAGCCGTTCTATCAATTCGCCGTCTCCCACGGTTACCGCCTCCTTTTTTCTCTTCACCTTACTATACGCAAAAAACGAAGAAAACCCACGAAATATTTTTAAGGGCCGCCACATCTTCACGAATCGCGGAAATCCGCGCTGGAAGAAGCTTCTATTCACAAATTGTTCAAATTTCCGTCATGACCAGTTCTTTTTCTTTGGTTATATTGATACCATCAAAGGAGGATGCCCCATGACGATGAATCAGCCTCGACTGCGTAAGCTGCGTTATCAGATCACACCGGAGGATTACGCCGCCCTGCGGGCCTGTTTGTCCGCCAGAGCGGAGGAGAGGGAAACCCGGAGCGTTCATACGATGTTTTTCACCAGCTACCGGGACCATGTCCCGGCAGGTTCCATGGGAGAAATCTTGGCCCCGGAGCGGGAGGAGGCAAGGTTTTCCCTTCACTATTACGATAACGACCCTACTTATTTGATCCTGGAACGGCGGCAGGACGGCCAGCGTACCAGCGCCATGGTGGCGGAGGCGGAGTGCCGCGCGCTGCTGGCGGGGGAGACGGACTGGCTGCTGGACCGGCGCAATCCGCTGCTGCAGGACTTTCACGAGAGCCTGACGGAGCGCATGCTGCTGCCGCAGGTGCTGCTGACATACCATCGTGAGGTCTACAGCGCCGACGGCCTGGACCTGTGGGTGGCGTTGGATACGGACATCCGGGCCTCCCTGCAGCATATGGATTTCCTGGACCCCCAGCAGCTGGAGCGGGATACTACCGGCCAGGATGGGAAGATTATGCTGGAGATCAGCTACAGCGACCGGATTCCGGACGATGTGATGTATCTGCTGGAGGAAACCGCGCCCCGCCGCCGGCTGGTGAGCAGTCTGGACAGCGGAAAACCTTGAGATCATCTTCTCTTAAGAGCACACAAAAAACAGCAGCTTGACGGGCTGTCAGCCCGACACAAAGCGCCGCTTCCGGTAAAAGCCGGAGCGGCGCTTTTGTATCGCTTCCGGTCACAGCGTCCTCCGCTTGCCGGGGAGGCGTTTCACTCGCATATACAGAAAACTGAAGGAATGCGCTTCTGACTTTTTAACCGATAGGGGCTTGACAAAAGTACAACAGTATGTTATATTCCGGGTGTCAACGTCATGTTATACATGGAAGGGGATGAAAGCATGGTCCAGCAGCTATCCGATGCCGAGCTGGAAATTATGAAAATCGTCTGGGGGAATCCGGAGGAGGTGACGCTGTTTCCCTATATCATGGACGGTCTGGCCGCAAGGGGCAGGCCGTGTCAGAAGAATACCTTGATCGTTCTGCTGTCGCGGCTGATGAACAAGGGATTTTTGAGCGCCAGAAAAATTGGACGCCGCAACGAATATACCAAGCTCGTTTCAGAAACGGAGTACCAGACGACGCAGACGAAAAACTTTCTGGATAAAATCTACGAAGGGAGCGCAAAAGGGCTGGTTTCCAATCTGATTATGGGCGATCTGCTGACGGACGAGGAATACGAGGAACTGAAAAAGCTGCTGGAGAAAGGGAAGGAAACGCCATGAACGCAGTTTTGAAAATTTTCCTGTCCATGTCCTTTTCCGGCGGGCTGCTGATCCTGGCTCTGCTTTTGGGTAAACGGTTTTTGAAAGATAAAATCAGCCGTCAATGGCAGTATTATATTTGGCTCATTGTCGTTTTGCGGCTGCTGCTCCCGTTCGGGCCGGAAGTAAGCCTGCTGGGAAAAACCTATCAGGCTGTCGATCAGGCAATCACCCAGGCCGCTCCTTTGCCGCCGCCTGCGATCAATACGCCGAAAGATATTCTGGAACCTGCTGCCGGCTTGGAGCAAAACCATGAAACTGTAAGCCCTCCGGCGGAGGATTTAACAACCGCTCCCCCGCTGCAGGAGATTGGCGTGCTGCTGGCAAATCATGTTTGGCTGATTTGGCTGGGGGCTGCGCTGGGGCTGCTGATACGGAAAGTGACAATCTATCAGGGCTTTATGCGGTATATCAAGGCTGGGTTGACCCCGGTTTCTGATCTTGCAGTTTTAGACCGGCTCTCCATCACCGCAGAACGGGCAGGCGTTCAAAAGCCGGTAGAGTTATGTGTCAATCCGCTGATTTCCTCGCCGCTGCTGATGGGCTTTTTCCGGCCGTGTATTGTACTGCCAAGCGCCGATATTTCCGAAATGGATTTTCAGTATATCGTTCTGCATGAGCTGACGCATTACAAACGGCGGGATATGTTCTATAAATGGCTGGTGCAGATTACGGTCTGCCTGCATTGGTTTAACCCGCTTGCGTATCTTATGAGCTGGGAAATTACCAGGGCTTGCGAATTTTCCTGCGATGAGGCTGTCCTCGCAAAAATGGGTTGCGGCAACGCACAGGACTATGGGAAAACCCTGCTTAATGCTATGTCGGCAGTTGGGAAATACAAGGAAAATCTCGGAGCGGTCACGTTGAGCGAAAATAAACAGCTATTGAAAGAGAGGATAAGTGCAATTATGAATTTTAAGAAGAAATCAGCTGCAATACGTCTTTTGACGGGTGCGTTGACACTATGCGTCGTGTTCGGAGCGGCCTTCGTTGGCGTTTATCCCACAGCCGCCGCAAAGTCGCCGGATTCAGTGACGACGGAAAAAATAACGCCGTCGCAGGCCGGCCAACTGGCAGAAATGGAAACCTTGAAAATCAAGGGAATTACATATTATTTGGTCCAAAACGAGGCCCAGCTTAGAGCGATTGGCACGGGAAAATATGGCATGGATCAAAATTATATGCAGCAAGCCGATATTCAACTGTCCTCGGATGAATGGACGCCCATTGGAACGTGGGAGAAACCATTTACCGGAACCTTTACAGGTAATGGCTTTGAAATTAAAGGACTTACTATGTCTGATCCAAACGCAAAGATTATTGGGCTTTTCGGCGTTGCGAAAAACGCTCACATTTATAATGTCACCATGCGTGATTATGATGTTGCGAGTGCGGGTAAAAATGTTTCGGGGAAATCGGTTGGAGCAGTTCTCGCAATTGGGCAGGGAAGCCGCTCCTACGATAATTTTGTTTACCCTAAAGAGACAGGTATACAGAGTGAAAGTGACTTTTCACAGATAGAGCGCTATTATAAAGCCGGCAGCCTGCCTCTGTTTCAAATTGCGTTCCCCCGGCTGGATGGCGAAGAACAGCTTGCATGGCTGGAAAAAATTTACGCCGATGGGGAGATCGCGTTCTTCTCTGTCGCGGTACGTGGGCTTGATGCAAATTCTTCTGTGCTTGCCAGCTTCACTGAAAAGGTTTATGAGGATGCCGATATTGTGTTTTTCTCTACATTAGCGGACTGCATGAACGAAACGGAACTGGAGCTTTGGCTGGATCGGGCATTGGAGGATGGAAACTGGGCGTTTCAATCCATGCTGTTTGATAGGCTGGACAAGAGAGACGAATTTGACGAGCTGAAAGAGAAACAGGAAAAGGAATGGGCCGAGGCGCAGATAGCGGAATATGAGAAGGCAGGCGTCACGATGGTGGATGAAAAGACCTATTATTATCAAGGACAGCTGGTCAATATCTTTCTGGACATCCGGAAGAATGGCTCCTTCTATACTCTGAATATGAACCCGAAGGGAACCGTCAATATTAAAATCACCCGCGACGCGAACGACAATATCACAGGCGCTGCCTATATGACCGAGGCGGAAGTGGCTGAACTGTTGTGGGAGATGGATGATGACCCGGACGATAAAACGGATGTGGAACTGATCTCCGTTGATCTCAAGACTGTAGCGGCAGGAGAAACGATCTTCCTGGGGGAATATACATTGTCCGAGGGGGACGAAATTTTGTACGACATTTCAGCGAAAACAGGAAATAGAATGAAGGTTTTTTTCGCTAAGGATGGGCAGAAAGATGTGGCCTATTGGTCTGTGGATAACCTGCGGCAGCCGGGCGAATCGCTGGAATGTATTGCGGATTTTATCGTCGGGCCTCCGACAACAAAGCCCGGAACCTATAAGCTGTATCTCCAGGCTCCGGACGGCGCTTTGAAAAATGTAAAGGGCGGTATTTTCCTTGCGCCAGCGGACGCGTCCTGACTTATTCCCACGATATTACTTCCGAGCCGAAAGGTCGGAAGAAATATTTGCCATGTTTTGCGGTTGCCGCTGTTTACAGCGGCGAGCAAGATGGCATGAATCAAATGTATTATTTCCGAGCTTTAAGCTTGGAAATAATACTTCACGGTGCAGGGCTTGAGCGCTTTTTTCGTGGCTTTT
>CATNDT010000173.1:0-1011 GCA_950097035.1 uncultured Oscillibacter sp.
AAAAGCGCCCGTCGGTAATCAGGGCGATGCTGCGCCCCAGCTCTTGATCTGAGGAGATGGCCTCAGAGGTATAAAACATTTCTGGCATTCCGGAGCCTTTAGGCCCCTCATAGCGGATAAACACCGCGTCCCCCGGCTTTACCCTGTGGTGCAGCACCGCATCAATGCACTCCTCCTCACTGTCAAATGGCCTGGCGCTCAGCACCGCCGAGAACATCTCCCTCGGGCAGGCAGTATGCTTGATAACAGCTCCCTCCGGGGCAAGATTGCCCTTTAAAACCGCGATAGAACCGTCTGTGCCAAGGGCTTTATTATATGGGCGTATAACGTCCTCTCGGGTTATATTTGTATTATGCTTTTTATTCGTCTCTAAAAGCCACCTCTGGCAGCGCTCATAGAAGCCGTCTTTCTTTAGCTCCTCAAGATTTTCACCCAGGGTTTTCCCGGTGACAGTCATTGTGTCCAAATGTAAATGCGGCTTTATCTCCTCCATAATAGCCGGGACTCCTCCCGCATAGTAGAAGAACTCCGCGGGCCAGCGGCCTGCCGGGCGCACATCCAGAAGATATCTTGCGCCACGGTGCAGCCTGTCAAAGGTCTCGCCGGTTATCTCCAGCCCCAGCTCGTGTGCTATAGCCGGAAGGTGAAGTAAGCAGTTGGTAGAGCCAGAGACTGCCGCGTGCACAAGTATGGCGTTCTCAAAGCTCTCCATTGTGACGATGTCGGAGGGCTTCATGTTCTCCATGACGGCCAGCCTGACGGCCAGCTTTCCGGCGTTCCGGGCGTACTCGATGAGGTCGGGGCTGGTGGCCGGCAGCAGTGCGCTTCCCGGCAGAGCCAGTCCCAGGGCCTCGGCCATGATCTGCATGGTGGAGGCGGTGCCGATGAAGGAGCAGGCGCCGCAGCTGGGGCAGGCGTTGCACTTGGCCCAGTTCAGCTTCTCCTCGTCGATCTCCCCCCGCTCAAACTTGGCGGAGTACATCCCCAGCTGCTCCAGGGTGAGCAGGTCGG
>CATNDT010000173.1:1073-5054 GCA_950097035.1 uncultured Oscillibacter sp.
AGGTTGCCGGGCAGGCCCTTGTCGCAGCTGGCCATATAGATGCCGGCGTCGAAGGGGGTGGCGTTGGCCTGGATCTCGATCATGTTGGCGATCATCTCCCGGCTGGCCAGGGAAAAATTGATGCCGTCGGTGCCCTGGCTCTCGCCGTCGCACATGTCGGTGCAGAAATACCGGGCGCCGTGGCCGCCCGCCTGGGCGGCCCCCTCCCGGGCGGCCTCCACCAGCTTGTCCAGATGGCCGGAGCCGGGGTGGCTGTCGCCAAAGGTACTCTCGATAAAAATTTGAGGCTTGGACAGATCCTCCGGCTTCCAGCCGGTGCCTAAGCGCAGCGGGTCCAGCTCAGGGGCGAGCTGACGCATTTTTTGACTGGTCAGCATAGAAATGTCATTCCTTTCCTTATGTGGTGAACAGGCGCTGCCGGCGGCTCTCCGGTACGGCGGCGCGGCATAGGGCTTGAAACGCTGTGGGAGCAGCGGGTTGATGGGAAAATATTACTATACGACGTCGGATGTTTCAAGGCGGAAAAACAGACAAAAAATTGATGGTTTATTTGTGCAATATAAATATATAGAACCTGAATAGGGGAATACAGTGTTTATTGTGCACAAAATTTAACTGCGCAATCTGTCTATATAACCAAAAATAGTTCTCGATATCAGTTTCTATTTGACATATGACGTATGACATGTTATGTTGGGAGGGCAAATCGCTGATCTGCTGTGTGGGAGCGGCGGTGCGAGCACAATTTAATAATGGGAGGTTCATCTTATGCTGCTTTTCGTTTTCCTGATCTCCATTGCAGTGCTGCTGCTCTGTATCATCAAAATCAAGCTCAACGCCTTTGTGGCCCTGCTGGTCTGTGCCTACGGCACCGGTCTGCTGGCCCTGGCCACCTATGCGGGCGGGGGTGCGCCGGAAAATTTTGCATCCATTGCGGATGTGACCGCCTGCGTCACCAGCAATTTTGGCTCCACCCTGGGCTCCATCGGCATTGTCACCGGCCTGGGCGTTATGCTGGGCATGTTCATGTATGAGTCCGGCGGCATCGACAACATCGTGGACAAGGTGCTCAAGGCCGTGGGCTCCAAGCGTTCTCAGTATGCCGTCTCGGTGGCCGGCTTCATCACCGGCATCCCCGTCTTCGGCGACGTGGTATACATCATGTTCGCCCCCATGCTCCGGGTGCTCTCCCGCAAGACCGGCTACTCCATGGCCGCCTATGGCTGCGCCATTTCGGTGGCCACCACCTGTACCTTTGCCCTGGTCCTGCCTACCGCGCCTCCGCTGGCGGTGGCCGCGGCTATGGACATCAACGTGGGCGTCTTCTTCTTTTACGCGCTGATCTCCGCCTTTGTGGGCATGTTCGTGGGCGGCATTGTCTATGGCGGCTTTGTCAACCGGCAGGACCAGAAAGCGGGAAAGAAATGGGACTTCTCCGACCTGGATGCCGAGCTGGCGGAAAACGCGGCCAAGGCCTCTGACAAGCCCAAAATGGGGGCCATGATGGCCATGTCCATTCTGCTGGTTCCCATTCTGCTGATTCTGGTGGGTTCCTTCTCCGCCTTCCTGCTGCCTGCGGACAGCCAGCTGCTGAAGGTTCTGGCCTTCCTGGGCGATAAGAACGTGGCCATGACCATTGGCGTGCTCTACGGCGCCTTTATCTCCCGCCCCCATCTGAACCGCTCCATCACCCAGATTATGACAGACGGCGCCGACAAGGTGGGTCTGATCCTCCTCATCACCGGCGCGGGCGGCGCCTACGGCGGCATCCTGAAGGCCTGCGGCATCGCCAAGGTCATCACTGACGGACTTCAGGGCTTCAACATGCCCATCCTGGTGATGTGCTTCGTCATCGCCCAGGTGCTGCGCATCGCCACCGGCTCCACCACCGTGGCCCTCACCACCACCGCCGCCATTGTTTCCTCCGCGGCCGCCGCCTCCGGCGTCTCCCCGATCCTGTGCGCCATTGCGGTGTGCGCCGGCGGTATCGGTCTGTCTCTGCCCAACGACTCCGGCTTCTGGGCCATCTCCCGCTTCTTCCACCTCAACGAGGTGGACACCATCCGGGGCTGGACCCTGGGCGGCTTTGTGGCTGGCGTGGCAATTTTGATTTTTGCCTGTGTGCTCAGCATGTTCCAGAGCTTCCTGCCCGGCCTGCTTTAAGTTTGGATACAAGAAGGGCGTGCCGTGGGAATGGCACGCCCTTCTCTTGCATTTTTCGCCGTGGTTCGCTATAATATGGGCAGCGATTGGATGGAAAGGATCGATTGGCTGGTATGGTAGGTATGGAAACACATTTTGAGACAATTCACACAAAGGATACCTCCCTTCCCGAGCAGACGGCAGAACAGATATCCAAGCTGATTGTGGAGCAGCGGCTGACCAGCAAGGACAAGCTCCCCAGCGAGTTTGAGCTGGCGGAGCTGCTGCATGTGGGGCGCGGTACCGTTCGGGAGGGGGTTAAGCTGTTGGTGGCGCGGAATGTTCTGGAGATCCGCCGGGGCAAGGGGACTTATATCGCACAGAATCCGGGAGAAATCCCCGACCCCCTGGGCTTTGCCTATTACCCGGATCAGCTGCGCCTTGCGATGGACCTGGTGGAAATCCGCGGACAGATGGAGCCGTGGGTGGCCAGAACGGCGGCGGAACGGGCGGACAGCGAAAGCCTGAAGGTCCTGCGGGAGGCCTGTTCCGTGGTGGAGCAGGATATTCTGGCACAGCGAGATCATTCTCAGAGCGACGTGCGGTTTCATGTGGCGATTGCGGAGTGTACCCACAATTTAGTGGTGCCGAAGCTGATTCCGATTATTACCTATGCGATTGAGCTGTTTGTATCCCTGACGGAAGGCCGGCTGAAGACGGAGACGCTGGTGGGCCATCGGGAGCTTTTGGACGCAATTTGCGACAAAGACGGAGAGCGGGCCGCGAATGCCATGAAACAGCACATTGAGCACAACCGGGCCATGCTGGCGGGATGTATGAAGGAGCTGAGGGAATAAAGCACGGTTTGCCCCACGGGCTGAAATACTTGGGAGCGGGACAGCGTGCGCCAGACAGGAAGCTTTGCCTTCCTGTCTGGTTTTCCCGCTTCAATGACCGGCGTGATCCGACACCGCAGGATTACATAAGCCTGGATTTATTCTGCCAGCCGGATTGAAAGCATCGACGCTGCGTTTTTCTCCACGGAGTTGAGGATAAATCCGGCCAGATCGCAGGCATAAAAATCGCCTGCGGTTTTCAATCCCGCTTCCAGGATGTGGCGTTGAAAAGCGGCATAGCCTGCGGAAATGTCCCAGCGGCCCCGGCAGCAGAGATATAAATAGCGTCCGGCGGGCTTCTCCATGTAATAGGGGAAGTCCGCTTTTTCTCTGATTCGGGTGTATAGGTGGCTGATGGCCCCCGGTCCGCCCTGTTCCCCCGGCCGGTGGATGGCCCCCAGCTGGAAATCCGTCTGTATCTTGTACTGCCCGCACAGCCTCTGGCACCGCTCCAGTACGGCAATCAGCATCTCATCCTCGCTGGCCGATGGAGCCATCAGCCCCTCCAGTTCCTCCGCCGGCAGGGCCAGCAGGTGCTCCGCCTCAAACCAGGCGGTCTGGGGGACCATGTCGCTGACCGGCCCGAACTCCAGATTGCGCAGAGCGCTGGACAGCACGAAATCCATATGTTCCAGCTTCTGCCGCTCCGCCTCCAGACGGCCCCGCTGCTCCCGCAGCAGTGCCAGTGTCTGAGCGGCGTCCTGCCTCTGGAGACAGCGGCGGATCTCCTCCAGGGGTGTCCCTGTCTGGCGGAAAATGGAGATCGCGTAAAAATCGTAGAACTGCTCCACATCGTAGTAAAAATAGCCGTTGTCGCCCTGGTGGGCCGGGAGAAGCAGTTCCACGTTTTTATAGTGGCGCAGAGTTTCCTTGGTGGTGCTGCACAGGGCGGCGAAAGCGCCGGAGGTCAGCCAGCCTTTTTTCCGATCCATAAAAATTTCCT
>CATNDT010000174.1 GCA_950097035.1 uncultured Oscillibacter sp.
CTAGGGGAGGCATTCGCTCCGCCCCAGCCCAAGAAAGAGGAAAACCCCGCCGTCATTTTTGACCGGGCGGCGGAGGTGGTTTGTCGGGGCTGCGCCCTGCGGGACTTGTGCTGGAACAAGGAGTACGTGTCTACCTACAATGCCTTCAACGACGCCACGCCGGTGATGCTGGAGCGGGGGAGGGCGGAGGCATCCGATTTTGCTTCCCATTTCGCCGCCCGGTGCATCCATTTTCCACAGCTCCTCTCCGCCATCAACACGGAGGTGACGGCCCTGCTGCTGCGGCGGCAGTACCGCCGCCAGCTGGACCGAGAGCGGGAGCGCAGCCGGGGCCAGTACGCCCAGCTGGGGGAGTTGGTGGCCCAGGCCATGGCGTCCGCGGAGGTTCCGGCGGCTACCGGGCGGGAGCTGTGCCACGAGGTGGCTCTGGGCTCCGAGCCCAAAGAGGGACAGCGTCTGTGCGGAGACAGCATGACCTGGTTCCGGGTAGGGGGAATGTTATACCTGATCCTCAGCGACGGCATGGGCAGCGGCAGGGAGGCCCAGCGGGAGAGCCAGATGACCCTGCGGCTTTTAGAGCAGTTTCTCCAGGCGGGCATCGCTCCGGAGCCCGCCCTGCGGACGCTGAACTCTGCGCTGAACCTTCGCAGCGACGAGCAGGGGAGCTTTACTACCATCGACCTGCTGGCGGCGGACCTCGCCGCGAAGCAGGCGACGCTGTACAAATACGGCGCAGCCCCCACCTACATCAAGCGGAAGGGCTCCGTCCGGCGCTTGGCGGGTGCGTCCCTGCCCGCCGGGCTTCAGGAGTCCGACGCCGAGCCTCAGGCCATCCGGTTTCCCCTGGAGGAGAATACGTTCCTGCTGATGATCAGCGACGGCGTGGCTGATGCCGGGGACGACCAGTGGGTCCAGGACCTGCTGGCGGGCTGGCAGGGGGAGGACCCCAATGTGCTGACAAGCCTGATTCTCCGGGAGGCGTACCAGCGGCGGCGGGGAGACGACGACCGCAGTGCGCTGTGCCTGTACCTTCCCACGGAGAGAAGAGGACGGAGGGAGGTGTAGGGCGGCGGACAAAGAACAGCAAAAGTGCTGGAATTTCTGCAACAGAAATTCCAGCGCTTTTTGGTCTGTGTTTTGCACCGTTCCTCTTGGCCTGCTCCGTGCCATCTGGCAAAATACTCCGTCAAAATATCGCAAGTGAGCGATTACCCTATGCAGGTAGCCGTCCGATAAGCTGATGCTTATCAGCGAACCACCTCATAACGCAGTCGTAGATATGAGTTCTCCAACATCACACATTCCTGCAGCTTCAGTACGCCTAATTTTGACAAATCTTTTTGTGAAAGTAAGGATTCACCATCAACCAAAGTAGATGTATCCTTGCCGCCAATCAAAACGGGAGCAACAACAATATCAACGTAATCAAACAGCTTTTCACGAAGAAATAAGCCATTTAGGGTCCCGCCGGTTTGTATCGTTATTCTCTCGCAGCCATATTTTGATTTGAGCTCTATCAGTGCATTTTCAAGCGATAATTCTTTTTGATATATGATATGGAAATTACGCTCCTTTACGCCAAATGCTGGGTGATCGGCATTTGACGTAATCAACACAAACGTTTTTGATAAAGCGCAAAGATATCGTATGCCATTTTCATTCAAATGGTTGTTATCTATTACCACAAAGGATACAGTCGTTCGGCTTGGCATCTTCTTTGTATTGACGCCAATTTTGGCTTGGACGCGGCCGGAATTGAGCGTCCATAAATCGGTTGTTCGCTCTATTTCATAATATTGGTGCAGGCCTTCTCTAACCCCTGCAATTTGGGGAAAATCCTTGTCTACATCCAAATCGTCCGCCGCACCGGTGCTTATTTTCCCGTCAACTGACATCAGCATAAACAATGTTGTAATAGGTCTGTTCATTTTTCACTCCTAAATTTCCGTTAGCCGAACTGATGGATAGCGCCAAGTAATTTCTGTATTAACCTGACTTTTTAAAAACTGCTAAATATGCAATAAAAAGAGAGAAACTCCACCGCCGTGATAACCAGCGGTGGAGGGCGTCGAAAATACGCTGGAATGCAGTTAATCCTTCCTGACCGGGACCCACAGCTCGCAGAACAAGTCCTTTTTGCTGTGCTCGAAATATATTTCGTAGTCTGTGCCATCCGTCTGCGCATATCCCGTCTGCGGAGAAAATTCCTTGAAAAACTTGCTCCAGACCTCGCCTAAGCAGTCGCCATCGTGACCGATGCACGGAAACACGGCATAATCCGCCGGGTCCGTCTGCCAGATGGTATAGCCGCTGCGGATAAACTGTTCCGCTTGGGAAGCATCTGTGTCCCCGTCTAGGAGTATGCCGATACCATAACGGAAATGGGTTTTGTTGTCCCTGACAGGGCTGCACAGCCCATAGAGATCCCGTTTCCCTTCGGCGCGAAGGCTCTTCATGGGTTCAATCAGATCTTTTTCAGCGCATTCTGCCCAGAAGTCAGGGATGCTGTGGTCGCTGTCATCGTTGATGATCTCATTGGGAAAGGACCTGACCAACGCGATAAACTGCTGCCGCTCTCTGTGTTCCATCCTGTAATCCATAATATTGCCGCCTTCCAATGTGATTTTGATGACGAGGGGATTGAACAGACGAAGTTTCGCACCCTTTCTTTTGGCCTGCTTCGGCGTGGAGCCGTGGAACCGAGAAAAGGCTTTGGAGAAGCTTTCCGGGGATTCATAGCCGTATTTATAAGCGGCATCGAGCACGGAAATGTCCGTATCCTGAAGCTCCTGAGCGGCCAGGGTGAGACGCCGCTTCCGGATATATTCCATAGCCGTCATACCCACGATAAAGCTGAAGGTGCGGTGAAAATTGTAGTTGGACATGTGTACGCTCTCTGCCACGTCAGCATACTGGATAGGTTCGCAGATATGCTGCTCCATATAGCAAATTGCCTGTTGGATATGTTGGATTGACACCTCTCTGCTCCTCCTCGTTTGTACTGATTATAACCGTCCGTATCAGAAAAGTCCTGTCCAATGCTGCACTATTTTGTCTTGAAAGGCCGGCGGCGCAAAAATCCGGCGGCATCAAGCCGCCGGACTTTTCATGGGATGTATCACAGCTTTTCGTATCCGTATTTGTCAATAATGGCGTCTACCTCCTTGCCCTCCCGGCACAGGGGACAGTCCTGCTGGGGATAGCTGGCGTACCCAGGCAGGTCCTCAGTGTCGAAGAGGGATACCACCGGCGTACCGCTGACCTCCTTAAGGTGGCTGTAAATGGAAGCCACGCCGGCCACGCTGCCACCATAATACTGGACGCAGCGCATGCCCTTTTCCACCGTGCTGCCGGTGGTAATGGAAGCCAGGAGGAGCAGAACGTTCCTGCCCTCCAGCATGAAGCGGGCGTTCTCCCGGAAAATAAGCTTGCCGCCGGCGCTGACGTTCTCGCGCAGGAGATAGATCTCTTTTCCGGAATTGACGGAGTTATAGCTGGATTCCGTCAGCTTTCGGGCCAGGCAGGTGCCAATGACACGGGTGCCGTCCATACACAGGATGGTATCCACCATGGTAGAGGATGCCAGACGCTGTGCCAGCTGCTGGGCCACGGCGTCTGCCTCCTGGAGGCAGGACTGCTGCCGGGTTACGTCGATGAAGTAGTTGGTATGGCTGTTTCTGGTGGCAAAGTGGCCCTGGGCCACGCGCAGCGTAACGTCGCCTACGCATACGGGAATGTTAAAGAACTTAGGCTCCATGGGTTACCTCCTTTTCTCGTGAGAACGGGGCTGGTACATATATTAACTCGTTTATAATACCATATTTATCCAGCGTTGTCCAGAGATTTTTTGTACCTTATATACAAAAGACATGTGTAGGCGGGAACTGGCCTCTGTTGTCAGACCAGGAAGGAGGCGATGGCCTGCGCGTCCCGGCGGCCCTTTTGATACAGGCGCATCAGCGCAGCGCGGTCCCGGGTCAGGGTGCTCACCCCGCACAGGTCATCCGGAGCGATTATCAGGACGCGGCCCTCCGCCTGGTACTTCTTTGCCAGCTCCACGCCGGCATTGTACCGCTCCACCCTGGTGCGGAGCTTCCGGGCCGCGAAGGGGTAGCGGCGTTGGATCATATCCGCCAGAAGAGCATCCTTTCCCGGCCCCCGGGGCTTGTCCGCAGGCCGGGTGAGGAGGAGCACCACCTTGTCGCACCCGCACTGGAACGCTTTTTCCACCGGCACCGGGTCGGCCAGCGCGCCGTCGTAGTAGGGCAGCCAGTCCACTACATAGGGACGGCAGACGAAGGGGATGGCGGAGGATGCCTTAAAGATATCGTAGCGGTCCTGCGCCAGATCGGATTTACCGAAGTATCTGGCGCTGCCAGTCAAGGCGTTGGTTGCCACCACCAGCAGTTCCGTGGGGTTGTCAAGGAGCGACTGGAAGTCCAGAGGGTTTTCTCCGTCTGAACGGCTCAGCGTACCGTACACATAGTCCAGGTCCACGTAGGACCGCCTGGTCAGGGCGTTTTTTGCCCCCATGTATTCCTTGCGCAGAGCGTACTCGGTATAAAAAGTGTAATTCCGGCCCCTCTGCCGGGCCAGGTAGGACGCGGCGTTGGCGCTGCCCGCCGATACGCCGATGACCAGATCGAACCAAACGTCCCGATCCATGCACCAGTCAAACACGCCGGCGGCGTATACGCCCCGCAGCCCACCGCCCACATCCACAATCCCAGTTTTCATCGTATGCCTCCGCCCGGTCCAATGGACCGGTTCTCGTATTTGTATTTTGTGGGGAAATTATAGCAGAATCTGCCGGAAGAAGCAATCGGAAATTGGCGGCGCGATGGATATGCTCCTTGCATTTTAGCGTGCGCGGTGCTACAATACCAATAAAAGGCAAGAACTGCGAAGGGGGCATACGGTTGGGAAAAACGAAACGTCTGACTGCCCGCGTATTCCGGCCTCTGGCCGTTGGCGCGCTGGCGCTCTGCGCCCTGCTGACCGCTCTGGCTGC
>CATNDT010000175.1 GCA_950097035.1 uncultured Oscillibacter sp.
CATCCACTCCAGCAGCAGCGCCCGGGGAATTCGGATACAGTTCCCGATCCGCACGGCGGGGAACCCCTCGATATGGGTCCAGTTGTAGGCGGTGTTCTCACTGATTTTCAGCAGCTTTGCCGCCTCCGGCACGGTCAGAATCTCATCATTTGCCATCCCGCACCGCCTCATACCGTTCCACCAGGACCATAGCGGCCACCCGGTCTGGACCATCCCCAGCGGCGGCCTGGGCCTCCTCCAGCGTACCGAACTGGAGGTCAAAGCAGGTTTCCCACCGGCCTACGCTGTCCCGCCGCTGGAGGGCGTAGGGCTGAAAACCGGCCTGAGACAGCAGCTTGTCCAGAAGCGGGCTCCTGCGGTACTCCGCGCCGGGCTCATAGCGCATACTGGGCCACACCTCCGCAATCTCATAGTTGTTGCGGGGGCCCTCCACCTTTGACAGCACCACTTTCGCCTCTGTCAGGGTATCGAACCGCAGATCAGACGGGTACTCCCACGGGCTGACGTAGCTCTCCCGATGCCGGATAATGTACCGCTTCACGCCCGTTCCCTCGAAAATATTGCTCACCGTCTCACCTCCCCAGGCCACGCCGCCAGCAGCGCCTCACGGCACGTGGCGTACGCTCTGCCGCGGTAGTACCAGACGCCCTTGTGGTATCTCATGCCGGGCCCTCCTCTCCGGTGTAGTCCTCAGCGCAAGAGATGTCAGCCTCAAAGTCCCGGCAAATCATCTCCAGCAGGTCAGCTACGCCGTTCAGCGCGTCTTCAGCCGTGATACTGGTATTTGAATTCTCTGCAAGAACGCAGACCAGAGCGCGGGCCCCGGTCAGCCGGTTCAGGATGTTCTCCAATTTGCCCCCGGCCATGATCTTACCATATTTCATCCTTGCGCCTCCTTCCGCTTGTGGGGGTTCCGAGCGTCATAGGCCGCCTTCTGGTCCGCGCAGATTTGCGCCTTATGGGCCTGGTAATCTTTCCACCACTGGTCCGCCAGCTCCCGCTCACTGAGCACGCCGGGCAGGCTCCCAACCGGCATATTCCGCCGGGCCTTCTGCTGCTCCCGCAGCGCCGTGTCACGGGTCAGAAGCTCCGCCGCGCGGTCCAGCTTGGCCGACAGCTGCGCCGCCGCGCAGAGAGTGCGGAACCGGGCAACGGCCTCGCTGGGCCGCTGGCGGGTGCTCCCTCCGGCGGGGATCACCTCATCCCGCTGCCCGGGGAACCAGTTCACGCCCTCTACCAGTTCATCGTGTGTCATGATTGTTTTCATACTGTTCTCCTTTCCGCCGCCGAATCAGCGGTCTTTTTCATTGTCTTTCGCTTTCTGGTATCCCATCCAGACGCAGGCACTAAACAGCACAATGTTGATCGTGCCCACAATGAGATCCAGCATCAGCAATAATTCCATAGCTTCCTCCTTCCCGCCGAACAGGCTATAGTTGCCTCGCTGCTGGTTCTGATTTTGTCGATGTCGCTGTAGCAGAGATCAATGCTGCATGTAAAGAAATTGTCGCTTTCATGGAGCATTGGAAACATAAACTTTTTCCGGTAATCACGGCGATCTCCCCCATAGCCTCCTATTGGATATTCTCGGCGGTCTACCAAAACCGCAGCTTGCTGCCAGGGGCTTTTGTAGCCGCTGATTCCCATTGTGGCCGTCTCCCGATCTGCCACTACCACAACTTCATCCACATAGGGCCAGTCATCCCCCATCAGGATTTCAATATCCCAGCCCCGGCGGCGGAGCGTTTCAAGAACAATCTCAGCGCCGCCATTGTTCAGCCAGGCGTCTACCGTGGCTTTGTCGTACTCATATTCTTTCACTCTCATGTTCTACCTCCTTTCCCGCCCCTCCGGGCGGCTTTTCTTACTTCTGCCTCTGCTGCTCCGCCGCGCTGTCGTGCGTCATGATGCTGTTGGCATTCATGCCATTGATGAACGCCTCAGCGATCATTGCCGCAAGTCGTGCCTGGGCCGGGGTACTGTTGGGCAGGGCGTCGTATACCTGCCGGACCTGTCCCTCGGGGTGGGGCTTTGTCAACATGGGTGGTTCCTCCTTTCTTTGATTGTACGACTATTATACTTCGGTAAATCATCAATGTCAAGAGGATTATTTGATTTGCCGACTTTTTATTGACATACCGACTTTTTGGTGGTATCATACGATTAGGCCGTGGGACATACTAGTACCCTAAAAAAACGTTGAAAACGTTGCAAATCGTTGGTCACAGCCTATAGAGCACCAACGACATCAACGTTTACCAACGATATCAACGTTTTTTAACACATGTAGTGTGCCACACGGCAGAGAAGGAGGTGAACACAACGAACACGCGCATTAGAAAACTGCGCAAGGCGCTTGACCTTACGCAACGTGAATTTGGGGAGCGTATCGGGATGAAGGCTAACACAATTGCCACTTACGAAATGGGACGGGCCACCCCCAGTGATCCGGCGGTTAATAACATTTGCAAAGAATTCCACGTCTCCGAGGCGTGGTTGCGGACCGGCAGCGGGGAGATGTTCCTGCCGCCGCCCAGGGACATGATTGATGAACTGATAGCGGAGTACGGACTGCCCAAAGAGGTACGGGCTATGACTGAAAAGTTTATTGCCTTAACTCCGGAAAAACAGCAGGTCGTTATTGAGTACGTCCGGGAGGTCTCCGCCGCCATCGCGGCAGAGTTCGCCCCGCCGCCCTGGGAGGAGGAGAAGCCTGTCCCACCAGGCTACAGCAGCCGGGCAGAGCTGGAGGCAGAGGCGGACGAATTTGCGGCAATGGCCCGGGAGCAGTTCCTTTCGGAGAAGATACCGGGATATCAAGCCTCATTTGCGAACGGCTCAGACGGCGGGGGCGTGGCATGAGGTGGTGATATACCACCTGCGGGAAATCGCCAGAACCCTGCAAAGGGGGACGAAATTTGGTTCCCCCTTAAAAATCCCAAACGTTTGTGATTTTGGACAAAAAGATTCCGCCCCCTGGTGTCGCCACACCAGAGAGCGGAGAAAGGGCAGGAGAATGAACGAACTCACTGCCCTTTCATTCTAACAGAAATGGGAGGAAAATGCAATGGCAAAGAAATCCGCAAAAGGCGCGGGCACCATCCGCAAGAAGACCGTCACCCGCAACGGCAAGCCCTACACCTACTGGGAGGCCCGGATTACCACCGGCAGGGATCCCGGCACCGGCAAACAGCTTCAGCGCTCCTTCACCGGCAAGACCCAGAAGGAGGTCCGGGAGAAAATGCAGGCCGCCGCCGTGGAGATCACCCAGGGCACCTATACCGCCCCCAGCAAAATGACTGTCGGGCAGTGGCTGGACATCTGGGCGCGGGACTACCTGGGCAGTGTGAAGCCGCTGACGGTGCTCAACTACTCCCAGAACATCAGGAACCACCTCAAGCCCGCTATGGGGGCAATCAGGCTGGAGGCCCTGGACGCCCCCACCATTCAGAAGCTCTACAACAGTCTGAGCGTTGACCACGCCCCAAAGACAATCAAGAACCTCCACGGCGTTCTCCACAAGGCTCTCCAGCAGGCGGTGAAGGTGGGCTATATCCGGTTCAACCCCGCCGACGCCTGCGAACTCCCCCTGATGGAGAAGAAGGAGATCAAGCCGCTGGACGAAGCCGCCACCGCCGCCTTTCTCCAGGCCGTCAAGGGCCACCGCTTTGAGGCCGTATACTTGACCATGCTCTTCACGGGCCTGCGCCGTGGGGAAGCCTGCGGCCTCACCTGGGACTGCGTGGACCTGGAGCGCGGGGTCATCACCATCAACAAACAGCTCCAGAAGGTCCCCAACAGTCCGGGGGAGTTCCACCTGGTTCCCACCAAGAACAGCAAGCGCCGGACCATCACCGCCGCGCCCTTCGTGGTCAAGCTCCTGAAGCGGCACAAGGCCCAGCAGGCGGAGGCGCAGTTGAAGGCCGGGCCGCTGTGGGAGGATACCGGGTTCGTGTTCTGCAGCGAGATCGGGGAGCGCCTGTCGCCTAACACGGTCTATCACAACTACAAGCGCCTTGTGGCCTCTATCGGCCTCCCGCAGGCCCGCCTGCATGACCTGCGCCACAGCTTCGCCGTCGCTTCCCTCCGGGCCGGGGACGATCTCAAGACCGTGCAGGAGAACCTGGGCCACGCCACCGCCTCTTTTACGCTGGACGTGTATGGCCATGTCACGGAGGAGATGAAGCAGGCCAGCGCGGACCGGATGGAACAGTACATCAAGGGCGTTTCCAATCTATAAAGGGAAAACTTAAGGGAAAACAGCCTCCGAAAAGCAACAAAAAAAGCCTGGAGCCGTTGCGGCTCTAGGCTTTCTCTGTGGTCCGAGTGACGGGACTTGAACCCACGGCCTCTTGGTCCCGAACTATGCGCGAATCGTCCGCCACGTGTTATTATGTCCAAAAATAGGGGTATTGCGCCCTTTTTCTGAACTCCAACCGTCCGATATGTCCGCCCCAGTCCGTCCCGTAATGGGTCAGTTAATGGGTCAACCCGATTTTCAGCAGAAAAATTCCTACCAACAGGAGGGATTTCAAGAAATTAATTTCTGAAAATTCGGAGAATTATCTCTTGCTGTAATACCGCGCAGGACACTACTGAAAAGCACCTTACACTTATCCAAAAACCTATGACCACTATACCGATGTGGCAGTCAGAAGCCGAAACTCGCTTCTGGATCCATACGCTATTTTACCATCTGAAAACAAATATGTCAAAATAATTTTGGAGGTCACAATGAAAACTATACTGGAAGAGTATCCTAATGAAGTCCGCATCTCCGTAGCGGAGCTGGAGAGAGCAAATCTCGCCGAATGGGCGAGGCTTGAGCTGCATCTGCTGGACCAGACCGCAGTGGTGATCCCCGGTCAGATGACCGTCATGGAGTTGCTCCGCACCGTCGAGGCACTGCAGAGCCTCGCCTCTGACCTGCTGGCCGCGCTGTGCGCTGCCTGCGAGCAGT
>CATNDT010000176.1 GCA_950097035.1 uncultured Oscillibacter sp.
GTGGTCGCCGTTATTCTGGCGTTCGTCACAAAGGAAGCGCTCTTTTCCATCCTCTGCGGCGTTTTGGTGGGCCTGCTGGTCTCCGGGCAGAATCTGCTGTTCGGCTTCAGCGACATTGTTCAGAGCGCTCTGGGAAACGCGGACTTTATCTGGGTTATTGCAATTGAGATTTTCATCGGCATCATGGTGGCGTTTTTCCAGAAGTCCGGCGCGATTCAGGCGGTGGCTGACAAGCTGAATGAGAAGATGCGTATTACCGCACGTATCGCGCAGATCATGGCGGCGTGCCTGGGCGTGTTCGTCTTCTTCAGCGATTACTTCAGCCCCCTGTTCGTGGGCAACGTGATGCGTCCCATCACCGACAAGGCCAAGGTCTCCCGTGAGAAGCTGGCCTGGATTTGTGACTGTACGTCTGCACCGGTCTGTATCACGCTGCCCTTTACCGCATGGGGCGTTTATGTGGCCGGTCTGGTGGTGGGCTTCGGCACCTTTGCCACCGCCGATTTGGGGCAGAACGCGGTGGTCCATTCCATTCCCTTCCAGCTCTACGGTATTTTGACCATCGTTATGATTTTCCTGATTACCCTGGGCTTTTTGCCTGACTATGGCGCAATGAAAAAGGCCGAGGAGCGGGCCCGCACCACCGGTCAGGTCGTTGCCGAGGGCTCTCACCCCATGCTTTCCAACGAGCTGGATGATATTAAGCCCAAGGAGGGCTTTCAGGCCAATATTCTGCTGCATTTCCTGGTGCCCGCCCTCATTGTCATCGCAATGACCATTGGCACCTATGTGATTATGGGTTCTGCGAAAACGTTGGAGGCTTTTGTGCTGGCGGTTGTCTACCAGGGCGCCCTGCTGCTGATCCAGCGGGCCTTCAACATCAGTGAGATGATGGAAATCGTCATGAAGGGCATTAAGTCCGTCACCGGCGCTATGCTGATTCTGGCGGCGGCCTACTGCATCAACGCCATCAGCAAGTCCCTGGGCACGGCGGACTTTGTCATCAGCATCACCGAGGCCTGGATCACTCCGGGAAGCCTGCTGGCGCTGACCTTCGCCATGTGCGCGTTTATCTCCTTCTTCACGGGTACATCCTGGGGCGTTTACGCCATCATGATCCCCATCGCCATGCCTCTGGCGTTTCAGATGACCGGCGGCGTTGCCACCAATCTGGTGTACGCGGAGATTGCGGCGGTCATGGGCGGCGGCTGCTTCGGCGACCACTGCTCTCCGCTGTCCGACACGACGATCCTCTCCTCTCTGGGCTCCGGTTCGGACCATGTGGACCATGCGAAAACCCAGCTGCCCTATGCACTGACGGTGGCGGCGGTTGTGGTCATCGGCTACTTTATCATCGGCAATCTTCTGTAAACAGCGGCTGCCGGGATTGCAGAGCTGTTTCTCTGCTGCGCAGTGTTGGGATAGAAATATTCGCCTGACGCAAGGGCGTCCCGGGTATGGAGTTGAGTGGAACTCCATACCCGGGATTTTTTTGACCGCCGTGGGGGAGAGGCCGGTTTTACCCTTTTCCGTTTCGCTCTTGTAAAAAGCGGATTTTTGTGTTAAACTAGCGAAAAAGAGTGTGAGGAAAGTGGTGGTTCCATGGAGAACAATCTGTTTAAGAGCGTAACGTTCGGCGGTTTTGACAAGCAGGACGTAATCAACTATATTGAAAAAACTGCCCGGGAGACCGCGGAGGCCCGGGAGGCCCTGGAGCGGGAACGGGACGGCCTTCGGGAGGAGGGCGTCGGCCTGCGAAGGGAAAACGAGGATCTGAAGTGCCGGCTGGAGGAGCTGCAGGCCCGGCTGGAGGAGCTGGAACGGGAGCGCGGCGGCCTGCGGGAGGAGCTGGAATCGCTGCGGCCCCTGGCCGCCGAGGCGGCGGCTCTGCGCTCAGATGCGGAGGCCTATGTGCGGTTTCGGGAACAGATTGGCGTGATCGAGTGTGAGGCCCGCCAGCGGGCGGCCATTCTGGAGGACGAGACCGGCCGCCGCCTGCGGCGGCTCACAGACCTGTTCCGCACACAGTATCAGGAGCTGATGGACACCTTTGGAACCACCGCCGCCCATGTGAACAGTGAGCTGCGGAAGATGGAGGTGAACCTCACCCAGCTGCCCCGGGCCATGGACCGGTCCGGCGCGGAGCTGAAGGAGCTGGAGGCGCTGCTGGAGCACCGGAAAAAAGAGGATTGACCGCTGAAAACCGGCGGGAGGACGGCTGTTCTCCCGCGGGTTTTCGCCTTCAATATTATTGGATCGCGTCTTTCAGCAGTTTGCCGGCCTTGAACACCGGAGCCCCGCAGGCCGGGACCGGCATCCGGATATTTCCGGACGGGGAGCGGCTTTATACCGGCTTTTCCACAGTATACCGTGTCCTTTTCCACTGGATATTTTTTTGTTAACTCTTTTTTGCTCATTACAATTGCCGTGGTTTGTGGGAAAATGCCCTTGCCTTTTCAGCCTTGATATGCTACAATATGGAAGCCTTTAGAGAGCGTTTTTCCCCGGCGAACAGCTCAATACTGGCACACCTAAATTGCATTGCAGGAGAGAAGGTGAAAACGGATGTCCCTGGAAGCAATCGAAAAGGTCACGCAGGTGGAAACTGAAAACAGGGAGCGCAGGGCCGCCGCCGAAGCCGAGGCACAGAAAATCGTAGCCGACGCAGAGCGGGAGGGGCTTGCGCTCTTGCAGCGAACGCGCACCGGTGCGGCCGAGAGCGGCAGGGAGCTGCTGCGGCAGGCCGAGGCCAAGGCTGCGGAGCGTGCCGCAGAGATTGACCGTGCCGCCCAGGCGGAGGCCGCCGCCCTGCGGGAGACGGCCGGGCAGCACCTGGAGGAGGCTGCGGAGTTTATTGTCGGAAGGGTTGTGAAGCACTGATATGGCCATTGTAAAAATGAAAAAGCTCCGCGTGATAGCGATGGCCGGTCACCGGGAGGAGCTGCTGGAGGGGCTGCTGCGTCTGGGCTGTGTGGAGATCAGCGAGCCGGACGGAAAGCTGGCGGAGGAGACGTGGTCTGCTCTGCTGCAGCGGGGCCAGTCCCGGCTGCTCTCCGCCAGAGAGGACGCCATTCAGGCCAACGCCGCACTGGCGGCCCTGAAAAAGTATGCCCAAACCAAAGACGGACTGTTCATCCAGCGCCGCCCTGTTTCAGAGACGGAGTTTTTGAGCGGCGAGACTGTGGAAAAGGCCAAGGCTGTGAGCCGGGATATCGGCGAGCAGCTGCAGGCACTGGCGCGGCTCCAGAACGAGGAGAACCGTCTGCTGGCGCGGCAGGCCGCCCTGCAGCCTTGGAAACCCCTGGACATGCCCCTGGAGCTGGAGGGCACGGAAAATGTGCTGCTGCACCTGGGCGTTTGTCCCGGTGGAACTGACACCGCTGCCGTGAAGACGGAGCTGGCTGCGGCGGACCTGGCAGCCGAGCTGTATGAAGTCAGCGCGGACAAGCAGCAGAACTATTACCTTCTGGTCTGCCACCGGGCGGACGAGGCGGCTGTGATGGAGGTGCTGCGCCCCCATGCCTTCAGCGTTGTGTCTTTTCAGGGTCTTACCGGTACGGCGGCGGAGAATATCGCCGCGCTGGAGACACAGCTGGCCGAAAACCGCGGCCGGCAAGAACAGGCGGTAAATGCTGTGGCCGCCCGGGGTGGCGAGAAGGACCTGCTCCAGCTGTACACAGACCGCCTGCGGGCGGAGGAGGCGCGGGAGACCAATGCGGAGAGGATGCTGACCGACGGCACCATCCTCTTTTTTGAGGGGTGGGCCCCGGCGGAGAACATGACAGAAGTCCAGGCCCTGCTTGAAAAGCTGGACTGTGCCTGGGAGGCGGCGGACCCCACGGAGGAGGACATCCCCCAGGTTCCGGTGAAGCTGAAAAACAACTGGCTGACAAGGCCGCTGAACATGGTGACGGAGATGTACTCTCTGCCCGCGTACAACAACGTGGACCCCAACCCGCTGATGGCGCCGTTTTTCATTTTGTTCTACGGCATCATGATGGCGGACATGGGCTATGGTATTTTGATGTTTCTGGCGGGAACCATTGTTTCCAGAAAGTACCGGCCCAAGGGTACCATGGGCCACATGATGGGCCTTTTGCAGCTGTGCGGCGTCTCCACTTTTATCATGGGTGCGTTGACTGGCGGTTTCTTCGGCGACTTTTTGACCCAGGTCGTGAAGCTCACCACCGGCGGGGATTTCGCGCTGCCGTCGCTGTTCACGCCGCTGAACGACACGCTTATGATCCTGGTGGGCGCCATGGCCCTGGGGTTGGTGCAGATTATCGCCGGCATGGCCATCAGCTTTATCCGCAGGCTTAAAGCCGGTCAGGTGCTGGACGCCTTTTTTGAGGAGGTTACCTGGTGGATCGTATTTGCCGGCATCGGCCTTATGGCCGTGGGCGTGACGAATATCGTGCTGTACGTGGGTCTGGCGCTGATCGTCATTGGGCCCCTGGTCACCGGCCAGGGCTTCGGCAGGATTATGGGCATCTTCGGCTCCCTTTACAACCATGTGACCGGTTATTTCGGCGACATTTTGTCCTATGCCCGTCTTATGGCCCTGATGCTGGCGGGCAGCGTTATCGCTCAGGTGTTCAACACCCTGGGTGCGATTCCCGGGAATATTGTTATTTTCCTGGTGATTTCCCTGGCGGGCAACGCGTTGAACTTTGCGCTGAACCTGCTGGGCTGCTATGTCCACGATCTGCGTTTGCAGTGCCTGGAATATTTTGGGAAGTTCTATGAGGACGGCGGCAAGCCGTTCCGGCCTCTGGCAATGGAAACGAAATACGTGGATATCATAAAGTAATTTAATTTAGGAGGAACACTACTATGTCTGAAATGGATATGATTCTGGCGATTGAACAGAATGCGGCGGCGTCGTCTTTCATCGGCGCTTTCGGCGGCCTGGCGCTGGCTCTGCTGGGC
>CATNDT010000177.1:0-3318 GCA_950097035.1 uncultured Oscillibacter sp.
GGAGCGGGTGCGCCAGCGGGGAGCGGACCTGATCCGCACGGCCACCACCGCCCGGGACCGCCTGCGGCGAAAGCTTGCCGTGCAGGAGCAGGACTACGCCCGCACCCAGGACCGGGACCAGCTGCGCGTGTGCGGAGACCTGATCACCGCCAATCTCTATCGGATGGAGCGGGGCGGGACAAAGCTGGTGTGTGAGAATTTTTACGACGAAGCGGGGGGCGAGGCCACGGTGCAGCTGGACCCACTGCTTACCCCCCAGCAGAACGCCGCCAAATACTATAAGCGCTACGCCAAGGCCAAGACCGCCGAGAAGTATCTGCGGGAACAGATGGACATTGCCCGCCGGGACATTGTGTATCTGGAGAGCGTGCTGGAGGAGATCGGCCGCGCCGAGACAGAACAGGACTTTCTGGACATCCGCGCCGAGCTGCGTCAGGCCGGCTTTTTGCGGGGGCAGGGGAAGAAGGAGGGGAAGCTGCGCCCGGCGAAGCCCCGGGAGTTCCGCACCAGCAGCGGTTTTTTGGTGCTGGTGGGCCGGAACAACCGGCAAAACGACCTTTTGACGCTGAAGGAGGCGGACCGTCGGGATATCTGGCTTCACACCCAGAAGATCCACGGCTCTCACGTGATTTTGCGCACCGCCGGGCGGGCGGTGGATCAGGACACCATTGTGGAGGCGGCAAAGATCGCCGCCTGGTACTCCCAGGCCCGGGAGAGCGGCAACGTGCCCGTGGATTACACAGAGGTGCGGTATGTAAAAAAGCCCGCCGGGGCCCGGCCGGGCATGGTGGTCTATCCCAGGTATCAGACGGTGAACGTGACGCCGGAGGAGGCCCTTGTCAAGCGGCTGAAGGTTCGGTGATGCGGAATAGCCTGCCCGAAGGCCGGACAGGCTATTCTTTTCCGGTCAGGCCGTGTAGGGCTGGCCGCTCTCCTCCTCGCTGCCGCGGAACAGCAGTGTGACGCACCACAGCCCCGCCACGCCCACCAGCGTGTAGACGACGCGGGACAGTGCGGCCGCCGGGCCGCCGCAGAGGAAGGCCACGCAGTCAAAGCCAAACAGGCCTACGCTGCCCCAGTTTAAAGCGCCGATGACGGTCAGGGCCAGCGCGATTTTATCCAGTATCACCATGGGAAAACCTCCATTCGTGCCCCGGCGGAGGAAAACCGCCGGTCACTGGCTAGTCTGCCCGGAATGCGGCCGGCTATACGCCGGAAAAAATTGCGGTTTGCATTGAAATGCCGGAAAATCTCTGATACAATACCTAACAATAAAAGCGCGGAGTCGTGACGCCGCGCAATGGGAGGAACAGAATGAACATTGTATGTCTGGATATGGAGGGCGTGCTGGTGCCTGAGATCTGGATTGCCTTTTCCGAGGCCAGCGGCATTCCGGAGCTGCGGCGCACCACCCGGGACGAGCCGGACTACGACAAGCTGATGCGGTTCCGGCTGGATATTTTGAAGGAGCACGGCCTGGGATTGCGAGAGATTCAGGCCACCATCGCCAAAATCGACCCCCTGCCCGGGGCCAAAGCCTTTTTGGACGAGCTGCGGATGCTGACCCAGGTCATTATTTTGAGCGACACCTTCGAGCAGTTTGCAAAGCCCTTGATGGAAAAACTGGACTGGCCCACCATCTTCTGCAACACCCTAGAGGTGGCGGCAAGCGGCGAGATCACCGGCTTCCGCATGCGGTGTGAGAAGTCCAAGCTCACCACGGTGAAGGCCCTGCAGTCCATCGGGTACGACACCATCGCCGCCGGGGACAGCTTCAACGACCTGGGCATGATCCGGGCCAGCAAGGCCGGGTTCCTCTTCAAGAGCACGGAGCAGATCAAAAGGGACTGCCCGGAGCTGCCCGCCTACGAGGAATTTGGCGAGCTGCTGAGCGCCATCCGTGCGGCGCTGTAAGGGAATTTTTCAGAGAACTTTCGGAAAAAACAAAGGAAGAGGAGACGCCATATGAACGAAAAATTCAAGACCCTGGGCTTTTACCCCGCGGACGTCCTGTTGCCGAAGGATGCGGACATGACCAGGTGGGCCGTGGTGGCCTGCGATCAGTTCACCTCCCAGCCCGAGTACTGGCAGGCGGTGGAGGACACCGTGGGCGGCGCGCTCCACCTTGCGGCTGATCCTGCCGGAGGCCAGGCTGAACGATCCCGATGTGGAGGCCCACATCGGCGGCATCAACAGCGCCATGCAGTCCTATCTGGACGGCGGTGTGTTTCAAACCCTGCCGGAGAGCCTGATCTACATTGAGCGCACCCAGTCCGACGGCAAGGTCCGCCACGGCCTTATCGGCATGGTGGACCTGGAGCAGTATGACTTCACCCCCGGCTCCGGCGCGCTGATCCGGGCCACCGAGGGCACGGTGCTCTCCCGCATTCCGCCCCGGGTGAAGGTGCGGCAGGACGCGCCCATCGAGCTGCCCCACGTGATGCTCCTCATTGACGACCCGGACCGGACCGTCATTGAGCCGCTGACGGCGGGCAGCGGGGAGATGGAGCGGCTGTACGACTTCGACCTCCAGCAGGGCGGCGGCCACCTTGCCGGCTGGCGGCTGACGGCGGCCCAGACAGACGGTGTGGCAGCGGCTCTGGCGGGCCTCTGCACCCCGGGGGAGATGGAGAAGAAGTACGGATTGAAGGACGCCGCGCCCCTGCTCTTTGCCGTGGGCGACGGCAACCACTCCCTGGCCACCGCCAAGCAGTGCTATGAGAACCTGAAAAAGGTCACGCCGGAGAGCCGATGGGCCAGCCTGCCTGCCCGGTATGCCCTGGTGGAGGTGGTGAACAACCACGATGACGCGCTGCAGTTCGAGCCCATCCACCGCGTGGTGTTCGGCGTGGAGCCGGAGAAGCTGCTGGAGGCCTTCAAGGCCAGTCATCCCGGGGCTTACGAGGGCCGGGGAGACGGCCATGTCATCGCCTACACCTACGCGGGCCACACGGGCTATGTCACCGTGCCGGAGCCCAGAATGCAGTTGGCGGTGGGCACCCTCCAGGCCTTTTTGGACGAATATATCAAGGACCACGGCGGCGAGGTGGACTACATCCACGGCGACGAGGTGACGGACGAGCTGGGGAACAAGCCCGGCAACATCGGCTTCAAGCTGCCGGCCATGGGCAAGGAGCAGCTTTTCAAGACCGTCATGGCCGACGGCGTACTGCCCCGCAAGACCTTCTCCATGGGCCACGCCCAGGACAAGCGCTATTATGTGGAGGCGCGGAAAATTAAATGAGATCAGCGCCCCGCGCCGTCGGCGCGGGGCGTCTGTTCTACGAAGGAGGTGCGCGGGATGGAACCCTTAACGCG
>CATNDT010000177.1:3359-4928 GCA_950097035.1 uncultured Oscillibacter sp.
CCGACGGCTACCACGAGATGCGGATGGTGATGCAGACCGTCTCCCTCTGCGACCGGGTGACGGTGGCGGAGGCGGAGGCGGGCTTTGCCCTGCACACGGCGGGAGACTTTATCCCGCCGGGGAAGGTGACGCTGGAGCAGCGGGCGGCTGAGGCCTTTTTTGCGGCCCTGGGCCGGCCCTGCCCGCCCCTGTCCGTCACCCTGGAAAAGCGGGTGCCCGCTTATGCCGGCCTGGGAGGCGGCAGTGCCGACGTGGCGGCGCTGCTGCGGCTGCTGCGGGGCCGGTATGCCCCGGACACCCCCACCGGGACCCTGGAGCGTATCGGACTGACGGTGGGCAGCGACATGCCATTTTGCGTCCGGGGCGGCACGGCCCTGGCGGAGGGTCGTGGGGAGATCCTGACGGACCTGCCGCCGCTGCCGCCCTGCTGGATTGTGTTATGTAAGCCGGATTTCGACCTTCCCACGCCGGAGCTGTTTGCCCGGGTCCGGGCAGAGGCCCTTGGGGAGCGGCCGGATATCTCCGGGATGACGGAGGCCCTGAAAGCGGGGGACCTGGCCGGTGTGGCGGCGCGGCTTCGCAATGTGTTTGAGGCGGTGCTGCCCGGGAACGCGGCGGAGGCGGTGACGGAGATCAAGGCGGCGCTGCTGGACCGCGGCGCGCTGAACGCAGCCATGAGCGGGTCCGGGCCCACGGTGTTCGCCCTGTTTGACGGTGAGGCGGCGGCCTCCGCGGCCCGGGCGGCTCTGAAGGGGCGGTATGCCCAGACCTTTTTGGCCCGGCCCGTGGAGAGGTTGGACAAAGTGGAGGTATAAAACCGGAAAAATCCGTCCATGCTTACGGTAAGCGCTGGAGACAGCCTACATAAGCAAAGGATGGAACTGATATGAAGACCCATACGCTGTATTATAAGAAGCTGAAATTGGCGGAGATCGCCCTGCTGCTGGGCTTGGCGGCCTTTTTGCTCTGCGGCGGCCTGAGCCTGCGGACCCAGGAGGCCCTGGCGGAGAAGGTGGTGCGCCTCCACGTGCTGGCCAATTCGGACAGTGAGGAGGACCAGACGCTGAAGCTGCTGGTGCGGGACCGGGTGCTGGCCCGGGCCACAGAGCTTTTGGAGCAGGCGGCGGATCGGGCGGAGGCGGAGGTGCTGCTGCGCCGGGAGCTGCCGGCGCTGGAGCAGCTGGCGGAGCGGGAGATCCGGGCCCGGGGCTACGCGTACGCTGTGTCGGCGGAGCTGACGGACACCGCATTTCCCACCAAGGAGTACGAGGGATTCACCCTGCCCGCCGGGGAGTATCTGGCGCTGCGGGTGGTGATCGGTCAGGGTGCGGGGCGGAACTGGTGGTGTGTGGTATTTCCTCCCCTGTGTACCACCGTGTCCGGCGGCGTGCCCACTGCGGCCCTGGCGGCGGGACTGACCGAGGACCAGGTGGGTCTCATTACGGAGGAGGACCGGGGCTATGTTTTGAAGTTCAAATCCGTTGAGTGGTGGCAGGCCCTGCGGGAGAAGGTAGAGGCCGCGACGGGTAAATAGAAGATATGGAATGGCCGGAGGGCCCTGCCGGGAGG
>CATNDT010000178.1 GCA_950097035.1 uncultured Oscillibacter sp.
GTCAAGCAGGTGGCGGCTGACCTGAAGAAAATCTACACCTCCGTCAGTGTCCGCCAGCGGATGGGATAGTTTCCTGTTGCCTCATGGGGCCCTATTTCTCCTTATCTATTTGTCTGCTTACCTCTATTGTAACGCTGTAAGGGACATTTTGCAACAACATTCGACGCGGCGGCGGTTCAAATCCTGCGCAGCGTGATTTCAACCTGTACGCGCCTGACGGTTGCTTATTCGCACTGCATAGTTTATAATACTGCAGCAGAGATAAGAAAGGAAGGAAAACCCGAATGAGCAGGAAGATCATCCGTTTTGTCAAACAGGAGACGGTGCTGTGCGCGGCACTTGCCCTGGCAGTATTGTCTATGTTCTTTGTCCGTCCGGACAGGGAGTATATCTCCTACATCGATTTCCGTACTCTCGCCATCCTGTTCTGCCTGATGGGCGTCATGTCTGGGCTGCAGAAGACCGGCGTTTTTCAGTGGGTGGCCCAGGCGCTTCTGGGCAAGGTGAAAACGGCGCGGCAATTAGCATGGATTCTTGTCCTGCTCTGCTTCTTTTCCAGCATGGCCGTCACAAATGACGTGGCGCTGATCACCTTCGTACCGTTTACCTTCATTGTCCTGGATTTGATAGGCGTGGAGGCCAGAAAACAGCTGCTTGTTCCCGTTGTGACGCTGCAAACCATTGCTGCCAACCTGGGAAGCATGCTGACGCCCATCGGAAATCCGCAGAATCTCTATCTGTATGGCAAGGCGGGGCTTTCCCTTGGCTCCTTTGTTTCGCTGATGCCGCCGTATACGCTGGTATCCTTTCTCCTTGTCATGCTCTGGAGCGCGGTGCAGACCAGGAAATACGATGCGCCTATTGCAGTTTCTTTTTCCGAAAATGTCCGGCTTGCGGACAAAAAGATCCAGCTTGCGGTATACCTTCTGCTCTTTGCCGCTGACCTGCTCACGGTGGCAAGGGTGATTCCCTATGGCCTGGCCCTCCTGATAACGGTCGTCGGAATATTGCTTGCAGACCGGTCCATATTTGCGCGGCTGGATTACAGCCTGCTTCTAACCTTCATCGGATTCTTCGTTTTCATCGGCAATATGGGGAGGCTGCCTGTTTTTCATGACTTTCTGCAGCGGATCGTCTCCGGCAGCGAACTGCTGGCAGGCGCAGCCGCCAGCCAAGTGATCAGTAATGTCCCGGCGGCGCTTCTCCTGTCCGGATTTACGGACAACCTCGCCCCCCTCATCATCGGTGTCAATATCGGCGGGTTTGGGACGCTGATCGCATCCATGGCCAGCCTGATTTCCTATAAGCTTGTGGTCCGGGAAGAGGGGGCGGTAAAGGGCGCCTATTTCCGCTGCTTTACCTGGACGAACCTGGCCTTTTTGGCTGTTCTGCTGCTGTTTGCGTTTGTTTTACGGTAAAAATATTCCCGTGCAGAATGCCGGTCAGGGTATCTGGCCGGCATTCTGCACGCCGGACCTTATCGCATATCAAGTGTGCCGACTATAACCCCACCCCTTTCCATAAGCGAAAAGGGGTGGGGTTATACGCTGCCCTGCAGAAAAGCATCACAGGATATGTCCGGAGGTCATATGCGATTTCAGCGGGTTGGGATAGTTGATGGAAAGCAGTTCCGCCACCTTGTTGGTGTTGTTGGCCCAGTTGTGGGGCTGGTTGGAGTGGATCTGCACGCTGTCGCCCGGATAGAGGGTGTAGCGGCTGTTCTCCACCCAGAGGGAGACGATCCCGGTGAGCACATAGATAAATTCCTCCCCGGTGTGCGCGTACAGCTCCGGGACCAGCGTGTCCGGGTCGCCGAACGGCATCAGAAGAAAGCGCCGGGGCAGAAAATCAAACGCCAGCGTATCGTGGCTGAGTACGCTCTGAATGATCTGCGGGCTGATCATATTCTGATGGGCGGCAAAGCTGTGGACGACCGGGTCCATGGTGTCCGGCGGCTCGGCCGCAAAAAAGGTCGAGAGGGGAACGCCCAGGCACTTTGCAATTTTCGCCAGGGAATCCACCGCCACGGAGGAGATCCCCCGCTCGATCTGGGACAGGAAGCCCACAGAAAAGCCGGTGAGGTCGCTGAGGGCCTTCAAGGTATATTTCTGCTCCGTCCGCAGCGCCTTGATTTTTGCGCCGATAGTCAAATTTGGGTCCATAGGTTGCCTCCATTATCATTGTACTTATTGTGAACCCATTATATCCAATTTTTCACGGACTGTCAATGCGGCGCAGACGGGACGGCTCAAGCGGTTGGGCACTTTTGCTAGAAATTACAATAAACTGTCAAATTCTATGGTTGACAAGTAAAGAAAAAGCAGTAAAATAGGAGCATAGAAATTCATATATATGAAATTGCGGGAAAAGCTTATGAGTATGCCATTGATTTTTAATATCCAGAGATATTCCATTCATGACGGCGAGGGCATCCGCACCACGGTTTTCTTCAAGGGCTGCCCCCTCTCCTGCCGGTGGTGCCATAATCCCGAGAGCCAGCGCTGGCAGAGGGAGCTTATGCTGTACAAGGAGAGATGCGCCGGCTGCGGGGCCTGCGTCCCGGCCTGTCCGCAGGGGGCGGCTTTTGACAGGACCCGCTGCGCCGCCTGCGGCGTCTGCACGGATGCCTGCGTCCACAGCGCGCGGGAGCTGGCGGGCAGGGAGTATCCGCTGGAGGAGCTGGTCCGGGAGCTGGAGAAGGACCAGATGTTCTACGAGCAGTCCGGCGGCGGCATCACTTTGTCCGGCGGGGAATGCCTTGCCCAGGACATGGATTACATAGAGGAACTGGCGCGGCGTCTACACCATAAGGGGTACAGCGTGGATTTTGACACCTGCGGCCATGTGCCCTATACGCACTTCCAGCGGGCGCTGCCCTATGCGGACACCTTTCTTTATGACATCAAGCTGCTGGACCCGGCGTTACATAAGCGCTATACCGGCGTGGACAACGGGTTGATCCTGGAAAACCTGAAAAAACTGAGCGGCGACGGAGGGAAGATCAATCTCCGCCTGCCGCTGATCGGAGGCGTAAACGCCACAGACGAATATATCCGGGACGTCATCGCGTTTCTGCGGGATGAGAAGATCCGCGTCTGCCGGGTCAATCTGCTGAAATATCACACGGCGGGCAGCGGCAAATATGAGAAGCTGGGAAGGGACGCCGGCGCGGACGGCTTTTTTCCGCCGGAGGACGCCTGGCTGGAACGGATGGCGGAAATATTCCGCCGCACAGGGTTTACAAATATCCATATAGGAGGTTAAACAGATGGAGAAAACGAAGGCGCGGGGAATGAACGAACGAATCAGAAAGCTGCGGCAGCTGAGCGTGGGGACCCAGCCCCATATCTACATGGAGCGCGCCGTCCTGGAGACAGAGGCCTATCAGCGGTACGAGGGCAAGGTATCTATTCCTGAGCTGCGGGCCCTGACCCTCAAGCACATCTTCTCTCACAAGAAGCTCTATATCGGCGAGGGAGAGCTGATCGTGGGAGAGAAGGGGGATTATCCCCAGTCCGCCCCAACCTTCCCGGAGCTGTGCTGCCACACTCTGGAAGACATGCGGAACATGAACGACAGGAAGGTGGTCAACTTTTCCGTTACGGAAGAGGACCTGAAGGTCCAGGAGGAGAAGATCATCCCGTACTGGGAGGAGCGTTCTATGCGCCGCCGCATCCTGGAGAGCATGCCCGAGGAGTGGAAGGAGGCATACGCAGCCGGCATTTTCACCGAATTTATGGAGCAGAGAGGCCCCGGCCACACGGTGGGCTCCGCCAAGCTCTATGAGAAGGGCTATCTGGACTATCAGGAGGACATCCGGGCGGCCCTGGCCAAGCTGGACTACCAGAGCGATCCGGAGGCTCTGAACAAGCGGGACCAGCTCAACGCCATGCTCATCGCCTGCGACGCCATCATGATCCTGGGCAAGCGCTACGGGGAGCTTGCCCGGGAAATGGCCGCCGGGTGCGCCGATGAACAGCGGAAAAAGGAGCTGCTGCAGATTGCCGCCAACTGCGACGTGGTGCCGGCCCGTAAGCCGGAAACCTTCTATCAGGCTATCCAGACCTACTGGTTTACCCACCTGGCGGTGACTACGGAGCTCAATCCGTGGGACGCCTACTCCCCCGGCCACTTTGACCAGCACCTGGGTCCCTTCTATGAACGGGACGTCCAGGCGGGCATCCTTACCCGGGACCAGGCCCAGGAGCTGATGGAGTGCCTGTGGGTAAAGTTCTACAATCAGCCGGCTCCGCCGAAGGTGGGCATCACCCTCAAGGAGAGCAGCACCTACACGGATTTCGCCAATATCAATACCGGAGGCGTCACTCCGGAGGGGGAGAACGGGGTCAACGAGGTGTCTTACATCATCCTGGACTGCATGGATGACCTCCAGCTGGTTCAGCCCAACTCCAACGTGCAGATCAGCCGGAAAAATCCCAGGAAATTTCTGAAGCGGGCCTGCGAGATTTCCCGGAAAGGCTGGGGACAGCCCGCCTTCTACAACACGGAGGCGATCATCCAGGAACTGATGAACGCCGGCAAGAGCCTGGAGGACGCCCGGAAGGGCGGCTGCTCCGGCTGCGTGGAAACTGGAGCGTTCGGAAATGAGGCCTACATCCTGCAGGGGTACTTCAATCTGCCGAAGGTCTTCGAGCTGACCCTGTTCAACGGCGTGGACCAGATTACCGGCAAGCAGTTGGGCCCCAAAACCGGCGAGGCAAAGGATTTTAAGACCTTTGACCAACTATGGGACGCGTATACCCGGCAGATCGAGCATTTCCTGTCCGTCAAGATACAGGGCTCCAATTTGATCGAGGCCCTGTACGCCAAGTACATGCCCGTGCCCTTCCTGTCCATCCTCACCAACGACTGCATCGCCCGGGGCGAGGACTACAACGCCGGCGGCGCCCGCTACAACACCA
>CATNDT010000179.1 GCA_950097035.1 uncultured Oscillibacter sp.
TCGGCCAGAGAGTCGACGCCGGCCTCCAGGGCCTTGCGGGCCTCGTCGCCGCGCTTGATGAGCTTAGACATATCGCATTACCTCCAATAGAAGTTAAAATTAAAAAATGGGTTCAGGGAGTCTGTTCTCTTTCGGTTTAGTCGACGATGGCCAGAATATCGTTTTGCCGCACCACCACGTATTCGATCTCTTCCAGCGTGACCTTGGTGCCGGCATACTGGCTGGTGATGACCTTGTCGCCGGGCTTTACGGTCATGACAACGTCCTTGCCATCCACATTGCCGCCGGGGCCGACGGAGATGACTTCGGCCACAGAGGGCTTTTCCTTGGCGGAGCCGGTGAGGATAATGCCGCCCTTGGTGGTCTCCTCGGCCTCTACCATCTTCAGGATGACGCGGTCTGCAAGGGGAGTGAGTTTCATGTTGGGTTCCTCCTTATAGTATAAAAAATAAAAAACAAAGCACAGCGTTAGCACTCTTATCTCTTGAGTGCTAACGCTGCTATCATAGCGCAATCCTACCCGTTTGTAAAGGGGGTATCTATGAAGAATTTGTGAATTTCCAAAAAAGGACGCAAATCCCAGCCGGGCGGGCGCTATCTGGCGGAGGCGTTGGGATCGCAGCCCGTGGGACCGAAAAAGTTCAGTCGCTTGTCCGCCAGGCGCAAAACCACCTCCCGGCTGCGGAAGCACTCCCCGTCCAGACAGGTGACGATTTCCGGCCCCTCAGACCGGATGCGGACCTCACGGGCCGTTACCACCCGGGCCACCTGGGGGACGGAGCGGTAGTTTCCGGAGGAGTATGTGCTGAAAAGCCTGGCGAAGTTCAGCTTGCTGATTCTGCGGATGAGGATGGTGTGGAGGATACCGTCGTCCATCCGCGCCTCCGGCACCGGCGTGGAGCCGCCACCGTAGTGGCGGCCATTGCAGGTGGACACCAGGGCGAAGTCGCCCTCGGTGGCCGTGCCGTCTATCACAACGGTCCAGTGGTACGAGATGTCGTGCAGAAGAAAGTTTGCCGCCACAGAGGCCAAATAACTGCCCCGCCCACTCAGTAAAGGGGAATTACTATACTGATGTACCCCCTCCGCCACCTGGGCGTCGATGCCGCTGCAGGCGATGGTGAGGCAGTAGCGCCCGTTGCAGTCGATGAGGTCCAGGGGAAATACCGGGCCGTCCCACAGATTTTCCGCGTCGTGAAATTTTTCCAGATCCGTCCCGAAGTTTTTTAAAAAGTCGTTGCCGGTGCCGGCGGGAATGCACGTCATGGCGGCGTTGGAGAAGCCGGCCAGGCCGTTTGCCACCTCAGACACGGTGCCGTCACCCCCGCAGGCATAGACCCGCAGTGTCTCGCCGCCCTCCGCCAGACGGCGGGCCATCTCCGTGGCTCCGCCGGGCCGGTTTGTCAGCATACAGGCGCAGTCCAGCCCGTGAAGCGCCCGCAGGCGGTCCGCCATCTCATAGATACGGGCGGTCTGGTCTCGTTTTCCAGCTCTGGGGTTGATGATAAAGACGTGACGCATAGGAGGGGCCCCCTGTCTGATGATTTTTTGTAGAGTTTTGTTGAAAAAATACTTTTAGTATAGAAAAGCGTCGCATTTCAGCATGCCGTTATACAGCTTTCGCTTCTTTTTCGCGGGCCGTCCGAAGCACCGCTCAAATTCCGTGTGGGAGGAGAGCACCACCACCCGCCAGGTGGGGGGCAGGGTGCGGAGGGCCTGTCCAAAGCTGCGGTACAGCGCTTCGGCCTCCCGCTTTTCCAGCAGGCGCTCGCCGTAGGGCGGGTTGGTCACCAGCTGGCCGTATATACTGCTCCGGTGGAAGGCGCCGGCGTCCGCCGTCTCAAAGCGGATACAGTCGTCCACCCCGGCCAGCGCCGCGTTGTGGCGGGCCAGCTCCACGGCGGCGGGGTCGATGTCGCCGCCCCAGATGTCATAGGAGCCACGGAACTCCTTGTCCATTGCCTCGTCAGCCGCCTCCAGCCACAGGCGGCTGTCCATGTTTTTCCACCGCTGGGCGGCAAAGGACCGGTCCAGGCCGGGGGCCCGGTTTTTGGCGATCAGCGCCGCCTCAATGGGGATGGTGCCGCTGCCGCAGAAGGGGTCGCAGAAGGGGTCTTTGCCCCGGAAGCGGGATAGGGTCACCAGTGCCGCCGCCAGGGTCTCCCGCAGGGGAGCGCCCATGTTCTGCGCCCGGTAGCCCCGTTTGTACAGTCCCTCGCCGGAGGTATCCAGATACAGCGTGGCAACGTCTTTGATAATGGCGAATTGGATCTGATAGCGGCTGCCGGTCTCCGGCAGGGTCTCGCAGCCGTAGGCGTTTCCAAGCCGTTTGGCGGAGGCCTTTTTCACAATGGCCTGACAGGCGGGGATGGAGTGGAGCGCGGCATTCAGGGAATAGCCCTTGACGGGGAACTCCCCGTCAAGGGGGATATAGTCCTCCCAGGGCAGGGCCAGCACGCCCTGAAACAGGGCCTCAAAGTCCGGCGCGGGAAAGGAGCCCAGCTCCATCAGCACTCGCGCTCCGCAGCGGAGATTCAGGTTCAGTCGGGCGATGTCAAGCATAGAGCCTTCACAGTGGACGCGGCCATTTTCAGCATGGACCTCTTTCAGGCCCAAACGCTTCATCTCGTCGGCCACAAGGCTTTCCAGCCCAAAGAGACAGGGGACGGTGAGAGTCATGGGGAGCGCTCCTTTATTTTTGATAGGGGGATCCCGAATTGGAAAGAGGAGGAGCGGCGTTTATGAAAACGCTCTCCTCCTCGATGGCTGATTCCCGCCGGGCGGTATCCGCCCGGAGCCTTATGTTTTACGCCTTGGGGTTGTCGGACTCAAACACGGCCTTTGCGCTGGCGGCCAGACCGGCCAGGCCCTGCAGCTCGCTGGGGATGATGATCTTGGTGGCCTTGCCGTCCGCCACCTTCTGCATGGCCTCCAGGGCCTTCAGCTTCACCACCTGGTCGTTGGGGGCGGCTTCGTTCAGCAGCTTTAAGGAGTCTGCCAGAGCCTGCTGCACCTGCATAATGGCCTGGGCCTCGGCCTCGGCGGCCATGATGCGGGCCTCCTTTTCGCCCTGGGCCTTTAAAATAGCGGCCTGCTTGGCGGCGTCGGCCTTCAAAATGGCAGACTGCTTTTCACCCTCGGCCACCAGGATCTGAGACTGCTTGGTGCCCTCCGCCTGGAGGATGGATTCCCGGCGCTCCCGCTCAGCCTTCATCTGCTTTTCCATGGCGTTCTGGATCTCCTTGGGCGGGATGATGTTTTTCAGCTCCACCCGGTTGACCTTGATGCCCCAGGGATCCGTGGCCTCGTCCAGAATGGCCCGCATCCGGGAGTTGATGATGTCGCGGCTGGTGAGGGACTGGTCCAGCTCCATGTCGCCGATGATATTCCGCAGCGTGGTGGCGGTGAGATTTTCAATGGCGTTCATGGGGTGCTCCACGCCGTAGGTGTAGAGCTTGGGGTCCGTGATCTGAAAATAGATGACCGTGTCGATCTGCATGGTGACATTGTCCTTGGTGATGACGGGCTGGGGGGCAAAATCCGCCACCTGCTCTTTCAGCGAGACCTTTTTTGCCACGCGCTCGATAAAGGGGACCTTGAGATGCAGCCCCACGTTCCACACGGCCCGGAAGGCGCCCAGCCGCTCCACCACATAGGCCCGGGACTGCTGCACGATCACAATATTGCTGATCAGCAATATTAAGACCAGAAGGATCAACACAACAATGGCAATGATACCCCAATTCATGATACTACCTCCGCTGTTTCTTCAGATTTTTTTACAAAGAGCTTTACGCCCTCCATACCCTCGATCTCCACGCGGGCTCCCGCGGGAATGGGTTCGCCGCCGGCGCTGCGGGCGGTCCAGGTTTTGCCGTCCACATACACCGCGCCTGAGGCGGCTTCGTTGTCGATCTTTTCCATCACCCGGCCGGTGCGGCCGATCACCCGGTCCAGATTTGTGGGCACATGCCGCGCCCGGCCAAACTGTTTTACCAGCGGGCGGGTCATAGCCAGCGCCACGGCGGAGACTGCCGCGAAAATCACCAGCTGGGCCGTTACGCTTAAATGCCCCAGGGCCGCGAAAAAGGCTCCGATGGCCCCGATGGCAAACCAGATGGACACCAGCCCCGCCGTGGCCACCTCCACCGCGCCGAAGAGCACAACGGCGCCAAGCCATAGCCACATCATGTGAAACTGCCCCCTTTCTGCAAATTTTAAAATAGCGCTTCTGTCGTTATTATAGCATGCCTGCGGGGGAAATACATTTCAATTCGGTAACAATTTAAAGCTGGAAAAAATTTTAAAATAGCCCTGCCGGATGTGCGCTCACAAAAAGCCGGGCCATTGCAGAATCAAATCTGCAACGGCCCGCCTCTGTGTGTGAGCTTATTTTACGATCAGCGTCTTGCCATCCATCTCCGGGGGACAGGCCAGGCCCATCACATCCAGGATGGTGGGGGCGATATCTGCCAGACGGCCGTCCTTTCTCAGCTCTGTGCCGGCGCCGCAGAGGATAAAGGGCACGGGGTTTGTGGTGTGGGCGGTCATGGGGCTGCCGTCCGGCTCCACCATCTGCTCGGCGTTGCCGTGGTCGGCGGTGATCATGGCGATGCCGCCCATCTTCAGTGTGGCGTCCACCACCTTGCCCACGCATTCGTCCACGGTCTCCACGGCCTTTACGGCAGCGGTGAACACACCGGTATGGCCCACCATGTCGCAGTTGGCGAAGTTGAGGATCACCACGTCATAGGCGCCGGACTCAATGCGCTCCACGCACTTGTCGCAGACCTCCCGGGCGCTCATCTCCGGCTGGAGGTCGTAAGTGGCCACCTTGGGGGAGGGGACCAGCACCCGGTCCTCGCCGGGGAACACGGTCTCAGAGCCGCCGTTGAAGAAGAAGGTGACGTGGGCGTATTTTT
>CATNDT010000180.1 GCA_950097035.1 uncultured Oscillibacter sp.
AGGCATACCAGCCCTGCAGCGCCTGGGTTCCGGCGATCTCCAGCCCCGCCCCGCGGAGCCGGTCCGCCACCTCGGAAGCGCGGCTGTCGATGATGCCGGAGCAGAGAAATATCCCGTTTTCCGCCAGCAGAGACCGGACCATGGGAGCCAGGCTGATGATCACATCCGCCACGATGTTGGCCAGCACCACGTGATATCCCCCGCCCAGCTCCGCCTGCAGGGCCGCATCTGTCAGGACGTTTCCCACCTTAACGGTATAGGTGTCTTTTCCAATGCCGTTGAGGGCGGCGTTTTCATAGGCCACATCCAGACACATCCGGTCGATATCCACCGCCAGCGCGGCGGCGGCCCCCAGTTTCAGGGCCGCGATAGACAAGATGCCGCTGCCGCACCCCAGATCCAGCACCCGCTCTCCGCCGTGAATGGCTTTTTCCAGCGCGGTGAGGCAGAGCCGGGTGGTGGCGTGGTCTCCGGTGCCAAAGGTCAGGCCGGGATCCAGCAGCAGCGGCGTCCGTCCGGCGAAGGCGGGCTGCTTTTGCGCCTCCTCCGCCTGCCACCGGGGAACCACCAGCAGCCGCCGGCCGATCTCGATGGGGTGGTAGTACTGCTTCCAGTTATTCTCCCAATCCGCGTCCTCCAGATTTTCAAGGGACATCAGGAGACTGCCGCAATCCGTCCGCTCCGCCTTGAACCTGGCCAAAGCCACCCGGACCTCGCCCATTTTGGCAAAGCCCTCTTCATCTGCCTGCAAATAAAAGGTGATACGGGAAACACCCTCCATACGGCGGGTCAAATCCTCATCCACATAGTCCCAGTACTGGCGGTTGGTTTCCAAAAACTCCTGAAACTCCGCCTCGTCGTCGATCACCACCCCGTCGATCCCCAGGGAGGAGAGCAGTGCCTCCACCGGCTCCAGCCCGCTGTGGTTGGTATCGATATGAATTTCCAGCCAATTCACTTGTATCACCCCATGTTATTTTTCAGCGCTCTTTTCCCAAAAAGAACAGCGCCATGGTGCCCGGTCCGGAGTGGTTGCCGATCACCGGGCCCACGTAGTTGATATGGACGTTCTCCGTGCCAAAGCGGCGGCGGATCTCATCGGCCACAAAGCGGGCGTCCGCCTCACAGTCGCCGTGGCTGATAAATACCGTTTGATCCTGTGGGTCCATGGCCGTCTCCGCCATACGGTCCACCAGAGCCAAAAGGGAGGCCTTCCGGCCCCGGGCCTTGCTGACAGGGACCAGGCGGCCGCCCTCATCCACATGCATGACGGGCTTGATGGAGAGCATGGTGCCGAAAAGCGCCGTGGCGGCGCTGATGCGTCCGCCCCGCTTCAGGTGGTTCAGGTCATCCACCGTAAACCAGTGGCAGATGCGGCCCCTGGTCGCCTCGGCAAAGTCCCGCACCTCCCGCAGGCTTCGGCCCCTTTTCTGCTCCTGGACGCAGAGCCAGAGCAGCAGCCCCTGGCCCAGAGAGGCGCAGAGAGAGTCCACCACCAGAATTTCCCGGTGGGGGTAGGCGGCTTTCAGCTCCCCGGCGGCAATGGAGGCAGACTGGTAGGTGGCGGAGAGAGCGGAGGAGAAGTTGATGCACAAAATGTCCCGCCCCTCGTCCAGAATTTTCCGCATCTCCGTTTCAAAGTCCCCGACGCTGACGGCGGAGGTGGTGGCGGTCTCACCGCTGCGGACACGGCTGTAAAAATCCGAAAAGCCGATCTCGCTGCCGTCCAGCCGGTTGCGGTATACCGCCTCGCCCATGTGCAGGCTCAGCGGCAATACCACAAGCCCCAGATCCCGGGCCATGGCCGCGGTCATATCGCAGCAGCTGTCGGTCATGATGGTAAAGCTGTCCATGTTCAATCACGCTCCTTTTTGGGCCTTTTGGCGGGGGGAGCTTCCGGGGGATCCTGCGCCTGTCTCTGCCGCAGCAGTGTCACATAGCGGCTGCTGGCCACGCCGGCGGCGTAACTTAGCAGGGCGAAATGGATGGCGGCGTCGGCCAGATCTTCACTGCCGCCGGGGCGGCTCTCCATCTCTCCCACGGTGAGGGACAGGGCCTTATCCAGACTGTCACAGAATGCGCCGTAGCCGTCCTGCACAGAGCGGTCCCCCTGCAGCTCCTCCCGAATCAGCAGGTCCATGTCCCGGGTGGACATGACCCGCTTTAAAACACAGATGACCGTGAGATAGGCCAGGTGCTCCCGGCCGTATTTCTTTCCCTCCGCCCGGGGAACAAGGCCGCTTTTGGTGTAGTTATTCACCATGGCGGCGGTGAGGCCGTCGTCCTCGTCAAACCGGATGACCTGACGGTCCATATAGCTGAGCACCTGATCCATATACAAAGCGAAGTCGGGCAGCTGGTCCCACTCCACGGGGCGTTGGGTCCGCAGCCGTTCCTGAAGGGAGGGTAGATCACACATCACATATACTCCTTGGATAAGTTAAGGGTTAAATACCCGATTCTCCCATATTGTACCATTAAAATATGGTTTTGTAAACCGTGTTTTGAAGATACAAAAATTATTTTCCCACACAGAAGCGTGAGAAGATACGAGAGACGATCTCCTCCTTTGCAGTCCGGCCTGTCAGCTCACCGAGAGCGTCCAGCGCCTCCTCTACGTCGGTGAGGACAGTGTCGGGGGTAAGCCCTCCGGTCAAAGCCGCCCGGCCCCGGCGAAGGGCGTCTCTGGCCCGGCGGGCGGCGTCCTCCTGCCGACGGTCTGTCAGGAGGCTGCCGGTCTCGCCGGGGTCACCGGCGGGGAAGAGGGCCGACACGGCGTCCTCCAGGTCCTCCAGTCCCTCCCCGGTTTTGGCGGAGAGGGAGACGTAGGCGGCGGGGCCGTTCCAGTCCGCATCTCCGATCATCCCGATGGAACCCGCCACCTGACCGGAGAGGTCCCGCTTCGTTGCCACGTAGATCCAGGGCTTCCCGGTTTTAGAGACCTCCCAGAGCAGCCGGCGGAAGTCCTCCCAGTGCTTCCGGGGCCTTGGCCGCTCCGGGTGCACAGCATCGTCGGACAGGAGTAAGATCAGCTCCGCATTTGCCATGGCCCGCCGGGAGCGCTCCACGCCCAGCTGCTCCACGGTGTCCTCCGTCTCCCGGAGCCCGGCGGTGTCGATAAGCCGCAGGAGGACGCCGCCGCAGAGGGCGGATTCCTCCACGGTGTCCCGGGTGGTGCCGGGGATGTCGGTGACGATGGCCCGGTCATAGCCCGCCAGGGCGTTGAGCAGGGAGGACTTTCCGGCATTGGGCAGGCCCATGATGGCGGTGCGGACGCCGGATTTTAGAACCTGTCCCCGTTTGCAGGCGGCCAGAAGGTAGGTGAGGGCATCCTCGGCGGAGACTAGAGCCTGGGCGATCTCCCGGGGGTGAACGTCCTCAATGTCCTCGTCCGGGTAATCCACCACGGCGTAGAACCGGGAGACGATGTCCAGAAGGGCTTCCTGAATGGGCTCCAGCCTCCGGCGAAGTCCGCCATCCAGCTGGGCGGCGGCGTTGCGGGCGGCGGCGGCGGTCTCGGCGTCGATGAGGTCGACGACGGCCTCCGCCTGGGTCAGGTCCAGCCGCCCGTTTAAAAAGGCCCGTTTGGTGAACTCACCGGGGCCGGCCTGACGGGCGCCGGCGGCAAAGAGGGCGGACAGCAGTTCCCGCAGCACCACGGGGGAGCCGTGGCAGTGGAATTCGGCGGAGTCCTCGCCGGTATAGCTGTTGGGGGCGGGAAAGCGGACGGCCATGCCGCGGTCAATACGGCGGCCCTCGCAGTCCAGCAGGTCGCCCATGACCAGTTTTCGGGGTTCCTGGGCATGAAAAGGCTTGCCGTTGGCGGCGCGGAAGACGTGGCCGCAGGCGGAAAAGCAGTCCGCTCCGGAAATGCGGACAATGCCGATGGCAGAGGCGGCGCTGCCGGTGGCGATGGCGGCGATGATGTCCATGGTATCAACGCTCCTTGTTTTTCAATATGAAAAAGGATAGCACAGGGGATGGGAAAGTGCAAGGGGAGCTCCTGCAGGGATAAACGCCCCCGCCAAGCAGCGCGGTTGTCCCCCGACAACCAGCTCGGCGGGACAGGCCGCGCACCCGTCCCGCCGGATTCCATACCGTTTATTCTTCAATTTTAACAATATCCAACGCAGAAGTAAGCAGTAAATTGATAAGCTCATTACGGGAACGATTTGTTTTTGCAGATAAATCGTCCAAACGGGAGACCAGACTTTCCTGCATACGAACAGACACGATTTTATAACCGTCGTCACCCCGGCGGTTTATTTTCTTCCTGATGCGAATCTCTTCTGCCATGCTATCACCTCTGTAAGAATACTATTAGTGTAACTTGACAGAGATGGTTTTAGTATATTATAATAAGTAGTGCAACAGCAACTACATAATGTAGTTACTATACTGAATAAAGAAGAGGAGAAGAAATATGTATTGTAAAAAGTGTGGGAAAGAGATTTCAGACAATGCGAAAATATGCCCCGAATGCGGCGTGATGGTATCGGTCCCCCAAAGGCAGCCTGAAAATAAACCGGTTTCCGCAGGCGAGTGGTTTGTAACAATTTTGTTGACCTGGATTCCACTGATAGGCTTTATTATGATGTTCGTATGGGCTTTTGGCGGCGGCGTAAATCCCTCGAAGAAAAACTGAGCGCGGGCAAACCTGATCTGGTGGGTTATTGCGATTGCGCTGTCGGTTATTTTCGGAGTGTCTCTCATGGCCATGCTGGCAAAATATGCTTAAGAGAAAACCGGGACAGGCGGTTGCCTGTCCCGGTTACTGTAGTGCGTAAAAAACGGAGGATTTACTTAATCCGCTCCCCGGCGGCCTCCTTGTCCTTGATCTCCCGAACGGCGTCCTTGTGAGAGAGGTTCACCCGACCCTTTTCATCGATGTCGGTGACCTTGACCCACATC
>CATNDT010000181.1 GCA_950097035.1 uncultured Oscillibacter sp.
TCCAGCAGCTGCCGTATGCGCCCGGCCACAAAACAGGCCTCCGCCTCCAGCCGCTTTACGGGGCGCTCCGTCTCTCCGCCTCCCTGGTGGGCGGCGATGAGGTGAAACTCCGTGGCGCAGTCCGCCCGAGGCGGGTAGTATTCCGCTCCGAAGTGAAGGGCCTCATCCTCTCCATAGACCATCTCCCCCATCTCCGGGGAGAGGATGTTCTCAAACACAAAATTGGCGGCGTCTAAAATCTCCCGCCGTGAGCGGAAGTTGCGGGAGAGCAGGATCTTCCGCTCCTCTCCCGCCTCCGCCGCCTCCCAGGGCTTAAACCGCTCGTACTTCTCTAAAAAAATAGTGGGGTCCGCCAGGCGGAAGCGATAGATGCTCTGCTTCACGTCTCCTACGGTAAAGAGGTTCCGCCCCTCTCTGGACACCGCCCGAAAAATGGCGTTTTGCACCTCGTTGGTGTCCTGGTACTCGTCCACCATAATCTCCCGGTATCGGGCGGCCACCTGTGCCCCCAGCTCTGTAGGGCCGCCGTCAGGGCCCACCAGCAGCTGCAGCGCCAGATGCTCCTGGTCTGAAAAGTCCGCCGCGTTCATCCGCAGCTTCTCCGCCCGGTAGGCCTGTCCGAAATCCGCCGTCAAAGCCAGCAGCGCCTCCATGGCCGGAGCCACAGCCTGCAGATCCTCCATGGCCTCCTCCCCGCTGACATCCAGCAGACCCAGCAGCTTTTTCAGCTCCCCCTTGGCAAGCTCCCACACCTGCTTTAACGCCGTGACCAGCGGATCGCCCTTTCGCCCCTTGGGGGTGGCCAGCCGGGGAAATTCCACCGCCTCCGCCGCCCGCCGGGCCGCCTCCCAGTCCGCCGTCTGCCCCAGAAGGGCAAAACCCGCGGCGGCAGCGCGGAATTTTTCCCCATACCCCTTTTCCAGGGGAGTGTCCCCTGCCGTCCGCTCCGCCCCCTGGCGCAGCAGCCGGGCCCAGTGAGCCGCTGTCCTCTTTAAGGAGGCCAGCAGCTCTCCGGCATAAGGGGTTTCGTCAAAGCTGCCGCCGAGATCCGCCCAGGCTGCCCGGTTCTCCGCCAGCCACCGCTCCGGATAGGCGTGACTTTGCAGCTTGACATGCACTTCCAGCACCAGCTCTGCCAGGCGTCTGTCGTCCCGGCCGGCACCCAGCGTGTCCGCCAGCATGGCGCCGGCATCGTCCAATCCGTCGTAAAATGTCTCCAGCACCCGCTCCAGCACCCGCTGCCGCAGCAGCCGGGCATCCCCCTCGTCCAGCACCCGAAAATCCGGCGTCAGGGCATGGCGGTCCCCCTCCCGGGCCAGCAGGTGGGTGTTCTCCCGCAGCAGCGCCGTGCAAAAGGCGTCCACGGTTTTGATGTCCGCCTGATACACCCGCAGCAGCTGGTTTTTCAGGTGACGGCTGTCCGGGGCCTCCGCCAGCCGCTTTGCCAGCTCCTGGGCGATCTTGCCCTTCAGCTCCGCCGCCGCCGCCTTGGTGTAGGTGATGATGAGAAAGTCGTCCACATGACAGCGCTCCTCCATCACATAGCGAAACAGCCGCTCCACCAGCACCTTTGTCTTGCCGGACCCGGCGGCGGCAGACACCAGCAGCGCCCCGCCCCGGTTCTCCACCACAGCCTGCTGCTGTGGTGTCAGATTCAGCTTTGCCATTGTGTTCCACTCCCCTCTCCGTCAGTCTCCGCCTCCACCGCCTGCCAGAACTCCTCCGCTCCCATGGGGCGGATGTAGCGCAGGCGGTCGCCGTCCCTGCCATCCTGAAAGTGGCAGGCCGCGGTCCACTGGCAGTATTTGCAGGCGCTGTCGTTCTCCCCTTTACAGCAGGGGTCCGCGTCGATGTTGCCCTGACACACCTCTTTGGCGATGTCCTCCAGCTGCCGCTCCACATACTGTCCCAATCTGCCCAGCTGGGCCGCCGAGGCAACGCTGCCGGAGAGCTGTCCCTCCCGGCTCACCCGCAGGGGCAAATAGTGGGGTTCCTCCAGGGACTCGTGCTCCATAGCCCGCAGCACCTCCGGCTCCGCCAGCAGCAGCCCGCTGCGCCGCAGCTGCTTCTCCCGCTCGCTTTGCAGCCGCTCCGGGGTCACGTTCCGCTCCATGGAGAGAATCTCGTCCCTTGCGGGGAAATACAGCACCCCCGCCGGCCGGATCTCCCGGCCAAAGTAAGCCTGCCCCTCCTTTTGCAGGGTAAAGAGGTACAGCAGCATCTGGATATCCAGCCCCATCCGCACCGCCGAGAGGTCAAAGGACTTCCGGCCGGACTTGTAGTCCACCACCCGGAGATACAGCTTGCCGTCCTTTACCCAGCCGTCCACCCGGTCCACCTTACCCCCCAGGCTCAGCCCGCCGCCGGGCACGGAAACCGTTACCGCAGGCAGGGCCTTGCCGTCCCCGAAAGCCAGCTCAAACTCCAGCGGCACAAAGTCCGAGTGCCGCAGCTCCTCCGCCGCCTGGTCCACCACGGCGCAGGCCGTCTCCCGCAGGCGGGCAAAGAGATAGCGGAATCGGGCGCTCTTGCCCGCAAGGCCCTGCAGCGCCTCCCGGACGTACCGGTCTATGTAGGTCTCCGTCAAAGCGTGGAGCTCCGTCTGCCCCACCCGGGCAAATCCCCCGCGGGCCAGGGCGTCCCGGGTGACGTTCTCCAGCAGATAGTGGAGGAAGGTGCCGGTCTGGGGCGCGTCAAAGGCGGCGGGCGTTCTGGGTTTGGCCCGAAGCCCATACTCCATAAAGTAGGAGAAATGGCAGGAGCGCAGCCGCTCCAGCCGGGAGGCGGACATGGCGGCCCTGTCGCCGTACAGCGCCCGCACCGCCGTGGGGGACAGCGCCCCCCGCCTGATGTCCGCCGCACGCTCCATGGCCGCAAGGCGCTCCGCAAAAGCGGGCTGTTCCGCAAAATAGCGCCACAGCGGCCCGCCGGGGGCCGTCCCCGCGGTCTCCAGCGCCGGCACGGGCGCTGTCAGACGATATGCCCTGCGGCCGTCCTCCCACTCCGTCTCCAGGGCCGGGAACAGCGCCCGCAGCCGCTCCGCCACAAAAGCGGGCCGCAGCTCGCCGCCACCGCCGTCTGAAACGGGATAGCTCACCGTCAGCCCCTCTGTGGGCTGGGCCAGGGCCGCATACAGGTTCTGCAGCTCGATCCCCATGCGGTCCATGCCGGCGGGAGCCAGCTCCACCCCCCGCAGCCGCAGCTCCTCCCGGTCGTCCTCATTGAGGATGCCGCCGCTCCTTCCGGGGTCCGGCAGAACATGGTCGTTGGCCCCCAGGAGAAAGAGATATCTGGCCGTGTGCCGGTCGTTTCGAGTGATCTCGGCGACGGATACCTGATCCAGCGACACAGGGATGGTCCCCACGCTGTACTGGGTGAGCACCTGGCGAAAGAGCTGGCTGAACTCGTCCAGCCCCATGGGCTCCGCCCCTAAAATCTCCACAAACTGGTCCAGCACGCCGCAGAGAATTTCCCACAGCTGAGCCGTCTCCTCCGCCGCCTGCAGCCGTCCGGCGGCGGCCTGGGCGCGCATCTGCTCCTCCAGAGCGGCCTGCATGCCCAGCTCCTCCATAAAGCCGTAGAGGGCGCCGGTCTTCTCCGCCGCCGTCTCCCCCTGCCGCAGGCCCTCCGCCAGGCGCCGGAGCGGTTCCCGCACCCGCCGCCGCAGTGCGTTTACCTGGGCGAGCCGGGCCTGCCGGGCCCCGTCCCAGGGCGCGCCGTAGCCGTCCGGGTTCTCCGTCCAGTCCACATCCCTCAGCCACATTCCTCCGTGGACCTCCCACTTGAGGACGTAGTTCTCCAGAATATCGCACTCCGCCGCCGTCAGGCCCGCAAGGCCCGTCTTCAGCCAACGGAACATGTCGTCGTATTCATATCCGTTGCTGATGGCGGAGAGCACGCCGGTCAAAAGGCTCACCGCCGCCTGCTCCAGAATATCGCTGCGGCGGCTAAGATAGACCGGGATGTTGTAGCGCTCAAACACCGTCTCAATCACACCGGCGTAGTCCGGCAGGTTGCGGGCCGCCACGGTGATATCCCGAAAGCGGCACTTCCCCGCCGCCGTCAGGCGCAGGATGTCCGCCGCCGTCTGCTCCACCTCGGAAAACACCGTGTCCGCCCGCCGCAGGCGGACGGCGGCGCAGTCCCCCGCATACGGCCGGTTCTCCCCGAAGAAATACCGCTCCACATGGCCCAGGGCAGAGGGGTCCCCCCTCTGCAAGGCGTGCGTCTCCACCGGGCAGCCGTTTTCCCTTGCCAGGCGGCGCAACTGGTCCAGCGTTTTCAGCGTGGGGGTGAAAATCTCCTCCCGGCTGTTCTCCTCCCCCAGCAGCGTCACGGTCACAGACCGGGCCTGGCGCAGAAACACGCCCAAGGCCCGCCGCTCCTGGGCATTGAAATAGGTAAAACCGTCGATAAAAATATCCTTGCCCAGGGCATAGGCGGAGGACTCCAGACTGTCGCACAGCTTTGTCATCCGGTCCCGCGCGTCCAGACCGGGCCGGCGGAGCCGGGCCTCGTAGGCCCCGTATAAAAGTCCCAGATCCCGCAGCTTGCCGCCGGTGGCCCCGCCGATCTCCCCGGCCTGGGCATACAGCGCCTCCGGCGTCACCTCATAACAGCGCAGCTCATCAAAAAGATCCAGCATCTGCTGTAAAAAGGCGGACTTGCGGGACGGGCGGCGGTATACCGTCAGCTCCGGGGCCACCTCCAGCAGCGCCTTCTGCAGCGTCAGCAGCTTGCCGCCGGCATCCAGCGTCACCTGGGCCAGCCCACCTGTGATGCCCAGCACTCGCTCCGCCAGGCGGCGAAAGCTCAAAACCTCCGCGTAGCGGCTGGCGGTGGGGCCGCAGGCCAGGCACAGATCCACCTCCGCCTGGTGGGAGGCGTGCTCCGGC
>CATNDT010000182.1 GCA_950097035.1 uncultured Oscillibacter sp.
CCCACGCCCTCAGCAGCCTTCAACTCCCGTCCGTGATGATGACGGGGACCAGGATGATGACCGTGGGTCCGGGGTTCGGGATGACAACAAGAACGAGGGCGATGATGACAAACACCCGAGTTCTGGCAACAACCAGGCAGCCAACACAACAGATTCTGGCGGCGCCTTTGTGGAGAGGGAAGGAAACGACATCTCCGACCAGATTTGGAAGGACGATAATGTGACCACCTACAATAGCTTCACTCAGCTGGATGTGGTGGCTGACACTGGCGGCAGACTCGGCAGCGTCTCCATCCCCAGTATCAATCTCAATGTGGGCATTTACAAATCCGATATTGATGAGATGGAGGCTATGAACAACGGCGTGGCGCATTTCAATCTTACCTCCAGCTGGGACGGTAATGTGGGGCTTTGCGCCCACAACTGGACCGAGAGCGGAAACGGTGCTTTCTTCCGTGACCTGAACAAGGTTAAGAAGGGGGACACCATTACCTACACTACAAGCCTCGGCACCCGGACCTATAAGGTTTCCAGTATTGACACCATTGATGAGTCGGATTGGAGCTACCTGAGCCGTACCGATGACAACCGGCTTACTCTTATTACCTGCACATTCAATGACAGCAGCAAGCGGCTCTGCGTCCAGGCGGTCGCTGTTTGATATGAGTCCATGGCTCTGGAGGATAAATACGGCGATGCCAGTCCTGCTTCGGTGGATGACGAGCTGGCAAAGATGAAAGCCGAGCTTGGGATTTAAGCCTCCAGCTGGCATTTGTATGGGGAGGAGAGTTTTTATGGGCATCACGCATGACACACGCCGAGAGAGTTACCAAAAGGTGGATATTTTAACCCGCCAGAAAGCTATTCTCCAGGCTTTTGAAACCCATGGAGCCATGACCGCCAGAGAGTGCGCCAGGCACTTGGGCTTCGTCGACCTGAATGGGGTAAAGCCCAGAATCACGGAGCTGTGCCAGAAGGGCGCTCTGGAGGCCATTTGCAAGGAAAAGGACCTTGTCACAAACCGCAGCGTTGCGGTGTATCGTGTCCGACCCACAGGCCCCGGGCCGGACGCTCAATTAAGGTTAAGTGGGGATCCGCCCCCTTAATAATATCATTTTTTTGAGAGGAGGAAGGTAGTTTTTCAGGATGGAAAGGCTACTGCACAATGACATGAAAAATCAAATCAAGCGCATTTCTCATCTTGCCGTCGCTATGACGATGGCGGCGGCAATGACAGTTCCTGCCTTTGCGGCAGCCCCCGATGACCTGTATGTGACGGACGGGGGCAGCACCAGCTTCGGCGGGGCGTTTGGCACCGAGATCAAGTATGATCCGGAGTACCAGGCGGCTGTCAAAGAGGCCCCCGAGGAGGCCAGCCATGTTGTGTCCTTCTATATGAGGACAGGGGACAAGGGCAGCCTTGAGTTCGACTGGGCCCGTATTGAGGGGAGGGATACCCTTGGCGGGGCCAATGTTCCCGGGGTGACGCTTCCCGATGGATGGTACTTTGACGGGTACTATGTCAACGGCGTCAAGTACACAGCCGGCGGGCTTGCTGGGCTGACCCTTACCGGGCCAACTCTGGAGGTTGAGGTTCGGACTTATCCCAGCGAACAGAATGTAGGGAAGGACGACCGAGATGAGACCTACAAAATCCTTTTCTATGTCCGCAGCGGAGATAAGGGCGAACTGACCAACGAGCAGACCACGGTAATCGGGTACGGCAGCAACATCCCCTATAAGGACATTCCCGTCCTGGAGAGCCGGTTTGCAAAGGACTACAGTATTACTGGCTACTATGTGGACGGGGTCAAGTACACCCGTTCCCAGCTTGCTAAGCTCGACATCACCGGGGACCTGGACATTGAGGTGCGTACTTACCGGGATACCGGCAGCCGTGTTGAGGGCAAAACCTCTGGCTGGAAGGATGACCGGGACGAGTATGACTGGGCCTATGACATGGGCATTCAGCTGAAGCCCTGCGGTTGCCAGTACGACCTTTGCCCCCACACCTACAACTATGGTGGGGACATCCAGTACAGCCGGTACGGCGGTATATATGTGGGAGGCTACTATTACCCCGGCACCGCTTGCTTCACAACTCTGGCTGGCACCTATCCCTATGTGAGTTCTTACGCCACTCCTGCTTTTGGGCAGTGCGCTGTGACCTTCGTTCCCCAGAACGGGCAGGACGCCCTCACTACCTCTGTGTGGGCTGGCGGACGGCTTGCGGCTCCTGTTACCCCCGTGTGCCAGGGGTATCGGTTCTTGGGCTGGTCCACTTCCAAGTACGGGAAGACCGGCTACTGGGACTTTAGCCGGGATACCGTGAACCAGAGCTTGGTGCTGTACGGGATCTGGGCGAAGGCTCCCAGTACCTCTTCTGGAACTACTGCCCGCACCCCCGTGAAGGAGACCATCATTGATGTGGATCTCGCCGGGTATTGCCGGGTCACTCTGAAGCCGGGCAACGGTCAGGAGTATGACCCTGTGGCCGTGAAGCAGGGTAACGCCCTCCGTATCAATGGCAATCCCACCTGCAAAGGCTACACCTTTGTTGGCTGGGCCAAGGATGCTGATGGGGAAGAGATGTGGGACATGAACCGTGATAAGGTGACTGGCAACCTGACCCTGTATGGGGTCTGGGAGAAGACCAGGACCACTACTCCCACTCTTTAATCCCCTCTGTTCGAGGAGGGAGGGGCCAGCGGTGATGCTTCTGGCTCCTCCCTCTCCAAAACCAAATCAATAACAAAAAGGAGAAATACTTATGGACGATATTATTACAAGCCTTTCCAGCAGACGAACTGCGATCCTTAAAAAGAAGGAAAAGGTTCAGGCCAACGCTGCCAAACAGGTGGCGGAGCTGGAGGAGGAGCTTCTGGCTCTCGATGAAGCCCTCAAGTCCGTTAAAAAAGCGGTGTCCGGCGTTCTGTGCCCCCACTGCGGCGGCTCTGGCATGGCCCGGGAGAAGGATGCCGACGGGCAGACAAAGGAAACCCCGGGCGATGCCTGCCATGGTACTGGGGTTGCCCGCTCAAAATAAAGCGTTAGGCGGGCCGGGGGTGTAATGCTCCTGGCTCTTTTTTTAGATTTAGAGAGGAGTGAGTTCCTGTGCATTGTCGTAATCTTCGCATCAAATGGGCATTCATGATTGCGCTGACCGTCACTTTTGCCCTGTTCTTTGCTTGTATCCCTGCCCACGCTTCGGATGATCTCAGTCCGCCAGGCGATGAAGAGGCGGTATTTGTTATTGACGACACCCCCGTGCCTATGGCGGAGAGTATCTGGGGCAGCGAACCAGTATCTGTGTATATCACCCGTGAGTTCTACCGGGGGGCCAATACTATTGAGGTCCCTATGAAATACTTCGAAGCAATTCAGGGAAGTACCAAAAGCACCTACGACCAAGCCATTGATGCCTTCTGGGAAGCGGAGCGGCAGAGCTGCTATCTGTTTGGAGATGTAGCTGTTGGGGTCTCTGCTGGCGGTAGCAGCGTAACTATTACCCGAAATTCTTATTTCAGTCTTGCTGAGGAGCAGGAAATGAGAAACGCTGTGGATGCAGAGGCAGAGCGGATTCTGGCAAATATCATCTCTGAGGGTATGAGCGATTACCAGAAAGCCTACGCAATTTACCAATACTGCTGCCAGGCTTCTTACGATTGGACTGCCTACAATGCCATTACCGGCGGGGATTGCAATAACAACGCCGATAAATGGGCCAAGGCTACCACCGCCTACGGCAACCTGATTGAGCGGAAAAGCGTGTGCCAGGGCGATGCCCAGGCTTTCAATGTCCTGGCTCGCAAGGCCGGCCTCACCTCCATGACCGCCACCGGCAAGATGACCAACGGCGGTGGTCACGCTTGGAACCGGGTCTGGTGTAATTCTCGATGGTACGAGGTGGACTGCTGCTTTGGGTATTTCTGCTCCACCTTTAACGCTTACTCTGCCAGCACTGGTGTAAAGTACGGCGGGGTGGGGGTTATGGAAAGCAGCGCCGACCGTTTTTACGGTACTTGACAGGAGATTAACTCCAATTACAATAAGGGCTGTAAGGATCTACTTTCCTGTTAAGGAATGTAGATGTTGAGACAGCCACCATAGGGAGGCCGTGCGTCCGAACGCAGTTGATGCGATAGGATTCGCTGCCTCTTTTTTTGTGGCTATTTATTCGAAAGGAGAAAATCAATGGACTACCAGTGCAAAACCCGCAGCAACTATTTTGCGATAAGGGAGGGAAGAGAGGCAAAGCTCAAGGCTCTTCTCGACCATTGTGGTCTCCGCATGTGGAAGGAGAACGACCCTTATGGCGTAACTCGTTATGCGTTCGGCGTTGATGGGGATTTCGTTGGGATTCCCTATCGCGGGACGATCCCCGAAGAGGATCCCGATGGATGCGGCGGGGATCGCAACGCCTTTTTCAGGGAACTCCAGGCGGTTATCTCTGAGGACGATGCTGTTATCATCCAAGAGGTGGGAACTGAGGCCCTCCGCTATTTTATGACGGAAGCCACCATCGTAACCTCCAAGGAAGTTCAGTTCATCAGCCTTCAGAAGATGGCTGTACGGGAGGCAGCTGAAATGCTGTCGAATCCGAGGTTCACAACCCGGCTCGATTATTAACTCGATTATTAAGGGGAGGGAATAACTTATGGATGAGAAAATCACCTACACAGTGTTGGTGGAGCCTGAGGAGCATGGGGAGGAAGACGATGACACATGAGGAGGTTGGTTGCGCTATGCGAATCCAAGATCTGAAGGTCGGCGATAACCTCGGCGATCTCCCGAGATAACTACAACTTCTATGTTCTTTTCGGAAAGGCCGAGGTTCGCCTGGTGGAGGACATCTTCACCGACGAATC
>CATNDT010000183.1 GCA_950097035.1 uncultured Oscillibacter sp.
AGTGCGTCACCCACGGCTGGACCGTGGACGGCGAGGGCAAGGCCATGCACAAGTCCCTGGGCAACGGCGTGGACCCCGCCGACGTGATGAAGCAGTACGGCGCGGACATCCTGCGGCTGTGGGCGGCGAACACGGACTATCACGCCGACGTCCGCTGTTCCAACGAGATCTTCAAGCAGCTCTCCCAGAACTACCTGAAATTCCGCAACACCGCCCGGTACTGCCTGGGGAATCTGGACGGCTTTGACCCCGACCGTCTCACTGCCCCGGCGGACATGGCGGAGCTGGACCGCTGGGCCGTGACAAAGCTCAATGCTCTGATGGAGCGGTGCTTTAAGGGCTACGACGAGTATGAGTTCCTCACCGTCACCCACGCCGTCAACGACTTCTGCGTGGTGGAGATGTCCAACTTCTATCTGGATATCATCAAGGACCGTCTCTACTGCGACGGGGAGAACAGCCGCCGCAGCGCCCAGACGGCACTGTTCCTCATTCTGGACACGATGACAAAGATCATGGCCCCCATCCTCTGCTTCACGGCCGATGAGATCTGGCAGGCCATGCCCCACCGTGGGGGAGACGACGGCAGAAATGTGCTGTTTAACGACATGAACCGGCCCTTTGCGGACTATGCCCTGGACGATGCGGCCATGGCCCGCTGGGAGTCGCTTATCCAGCTGCGGAACACGGTAAACGGCGCGCTGGAGACCGCCCGCGCAGAGAAGCGGATCGGCAAGAGTCTGGAGGCCAGGGTGGTGCTACGGACGGCGGACCCGGAGGGGGTTCTGCTGCCCGGCATGGACGAGGCGGGTCTTGCGGACGTGCTGATCGTCTCCCAGGCGGCGCTGGAGAAGGGCGGCGACGGCCTGGAGGTCCTGGTGGAGCCCGCCCAGGGCCAGAAGTGTGAGCGCTGCTGGAAGCAGTCCTTTACCGTGGGCGCCGACAGCGCCCACCCCACCCTGTGCAGCCGCTGCGCGGCGGTGGTGGCAAAGCTGCCGCAGTTTTGAGCAAAAGAAGAGACGTTTCGGAGGGGGCTTCCGAAACGTCTCTTGCTTTTAAATCATATAGTCGCTTCCGGCATCGTCCTGCCGCAGCAGATCCGACAGGGTGATGTTGTCCAGATATTCGCTGATGACCCGGTCCAGGCCCTGCCACACCGGCAGCGTGCGGCAGGCCGCGGCTCTGGGGCAGGGGGCGGCGCCTTGTTCCAGACAGGCGACGGGAGCCAGGGACTCCTCCGTCAGGCGGAGGATCGCGCCTACGGTATACTGCTCGGGGGAGTTGGTCAGCTTATAGCCGCCGCCTTTGCCCCTCAGGCCGCTGAGCAGCCTGCCCTTTACCAAGATTTTGATAATGGCCTCCAGATATTTTTCCGAGATCTCCTGCCTTTGGGCAATCTCCTTCAGGGGGATATATTCCCCGGACCGGCGCCCGGCAAGATCGATCATAACCCGTAGGGCATAGCGGCCTTTTGTAGAAATCAGCATCAGAACGCCTCCACCGTAAGATAAACCTATTATACAACTATATTTATAGGGAATCAATGGGAATGTTGGGAGGTTTTTGCGCAGTGTCTTGACAAGAGAGAATTGAGGACCTGTCATCCGTAAAACCAGCCTTTTCCGCCGGTAAAACGTGGGACCTGCCTGAATAACAGGCAGATCCCACGTTTTTCATCGCTGCTGAGGAGTGCGTGTCCCGCCGGTGAGGGGTCAGGATTCCGCAGCGGGCTGGACGGGCGTCTCGGCGGTTTTTTTCCGTCTGCCGCCCCGGCGGGCGCGCACGGCTTTGGCGGCCCGCTCCGGCTCGGCCGGTTCCTCCGGAGACTGAAAGATCTGTTTGAGGTGATTGTACAGCAGGCGGCCCTGCACCGCGCCGTATTCCCGCACCAGCGCGTTGCAAAGCTCCTGCCGACCGGCGGCCTTCAGCACGAAGGGCAGGTGCAGGCACTCCTCGATGGAGGGACGCAGATCCACCTCCTGAAAGGCGTCGGCATACCGGGCCCGCAGGGCCTCGATAGAGGCGGCGTAACCCTTGTCCTGGCTGATGACATAGGCGTAATCGGCCTCCCGCTTGCCGACCAGAACTCCCAGCTCGGTGATAATCTGAAAGTCGATGGAGTTTTTTCCGCCCCGCACGCTTTCAATATACTGCACATCCGCGGGGGTTCCGGCGCACAGCTTCTGGATTTTGCTGAGAGCCAGCCCCTCCTTTTGGTAAAAGAGCAGGACGGTGTCCTGCTCTGAGAGCATCTCGATGCCCTTGAGGCCGGTGCCGATGTTGTTGTCGCCGTCTACTAAAAAAATCATTTTCATGAAAAAGGTCTCACTTTTATAAAATTCAGCCGGTGCAGAAGCGCGCGGCCCGGTTTACTGTGGGTGGCGGTTCCGGAGGACGGCAAACGCCTCATCCGCTGTGGCGATGGTCTGGGCGATGTCTCCGTCGGACAGGGCGTAGTTCAGGAAGTGATTGTGGTGTGTTGTGAAGAACACACCACGCTTCACGCATTCGGCGATCCACTCCTGGTGGAGCATCAGGCTGGGATCGTCCGCCAGCCGCAGGTAGAAGAGGCTCGGCATACCGGACACGTGGAGGTCGAAGCCGTACTTCTCCCCCGCGGCCCGAAGGCCCTGGCTCAGCTTCCGGCCTTTTTCATCCAGCAGTTTGGGCAGGTTCAGCCGTTTCATCTTCTCAATACAGGCGATGCCGGCGGCAAAGGGTACGGCGGACAGCCAGTAGCTGCCGGTATAGCTGATGCCGGATACGGTGGCCTTCAAAAACTCCTTGCCGCAGAGGGCGGAGACGTTGTAGCCGTTGGCCAGAGCCTTGCAGAAGCAGATCAGATCCGCCTCGAAGCCAAAGAAGTGGTCGCTGCCCTGAAGGTCCAGCCGGAACCCGGCCCGCACGTCGTCGATGATCAGCAAACTTCCGTTTTCGTCGCAGAGCTTGCGGACTTTCTGCCAGAAGCCCTCGGCGGGCAGCTCGTTGTCCACAAAATTGCCGTGCATATAAGGCTGGCTGATGACGGCGGCGATTTCACCCCTGTGGCGGTCAAAGAGCTCTCCCAGGGCGTCGGCGTCGTTCCAGTCCACATAGAGGTTGTGCATCACGTCCTCTTCCAGAATGCCGGAGTAGTCCCTTTTCTGGGCCCAGGCGTCCACACCGTGGTAATAGCCCTTAAAAAAGACGATTTTCTTCCGGCGGGTGTGGGCCCGGGCGGTCATAACGGCCAGAGTGGTCACGTCGCCGCCGTTTTTTGCGAAAAAGGCCCAGTCCGCGCTGGCCACGGTGTCTACCAGCAGCTCGGCAAACTCGATCATCCTGGTGGAGGGCACCGTTACACAGTCCTCCAGCTGCCGCTGTGCCGCGGCGGCGGCATCCACATCCGGGTCGCCGTAGCCTAAGATGTTGGGGCCGTAGCCGCACATGTAGTCGATCATGCGGTTGCCGTCCAGATCCCAGAAATAGGCTCCCCTGGCCCGCTGGGAGAACAGAGGCCAGGCCTCCACAGGGGTATAGCAGCCCTCGGCGGGGCCCTGGTGGCCGTAGATACCGGAGGGGATCACCTTACAGGCCCGGAGATAGGCCTCCCGGCTTTTGGAGTAGTCGTTGATGTTCATCCTTCGTCCCTCCTTACGCGAGATAGACCGCCACCCGGTCCAGAATGCGGTTGATGTTGTCGATCTGGGAGATCATGCCGCCGATGCGGACCTGTCCCAGCCCCACGGCGGCGATGGCGTTGAGCCTTCCGTCAAAGAGGTCCCGGGCCACATGCATGTCCTGGAACGTCATGTAGGACGTGCACTGCTCCGGAGCGCGGTGGACGGCGAGAAGCCTGTGGTCCCGGCAGCACAGCGCCGCGGCGGGGCCGTTTTGAATCGAGAGTTTCGCCGTGCCGTCCACAATGCCGGCGGCGGAACACTGCCCGACAGAGTCTTCGTTTGCAATCTGGGCGGCGGCCTCGGCGATGACGTGGAACATCAGCGTGGTGGAGATTCGGAAAAACTCCTCGTCATCCAGAGCGCCGGCGGCGGGCCGCAGGAAGGCGGTCAACCGGTCCGTCAGTCTGGTGAAGGGCCCCGTGAGAAAGCCGGCCCTGGTGATCCCCTTGATAGGAATGGGTGTCACAGTTCCGTCGATAAGGCCGTTGAACTTCCCGCAGGAGGAGAAGGGCAGCTTCACCTGGCACCGATCCGTGCCGGAAACCATGCGGCACCGGCCGCTGCCGAAAAAGAGGGTGGCGGAGGGGCCGCCCCTCACGGCAAAGCCCACGGAGATGTTGGCGTTTTCAATCAGCTGTGCGGAGGTTTTGTCTAAGTCGCAGAGATAGGGCAGCGCCCCCAGGATTGCAAAGAGGTTGATGTATGCCAGGGTCTTTTCGTCTTTCATAGTGACTTCTCCTTATAAATCACCGCTCCGCCGGCTGAAACGCCGGTGCCGCAGCAGGGATTTTGCGGCCATTATATCACAGCGCCGCCGCCGGCGCAAGTACGCATCTTTCCGGCGCCGTGGAGTGCATAATGTCAACTGTAAGGCACAGGATATGGACGATCAGGAGGACACGCTATGACAAAATACAACAAAATCACCGCGTTATACTCCCGCCTTTCAGTTGGTGACGAGGACCGGGACGGCGGCAAGAGCAACAGAATTCAGAATCAAGACGGGATTTGTCAAGGATATTTTCACCGAAGCAAAGTACAGTTTACAAGGGACTACACAGGGTAACGGTCTGACGGGCGCTGAAAT
>CATNDT010000184.1:0-2536 GCA_950097035.1 uncultured Oscillibacter sp.
TAAATATCTACCTCCTGGCTTTTGATGCCATCCTCGTCTATCTGTTTCTCATGTACCACGATTTTCTCAATCAATTCATTGAGGATGTGAGCGTTCAGCTCTGTAATGTCCGTGTACTTTCGGATGAGCGGCAGGAAACGCTCCACATTTTTGTAGACCTCCTCGCTTTGAGTGATCTCTGCCAAAAGGGCCTCACGCTGGCCTATTAAGGCTGCCTGCTCCCGTTCATAGCCAGTAGCCATGGACTGATACCGCTCCTCGCTGATCCGCTCCAGTGCGGCGTCCTCGTAGAGCTTGTTCAGTATCTTTTCCAACTCGCCCAGGCGCTTCTCCACCTTTTTCAGTTCCCGCTTGCAGCGGTTGATCTCCTGGGTCTTTTTCTCCGTCTTCATAGACACCAGCATATTCATGTAGTCCTCCGCTGCCAGATTTGCCACCTGAGCATTCCGGCGGATATCCTCCAGCACCAGCTGGTTCAGCGTCTTCCAGCCGATGGCGTGGGAGGTACACCGCTCCTTACCGTAGTTCTTATACACCCAGCAGGAGAAGCCGGTGTACCGCCCACGCTTTTTGTCGTAGCTGACGTTTAAGGAGGAACCGCAGTCCGCGCATTTCACCAGCCCTGTGAAGTACTGCACCTCACCGCTGGAGTTCTCCCGCCGCTTAGCCTTCATCATCTGATGGACAGTATCCCACAGCTCCTGGGAGACAAGCGCCTCATGGGCGTTCTCGGTGACGATCCACTCCTCCTCCGGTGTCTCCACCCGGCGCTTATCAAAGAAGCCCTTGGTCCTGCTGCGGCCAAAGACCACCTTGCCCAGATAGACCGGATTATTCAGAATAACCCGAATGGAGGTGGCGTGCCAGTCGTAGGGCTTACGCCAGTAGTCGCTGTTCTTGTAGTAGCCTGGGTTGTTCTGGTTAAAGTATGCCTGAGGATTCAGTACACCCCTTGACCGTAAAATCTTGGTCATCCGCACATAGCCCACGCCGTCAGCGGACACCTGGAAAATCTCCCGTACCACTTCGGCGGCAGGCGGATCTACAATCAGATGGTGGCGGTCGTTGGGGTCTTTCGCATATCCGAAGGGAGCATGGCTGCCCAGATACATCCCAGACTTGGCACGGGCCTGGTGTGCGGCTTTGGTTTTGCTGGACGCCTGCCGGGCATAGAAGGAATTGATCACATTGGTGAAAGGCAGTACCAGATTGTCAATCCCGTTCTTTGAGTCGATATTTTCCGCTACCGAGATGAACCGCACCCCCTTCTCCTCAAAGTAGTGCTCGATGTACATTCCCATCTGGGCGTACTCTCTCCCGAACCGGGAGAGGTCTTTCACGATGACTATGTTGACCTTGCCCAGCTCAATATCGTCGATCATCCGCTTGAAATTCGGGCGGTCGAAGTTGGTACCGCTCCATCCGTCATCACAGTAACAGTCACCAATTTTAATACGGTGTTCCTTGCAGTACTGGGTGAGCAGAGTTTTCTGCGTCTGAATGCTCCCGGACTCCCCAACGCTCCCATCGTCCTGGCTGAGCCGGCAGTAGATCGCCGCTGTTTCCATTGCCATAAAATTCGCCTCCTTTGCCACACACAATACCCGAAACGCTACGCAATAGCTATACCATCATCCACCAAAGATTCCTTCGTAATTTCGGCTATTTTAGTGGTAGAAAAGTCGCTTTTGATCAGGCCACCCACCTTTTGAAAGATGTCCTTGTCACCGCCATAGAAGCTGACGGTGATATACCGCACACCGCGGATCGTCTTGGTGCTGGCCCGAAAATCATTCTCAAATAACAACATTTTGACATTCTCCTCTCTACATACTCATGGAAAATCCATGGTACTGCTCATACTCCTCGTCCTCCACCGCATACTGAACGGTGCGGTCGATTTTACCACCCCGGCTGAGGATCAGTTCAATCTCATCCTCGCTATGGTGGAGCGTCTCCAGGTGGAACCGGTCGTTGTCGCCTACCGCCAGCGCCTCTAAGATGGAGGCCAGTCCGCAGACCGCGTCGTCCAGCGTCGGCTCAGGCTCACCGAGTGCGCTCCACTCCCGGCGGCTCTCCAGATACTCACGACCACCCATGGTAAAGTAGTGCTCCATGTTCTCCCGCAGAAGGGTCTGGTCAAAGAGCTTGCTGTCCCGGCAGCGCATATTCTCCGGGGTGGTGTAGGTGATGTGCCTGTGCCCCTCCTCCCACTTCACGCCGTATCCCCACGCCTCCATACAGCGGATGAACTGCTCCCGGTCACAGCACAGCTCCATCGCCCGCTTGATGTCTTTCCGCAGCCTCTTTTTCCAGGCGGGGATCCGATTCGGGTCGGCCTTCGTTTCTGTGATTGACAGGCCGTATTGCAGACACAGTTGGTTGGAGAACTCCTTGACCTGCTGCATCTCACAGGCGCTCTGGTGGAACTTCCGACCCGTCTCAAAATTCACCGAGTTCATGATGATGTGGTTGTGGATGTGATCGGTGTTCATATGGGTGGCCACCACACACTGATAGCCCTGGAAGTACTCCG
>CATNDT010000184.1:2585-4694 GCA_950097035.1 uncultured Oscillibacter sp.
CCGGGGAGAAGGACTGGACGATGTGGTAATAGCCCCTGCCGTCAGTCTTGTGGAACTGCTTCTTCACCGCCTCGAACTCGTCACGCGCAGTCTGCGCGACACAGTTCACGCCGGTGATGAGGGAGTCGGTGGTCTTCTCCCGGTTGGTCACGTAGTCCAGGATGCCGCCTAAGCCCCGCGAGACAGCAACGAATTTAACGCTCGCCATGTATCTCGATACACCTCCATGAAGGGTTTGAAGTCTACCAGCTCGATCCGCCGCTGCCGGGCCAGCACCGTCAGCTGGTTGAGGTTGTTGCCTTGGCGGCGCAGTTCTGTCAGCAACTCTGCCGCACCTTCAATGACCACCACGTCCTTGTTCAACACCGCCCGGCGCACAAACTCGCTCTCGGTCATCCGGGCTTTCCTGGCGTTCTCTGAGATCACAAACTTTTCCCAGCCTGCTACTCTGGCGCGGATAAATTGGTTCTTTGCCATCGGTCACTCCTCCTCTGAGTAGAACAGCTCCAGGAATTCATCTATGGACTGCACCATCCCAGCCGACTTCATACACTTAAACCGGATCAGGTCACAGGTGGTTCGGACGCTGACCTCAATGTGTTCCAGCAGCTGATCAATCACGGCAACTTCCTGTACGTCTATCGGAGCGTCCTGGTCCAGAACAAGCAGACAGTTCAGTAGCTCCTGCGTGTGTTTATCAAAAAATTCCATCGTACCATTCTCCTTCCATTTGATAGGGGTGCGGGCTTAGCCCGCTCTGCCGAAGTGGGCGGGCGGGGCAAATGCCCCAGCCCGTACCACAAAGGCGAAACTTGCCACGCCCCAAGGGGCGTGTTCCGCTCCCACCGTCCCCATTCCTACTCTGGAGGCACTGGCTTCTCCTGCGACAGCTGCGACGGCTGCGACAGCAAATCTGACATGGGGCCTGTATCATTTTTGCCGTCATTGCTGCCGCAGCCGACGCGCAGAGTCAGCTCTCTGCGGTCATGGGTGCGGCGGGTGGAGAGGATAATGCCCTGTTCCAACAACTCCTGCTGACAGCGAAGCAGTTTCTTCATCAGCACGTTGGGCTTGTATGGTTCACCAGCGAACTCGTCCAGCGCCTCTGCCAGCTCCATCGCTGTTCCCGTAAAGTACTTCCGCTGATTCAGAAATTCAGAGAGAAAAAATACCAGCTCATCCTGGGGACGAGCCGGCTGCTCCACATTGTCCTCTGTCAGCTTCCAGATGTGCTCTGCGCTGTCGAACTCCAGCGACAGCTCCCGGTACTCAATGTCCCGGCCTGTGCAGTAGAGCGTGGCGGAGTTGGAGCTGCGCTTGCTCTTGCGGAGCACAAAGTTGGTATCCGTCGCGCCGCTGATTCCGGTGGTGCCGGAGATCATGTTCATGGGGTCGTCGTCATTCATCTTCCGCAGGTGGTGAATCAGCAGAATGGCGATCCGGTGCTTGTCCGCCAGCTCCTTGAGGATACCCAGGTCACGGTAGTCGCTGGCATAGGGATTGGCGTCGTTGACGCCGCCCCGGATACGCTGGAGCGTATCGATGACGATAAGCACTGTGTCAGGGTGTGCCGCCAGGAAGCGCTCGATCTGCTGCTCCAGTCCGCTGTGCAGCTTCTCCGACATGGTGGCGAAGAACAGATTCGACAGAGCGTCATCTGTGATATCCAGCAGACGGTTTTGGATGCGGCTGTAGCTGTCCTCCAGACAGAGGTAGAGTACGTCACCCTGAGTAGTGGAGAATTCCCAGACCGGTTCACCCTTCGCCACCTGAAGACAGAGCCACAGGGACAGCCACGATTTCCCCACCTTCGGCGCTCCCGCTAGGACGTGGAGTCCCTGCGGGAGCAGTTGGGAGATTACAAAGCGGATGGGCGGCAGCACCGTATTTATCAGCGTCTCGCCGTCCATGTAGGTCAAGGGTCTATCCATTTTCATTCCTCCAGTTCAAAATTTGCCCCTCTGTCTTTTAAGGACACTAGATGGAAATTTGTAAACCAGAAAAATAAAAAAGTTGAGGGGCCCTGTCATGTGACAGAGCTCCTCAACTTTTCGTGAAGCTTTTTCATCCGCTTTGACACCGCCATCTTGGAGATCCCAAATACCTTTC
>CATNDT010000185.1 GCA_950097035.1 uncultured Oscillibacter sp.
TTGAAGGGAGAGACCGCCAATGGCAGCCACCCGCATTATGTCTCTGCACATAGGCAAGGGCCGGACGGTGGGTAAATCCATTCAAGACATCATCGACTATGTAGAGAACCCTGACAAGACGGACGGCGGCAGGCTGATCTCCAGCTACCAATGCGACAGCCGGATCGCGAATGCGGAGTTTTTGTTTGCCAAGCGGCAGTACCTCGCCAAGACTGGCAGGAAGCGCGGGGCCGATATGGCTGATGCCCCATATCCGCCCGGTTGTTCCGTCACCTATGGGCAGGGCCGGGTGCTGTTCGCCGGTGAGATTGCTGAGTTCCTCAATCCGATGGGCGAGGGGATTTCGGCGGGGATGGAGAGCGGCTACTGCGTGGCCCAGGCCATAGCGAATCACTTTGACGCTTTGAATATGATTTATACAGGCTACCACTGGACCTGCTTCATCACGCCCGGATGGAGTGGTCTGTGGAATCTATGCACTGGCTGCTGGATGTCCATTTTGGTGAGGACTTTTGCCGCGTCTAGGATAGAGATGTTCAGAAAAGCCTCAATATCCTCCGGAAATTTGCCCTATCCATTATCAAATCATTTAAAATGCGAACTTCCTCCAAACGCCCCCTTTCCCACATCATGTTTGACTGCCTTCTTGAGCCTAACGCTCTTGTCTCTCTTTGGTGTGAAAATTGATTTCCGTGGCTGAGTGGGCTTAGCTGTGGACAAAATCCCCGCCATGTGGTATGATACCCCGCAGGAAGGAGGTGTCCGCTATGTTCACACTGGAGGATTACCTGACCTCATTTACAGGTTCCCTGATTGCCCACGCCGCCCTGGCGGTTTACCTGTTTGTGATAATGGACGTGCGGGGGTGGCGGATGCTGAAAAAGCTGCCCCTCCTGCTGCTCTCCCCGCTAGCGTCCACCCTGCTGGCGGCGAGCCTGTACGCGCTCTTCCCCAATCATGGTGTGTTCCGCTACTGTGTGGGCTCCTTTGCCATTCTGGTGATGTGCACCCTGTGGGTTCGGTGGGCGTGGCGAACCGAATTCTGGAGGGCCTTTTCCGCCGTGTGTATGGGAGGCGTGTTTCAAGTGTCCACGTCCTGCCTGTCCCAGATCCTGCTCCTGAACAGCGAACTCCAGTTTACAGCGGTGATATATTGGGTTGTGGTTCCGATCTCAGCCCTCCTGCTGCACCGTCTGCGCTTCGGGCACTGGTTCCGCTTTCTGCTGGAGGCGGGCTTCGGCCAGCGCCGGACGGTGCTGTTCCTTTTTGCCCAGGAAGCGGCTATGGAAACATTCTTAATCTTGCAGGTGGGAATTCAACCGGAATATCTGGTCCCTTACTTTATGCTGGTGCTGGCGATGACAGCATTGGAAGCGGGACTGGTGATTTATTTGGGCCAGCGGCTGGATACCGCCCGGAAGATGGAAGCCCAGCGGGATGTCATCGCCCAGCAGCAGCTCTACGAGCGGGACCTGGAGTCTATCCGCCAGGAGGTGCGGAGTTTCCGCCACGACTACAAAAACCTGCTGGCGGGGCTGTCGGAGCAGGCGGACGAGGGCGAGCTGGATGAGCTGCGTGCCGCCCTGTCGGAGCTGGATGCGGGCTTCGACAGGCGCATCGGGGAGAAAATCCGGGCTTCTACCCAGCTGGGCAACGTGCAAATACCCCAGGTGCGCAGCCTCCTGCTGTCCAAGCTGGCGGCCATGGGGCAAAAGGGGATCGACTGCCGCCTGGAGGCGCTCTACCCCGTGGAACGGGTGGGGATGGATGTGTGGGACTTCGCCCGCTGCCTGGGCATCCTGCTGGACAACGCCGCCGAGGCTGCTTTAGAAACGGAAATGCCCTGGGTGGAGATTGTCCTGCTGTCTCAAAAGGACGAACTGTCCCTTCGGGTGTCCAACCCCTACATCGGAGCCATCGACCCGGATAAAATCTGGACGGAGGGCTTTTCCACCAAAGGAGAGGGCCGGGGATTGGGGCTGTCCGGCTACCAGCGGATTTTGGCGGACTGTCCCCATGCGGCCTCGTCAACAAGCTGGGCCGATGGTGTGTTTATCCAGGAACTGAAGGTGGAGGAAAAAACATGATTTCAATCTATCTCTGTGACGATGAAGAACGTGTCCGCCACCAGCTCAAAACCGCCCTGGAGTGGAAAATTTTTATAGAGAACTACGACATGCGCGTGGTATGCGCCGCGTCTACCGCCCAGGAGCTGTTGGACGCGGCGCAGGACAGCCGGCGCGGTGTCTACTTTCTGGACGTGGATTTGAAGGATGGAGCGTGGGACGGGTTTGCGCTGGGGCAGGAACTGCGGCGGCGGGACCCCCATGGAACACTGGTCTACATTACCAGCTATGGCGATCTGGCCTGGAAAACCTTCCAATACCATCTGGAGGCATTTGACTACATCGTGAAGGATGGAAACCAGACTGGTCCCGCCATCGCCGACTGTCTGGAGGCGATCCACGCCCACCTGCTGGATGAGCGCCGCGATCCGGCGGAAATGTTCTCTCTGCGGACGGGCGACGAAATCCGCCACATTCCCCTGGCCGACATTCTGTTTTTTGAGGCTGCTCCCAAGGCTCACCATGTATATCTTCATACGGCGGACAGCCGTCTGGATTTCGTGGGCAGCCTGAACGAGTTGGAGAAGGAACTGGGCGGACGGTTTATCCGGGTCCACCGGGCCTACCTGGCGGCATGGGACAAAATTGAGGCGGTAGATGGAAAGGGAAATCAAGTCCGGATAGGAGGCAGAACGTGTTTGCTGTCTCGAACCGGAAAGGCAGAATTGAAAAAGAAATGGAGAGGGAGCTTTTGAGGCTCCCTCTCTGCTTTTGCCATTCAAGAACGATTTGTGCCGTCCAAGAAAATTTGCCCACAGCGGGGCCGCATTGTGTTATGCTCTTGTCCGCATCAAAATAGACTTCAACGATGTAGGAGGCACATAACCATGGCAAGAGAATTAACCGAAAAAGAATTGAAACGTAAAGATTGCTTTGAAACATTAAGCTCTGAAATGCAGCAAAAAGGATACAAAATAAAGAATGTGAGTATCAATAAGCAAAAAGCAAAGTATTTAGCTCTTTTAATCATGCTTCCGTTTATGGCTTTAACATTCTGGCTCTACAATAATGCGAATGGTTTTAATTTAGACGGGATCTCCTGGGGATATGCCGTGGCGCTGCCTCTGCTTATTCTGGGCCTGATCATCGTGCATGAGCTGATCCATGGAATGACCTGGGCGATTTTTGCAAAAAATCATTTTCATGCGATTGATTTCGGAATCGTTTGGAGTACGTTATCTCCATACTGCGCTTGCTTCGAACCGTTGAAAAAATGGCAATATCTGTTAGGAACTGCTATGCCTACTTTGGTTTTAGGAGGTGGGGGTGCGGTGGCTGCGGTGATGTCAAATCAGTTACTGTTGTTTTTTGCGGCAGAATACATGATCTTATCAGGTGGCGGAGATTTTCAACTCATACTGAAAAGTATATTAACTGATAAGCGAGGGAGTGTGTATTGCGCCCATCCTTACGAATGTGGTTTTGCAGTTTTTGAGAAATGAGAACTAATATTACACCATATTGAACACCGACTTCATCCCGTCTGTCAGTGTCAAAATGAACTTTAACGACTTGGAGGTAATACCATGGCAAACGAAGTCAAGAAATTTATCCAGGAGGCCGGATATGAGCCTCTGGAGGACCGCTGCATCATCGTCAAATACGCCCCGGCAAACCTGAGCGAACAATTTGCGGCGTTTTTTAACTCGGAATTTTATGTTCTCCAGATGTGTGAACACGAGATCGTCCTGCTCCCCTTCAACACCACATGGGGCAACCTGCGCAAAGACGTATCCCTGGTCCTTCCCTATGGGGACATCCAGTCGGTGGAGCTGGAGGACGATATGCTCAACACGGTCATCACCATCCGCACCGGGTCGGACACCATCCGCCTGACCACCCAGCAAGCAGCGCTGAGCGACCTGCGGAGTTCCGGCGTCTACGCCACCATGTATGCCGGTAGCTTCAAAAACTGGCACAAGGAAAACCTGGATGGTACGCTGAAGGCACTGGCTGAGTTAGGAAATGGGGCAAGTTGACGCCGGCATTGATGTAAATTAGAAATATAAGTTACCAAAAGGCACTTGTCTCTCAAAAAAAGCCTGCCCCCGCAGCGTGGAACTTCACACAGACTTGTAAAAATCGCTCGTTTCAAGTTAATCATGTCGCATCCAGCACTCGAACGGCCTCGCACCGTCCGGGTGCTTTTTTATATCCAGGCTGGACCATCCACCCCCGTTGCCGCTCCCCACCCTCTCCGTTCAGACCCCAAAAATCCGAGCAAAGAAAAGAACGACGAAAATTATTATGGACAGGCAATTTAGCATAGGCTGTTGTGAAAGGCCGGGTGATGTGATTTGCAGACACAGGAGCTATGCAAAAGCGTATTCAAGAGTGGCTCCACTGAAACGACAAAAGAGAATTTTACCCGCAAGCTGACCGAGCTGATCAATCAGCTGGAAAAGGAAAAACAGGCCATAGCCCAAAAATAATGTGACAAGCTGTTTTCTGTGTGCTATACTGTAAGCAGGAAACAGCTTGTCCTATCTCTAAGGAGATATGAACATGAAAGCAGCGATCTACTGCCGTTTATCCGAGGAAGATAGAAACAAGCAATTTG
>CATNDT010000186.1:0-1196 GCA_950097035.1 uncultured Oscillibacter sp.
CCGGTTGTTGATCACCCAAGCAAACTCCGTTTTATCAAAAATTTTGATGTCATCTACATCCGTGAAAAAACGGTTGCGCGTTTCTTCGTTCTTAAGAAGAAGCCGAATCAATTGTTTGTCCATCTTCATCGCAGCTTCGCAGACCGCATTGCGTAGGAATGTGCCGTCTTCTGCCACAAACCTCTCATCTTCCTTCAATACTGTTCGTACAGTCTCATAAAAATCCGCCATCGTCCTTCCTCCTTTTTAGAACACTGCTATCGCCGTGTATCTGTATTTGTCCATAATAACATCTTTAATCGTATTTAGAAAGGAATTTTTTATTTCGGTCGATTGTAAAACGAAGTTGGACACTTAAGAAAAAGCCCATAGTGGCTGCGCCGCGGTAAAATGGCTATTGGAAACCACCATTACTACCTGGGAGGGCAATCACTATGGACAGCAAAAATGATACCACAGTTCAGGCAGAACGCAAGAGGGGACAGCACTTATACTATTCCTTAGGATCTGTTCACATAAGAACGTCAGTAATCAGCGCGAAATAGACAAAGGCGAGAAAGACAACATCGAGTTTATCATAGCGGGTGAAAATGCGGCGAAAGCGTTTGATACGCCTAAACAAGCTCTCGACCTGATTTCGTTGTTTGTACAACTGCTCATCATAGCTCCAGGGATTTTTTCGGTTCCTCTTCGGTGGAACGACAGGCATATACCCAAGCTCCAGAGCCAGGGCTCTCGTTTCGTTACCTTCATAAGCCCGATCCATCAGCAGATGAACCGGATGGTCCACCGGACCGAGCTGCCGCAAGAGAGCACGGCCTTCCGGAGCGTCGCCGCAGTTTCCTGCAGACAATGCAAACGCTACCCCATCCCGATCAGATGCGGCGGCCATATGAAGTTTGGTATTCCATCCTCTTCGTGTTCTCCCGATGGACTGTGGCCCACTTTTTTCAAAGCGCCCATTCCATCTGGATGGACCTTGATGCAGGTGGAATCCAGGCTCACCTCATTTACTTGTCCATGTTTGGTTGTCCCCAGATGAACGGGCAAAAATCCAGGAGCGCATGGCAGATGTAGGCATCTGTAACCTTTCGGCCTATGTGCGGAAAATGGTTCTCAATGGCTATGTGCTTCATGTTGACCTTGCTCCCGTTAGGAGCGTTCAATCAATGAGGCGGCGCAACGCCTCCAGACCC
>CATNDT010000186.1:1226-2347 GCA_950097035.1 uncultured Oscillibacter sp.
GGCTCCTGCTTCCATCAGCACCTCCCGGGCGGCCTCCAGGCGCTCCCGGCCGCAGCAGAGGTCCGTCTTGGTAATAACGCCGATCAACGGCTTCCCTCCGAACAGGGTATTCATACCCGGCGAAAAGCCGTTCTGCTCCTCGCCGGCGGCGTGGAGCAGCAAAATAACGTCCGCCTCTATGGCCGTCACAATTAGCGCCTTATAGAACTGCCGTTGCTCCAGGTATTCCCCAGGCGTGTCCACGATGTCGCTCCCCACCACCTGGATGGTCTGGGTTTTCTGATAGCGGAGCACCTGTCCGGCCAGCCGCTGGCTCAGCGTTGTCTTACCGCAGCCGGTCTTCCCGATCATCATAACCCTGCGCATAGGCTAGGACCTGGTGATCTCCGCGGGGGTGAAGCGGAGGGTCTCATGCAGAACCCGGAGCACCTCCCGGAGGGCCGCCTCCACTGCAGAGACGTCGCCGCACACCACCAGCGACCCGGAAAAGCGGTCCACAAACACGATCTCCACCTCGGAAGCCTTTGTGGCCACATCCGCGCCGATGATGGCAGCCTCGCTGGGGGTGATGGTCATAATGCCCAGCGCGCCCCGGGTCTTGCTGACCACCCCCAGCTTCTTGTAGAGGTCTTCCGCCGGATTGGCGATCAGGTGCGCCATGGTCACCTGCTTGCCGGGGACAAATTCCTGAATAATGCGCTGCTTGCCCTCAAAGGGACTAATTTCGTTCACGACCGGACCATCCTTTCTGACCTACAGCAATGCGGAGAAGATCTCCCGGCGGGGGTGGGGGATTACGGTGCTGGTCACGGCCAGTCCCCGCTTCTCTCCCTCGGCCATGCCGCACTGCACCGCCTCCTCCACCGCCGCCACGTCGCCGGTCAGCACGGCGAAGGACTTTCCGCCGATGCCGATGCCCAGACGGACATCCAGCAGGGAGATCTCCGCCGCCTTGGCCGCCGCGTCGGCGGCGTACACCGCCGCGGTAACGCTGAAAAACTCCATGATCCCCACCGCGTTCTGTCCCGACGGCGGAGCGGCCTGATGAATGGCCTGGACCACCTGAGGATGCACCCGAGGGATCACCACGGAGTCCACCAGATATCCGTCCGCCGTCCGCT
>CATNDT010000186.1:2357-4640 GCA_950097035.1 uncultured Oscillibacter sp.
CCCCCGCCTCCAGGGCCGCCTGCACCGCCGCAACGTCGCCGCAGACCAGCACCGTGTATTTCCCCGGACAGACTGGCTTTGCGTAGAGGAGGGACACCTCGGCGGCCTTCAGAATGGCATCTGCGGCCTCCACGCCCTTGGCAATGCTGCTGCACTCCAGAATTCCGATTGTCTCCATCAGCGCTCCCCTCCTTTGTCCGCATCAATGGCGATCCACTCCGCCTCCACCGTCACCGTGCCGCTGATGGACGCGTGGAGGTCCGCCCCCAGGGCCCCCTGGGGGCAGGCGGCGATCCGCTGCCCCAGCTCCACCCGCTCTCCGCTTCGCACCACGCTCTCCGCCGGCGCGCCGGTGCTCTGCCGCAGGGAGAGGACCACTCGTTTGGGCGCAGCCCGGCGCAGCTGGTCGATGGAGATCCCGGCGTAGGCCGCCACCCCGGTCCGGGCGGCCACCCGGGCCGCCGGTGCCTTCCGGAAGGCCCGCTCCTGGCGCGCCTGGCAGTCGGTTTCCTCTCCCTGGTAACGGATTTTATTCCGGGCCAGTTCCTTTTTCAGCGCCGCGTTTACCTGGCGCGGCTGGAGCCCCATGGGGCAGGCGTATATTTCGCAGATGCCGCACTCGCAGCACAGGGCCGCGCTGCGCCCCTCCGGCGTGTCCAGCAGCGCCTCCAGCCCGCCGGCGGCCAGCCGGCGCATGATTCGGTGTGGTTGGAGAGGGTGGCCCAGCAGGGCCCGGGGGCACAGCTGGGTGCAGAAGCTGCACTGGATACACGCGGACCGGGCCCGGTTGACCATATGCTCCGGCCGCGTCTGGGCCCGGCGGACCACCGGGCTGTCCGGCGGAAGGACGATGAGCCCGGACATGGTCTTGGTCACATAGGCGTGCCCAGCCTCCTCCCGGGTCATAGGCCGGCCCATCATAGGCCCGCCGTTGACCACCGCATAGTCGGACAGGGGCGTGCCTCCGGCCAAGGCGATACACGCCTCCACCGGCGTGCCCACCGGGGCCTTGACGATACATGGCGCGGCCACCTCCCCTGTGACGGTCAGATATTTCTGGGTGAAGGGCCTCCCCTCCATGGCGTGGTGGATACACAGCACGGTGGCGGTGTTGTTCACCACGCAGCCCACCGCCAGGGGGATCCCCCCCGGCGGAACCACCCGCCCGGTGACCTCGAACACCAGGGACTGTTCGTCCCCCGCGGGGAAGAAGCTCTCCAGCAGGTGCAGCGCCACCGGCGCGGCCTGCTCCGCGATGGCGGCCTCCAGGGCCGCCCGCTCCGCCGTATAGGCCGCCTTCAAGGCGATGACGCACCGCTTGGCCCCGGTCTCTCGGCCCAGCGCTGCGGCCGCGGAGACGATTTCCCGGGCAAAGTGGCGCATGAGGTAGCGGTCCGTGGCCAGGAGAGGTTCGCACTCCGCGCCGTTAACCAGGATGGTCTCCGTCTGTCCGCCGGTGTATTTGACATGGGTGGGGAAGCCCGCCCCGCCGCAGCCTACGATGCCTGCGGCGCGGATCGTCTCCGCCAGATTCATTTCCCATCACTCCCGCCTTTTGTGATCTCCAGTGAGTCGATGATGCCCACGATGGCGCAGTCCACAGGCAGCTGGTCCGAGCCCAGGGCCCGGCGGGCCGTGCTGCCGGTGACCACCAGCACCTGCTCCCCGATGCCCGCGCCCACCGAGTCCGCAGCGACGAAGATCTCCCCGCTCCGCCGGTTGGTGGTCTCCTCCCGCATGATCATCAGCTTCTGACCGCTCAGAGACTCCTCCTTCTTGGTGGCCCACACGTGGCCGATCACTCGCGCAATAATCATCTGGAACCTCCCGTCTGACGCACCGCAATGCCCGCGTGGAGCAAAACGTCCCTGGCCGAGGGCGTGAGGATCACGCCCGGGCCCACGGCAAGCGCACCGATGCCCTTCGACGCCAACTGCCGCGCTGTGGCCTCTGTGATAAGCTTCCCCTCAAACAGGGCCTCCCCGGCGGGGACAGGAGGCGCCGCGTCCGGGGGCGGGGAGGAAGCCGCCGTCTCCGCCTTCGGACGCATCCGGGCGGAGGCGTTCCGGGGAAGCATGCAGGCGTTGGCCTCGTCCACGTCGATGTGCATGGCTAGTCCTGCGCCCTCGCCCACCCGGCAGATCACGTTCTCCAGGGTGATGGGCCGGGCCCCGGGCAGCGTCACCGACACCCGCTGGCCGTTCTCCACGCCGGCTCTGACCGCCTCCGCCGGGGGCAGGTGGATATGGGCCTGGGCCACGATTACGCCGCCCCGGGCCTCCA
>CATNDT010000187.1 GCA_950097035.1 uncultured Oscillibacter sp.
TGGGCGGTATGTATTGATAAATACGGCAGGCCCCTGAAAACCCTGGGCTTCAGCGTTGAGGAAAGCAAATCTGCGCCTGACTTACGCTGCAGGCAAAGCGCATGACAGGGTAACAGATACCCGGTACTCACTCCGTTGTGGGTACCGGGTATTTTTGTCATTGAAAGTACTTGACTTGGAGTCAGCTCCATGTAGTACACTCTATAGTAAACCGGCAAGGAGGGTACATTATGAAAAACTTCGGCTTTGGCTGCATGCGCCTGCCCATGAACGGCGGCGTGGAGTCCCCTGTGGATCAGGAACAGTTCAACCGCATGACAGACCGCTTTCTGGCTCGGGGCTTTACATATTTCGACACTGCCCACGGCTATCTGGACGGTAAGAGCGAGCTTGCCATCCGGGAGGGCCTTGTGCGGCGCTATCCCCGGGAGGCCTATACCCTTACCGACAAGCTGACAGCCACCTTCTTCCGCAGGGAGGCGGATATCCGCCCCTTTTTTGAAAGCCAGCTGGAGGCCTGCGGGGTGGCGTATTTCGACTATTACCTGCTCCACGCCCTGACGGCGGACACCTACCGTAAATTTACCGCCTGCCGCTCCTTTGAAGTCGCCCAGGCGCTGAAGGCGGAGGGAAAGATCCGCCATCTCGGCATCTCCTTCCACGATAAGCCCGCCCTGCTGGAGCAGATCTTAACGGAACATCCGGAAATTGAGGTGGTCCAGATCCAGTTTAACTACGCCGACTATGACAACCCCGGCATCGAGAGCGGCGCGGTCTATCAGGTCTGCCGCAAGTTCGGCAGGCCGGTCATCGTGATGGAGCCGGTGAAGGGCGGCGGTCTCGCCAATCTGCCGGAGGCGGCGCAGGCTGTTTTTAACCGCCTGCACGGCGGCAGCTCCGCCAGCTACGCCATACGGTACGCCGCCTCCTTCGAGGGGGTCTTCATGGTTCTAAGCGGCATGAGCACCCTGGAGCAGATGGAGGAAAACTTAAGCTTTATGGAGGATTTCCGCCCCCTCAGCCAGGAGGAATACGATGCCATTGCACAGGTGCAGGAGATTATAAAACACCAGGATACCATTCCCTGCACCGCCTGCCGCTACTGCGTAGCCGGGTGTCCCAGGCACATTTTGATTCCGGATCTGTTTGCCTGTATGAACGCCAAGTCCCAGTACAGAGACTGGAACAGCAACTTTTACTACGGCGTCAACACCGCCGGGCACGGAAAAGCCGGGGACTGCATCGGCTGCCGGCAGTGCGAGCGGGCCTGCCCGCAGCACCTGCCGGTGGTGGAGCTTCTGAAAACCGTGGCAAAAACCTTTGAATAGAGCACAGAGAGGAGAACATCTATGCAATACCGTACATTAGGCCGCACCGGCATCCGGGTCAGCGAGATCGGCATGGGCTGTGAGGGCTTTGTGGGCAAATCCTATGAGCAGGTCCTGGCCCTTGTGGACCGGATGGAGTCCGGCGGTGTCAGCTGCATCGACCTCTACACCTCCAATCCGGAGGTGCGCTCCAATCTGGGGCATGCCCTGCGGGGGCGGCGGGAGAAATTCGTCCTCCAGGCACACCTGTGCTCCGTCTGGAAGGATGGGCAGTATAAGCGAACGCGCAGCATCGCGGAGGTCCGGGAGGGCTTTGCGGACCAGCTCCAGCGGCTGGAGACAGACCACGTGGAGATTGGCATGATCCACTATGTGGACTCCATGGCGGACTGGGAGACGGTGCTGGGCGGCGATGTGATGCGCTACGCCCGGGAGCTGAAAGCGGCGGGGGCCATTGGCTGTATCGGCCTCTCCAGCCACAACCCGGAGGTGGCTTTGGCAGCGGTAAACACCGGGCTGGTGGACGTATTGATGTTCAGCGTAAACCCCTGCTATGACCTGCAGCCCGCCAGCGAGGATGTGGAAGAGCTCTGGGCCGAGAAAAACTACCGGAACCATCTGGTAAACATGGACCCCCAGCGGCAGGCCCTGTATGAAACCTGCCAGCGGCTGGGGGTGGGCATCACCGTAATGAAGGCCTTTGGCGGCGGCGACCTTCTCAGTGAGACCCTATCCCCCGCCGGAAAAGCCCTCACGCCCTATCAGTGCCTCCACTACGCCCTCACCCGTCCGGCGGTGGCCTCCGTGATGTGCGGCGCCCGGACGCCGGAGGAGCTGGAGACCAGCATTGCCTATGAGGACGCGCCGGAGTGTGAAAAGGATTACGCCGCCGCTCTGGCCGCACTGCCCAAAATCAGCTGGCAGGGCCACTGTATGTACTGCGGCCACTGCGCGCCCTGCCCCAGGGGGATTGATGTGGCGGCCGTTACTAAATTTTTGAACCTGTCCCTTGCCCAGGGCTCTGTGCCGGAGACCGTGCGGGAGCACTACGCCCTTTTGCCCAACAGGGCTGCCGCATGTATTGCCTGCGGGGCCTGCGAAAAACGCTGCCCCTTCGGCGTGTCCGTCATCGAAAATATGCGGCGGGCCGCAGCCATGTTCGGCGCCTAGCGCCCGTTACCAAAATAAGGAGGAGCGGTCATGACCATCACCGAAGTCAGCAAAAAATACGACCTGACGCCGGACACCCTGCGCTATTACGAGCGCATCGGCCTGATCCCCCCGGTGCCCCGGGGAAAGAGCGGCGCCCGGGACTATGACGAGACATCCTGCCAGTGGGTGGAGCTTATGAAGTGTATGCGCTCCGCCGGGGTGCAGATTGAGGCGCTGATCGAATATGCCGCCCTGGCACAGCAGGGCGAGAGAAGCCTGGAGGCCCGCAGGGACCTGCTCATCCGCCAGCGGGAGCAGCTGGCCGCCCGAATGGCGGACATGCAGGCGTCACTGGACCGGCTGGATTACAAGATCGAACACTACGACCAGCTTCTGGCCGGAAAGGACCGCTCTCTCCGGCCGCCTGTCCCAACGGCGGATACCCCATGACCGCTCCACAAAGCAAAAGCCCGCGCCGCAGAATTTTCACTCTGCGGCGCGGGCTTTTTCCGGCATGTTCCCCGGCCTCGTCCATATAGTGATAGGGAGTAGTTTAGGGTGGTGGGAGCTTTGATGCGGGAAAAAGGGCACTCTATCGTATACGGCACGGTTCTTTTGACTGTGGCCAACCTGTTGCTGCGGCTGGTTGGCATGAGTTTTCAGGTCTATCTCTCCGGGCGCATCGGGGCCGCCGGAATCGGCCTTTTACAGCTGATCCTCTCTGTTAAGGCCATGTCCTTTACCATGGGCTCCGCCGGGGTCCGCACCTGCGCCATGTACCTCTCCGCCGAGGAGTTTGGCCGAAAGCGCCCTCAGAGCATCCACGCCGTGCTGGCGGGCTGCTTTCAATACAGTCTCTTTTGGAGCGTGGCGGTGCTGTTTCTCCTCTGGCAGCTGGCCCCCTGGCTGGCAAAGGCCTGGATCGGAGACGCCGCGGCCATCCCCTCGCTGCGGGTCTGCGCTCTGATCCTGCCCGTCTGCTGCCTGTACGGTGTGATGACCGGATACTTCACCGCCGCCGGACGCATCGGGGCGCTGGTGGGCGTGGAGTTTTTGGAGCAGGGCTGCGCCATGGCGGTTACGTTTTTGCTTCTGGCCCGCTGGGCCGGCAGCGACACGGGCCGGGCCTGTCTGGCCGTGGTTCTTGGCAGCGGAGCCGCCGCATTTGTCTCTCTCCGGGCCCTGCGCCTCCTCCACCGGGACGCGCTGCCGGCCCGCACAGAGCCCCAGCCTCCGCCCTACCGGCGCATTCTCCGCATCGCCCTGCCGCTGGCCGTGGCGGACGACCTGCGCTCCGGCCTGAACACCATTGAGCAGCTGATCGTCCCCAAGCAGCTGGCCCGCTTTGCCGGAACCACCAACGCCATGGCGGACTACGGGGTCCTCCACGGCATGGTATTTCCGGTGCTGATGTTCCCCTCCGCTATCCTCTTCTCCCTGGCGGAGTTGCTGGTGCCGGAGTTCTCCCGCTGTGCCGCCGGGAACCGCACTCCCCGCATCCGCTATCTGGCCCGGCGGGGCCTGCGGGTCTCTCTCCTCTTCGGGCTCTGCGCTGCCGGGCTCCTCTTTGCCGGGTCGGACGCGCTTGGCCAGCTGCTCTACCGCAACGACGAAGTGGGCCCCGCCCTGCGGCTGTACGCCCTTCTGGTCCCCATGCTCTACGCCGACGCTATTGTAGACGCCATCTGCAAGGGTCTGGGGCAGCAGAGCGCCAACGCCCGCTACAACCTGCTCACCTCCTTTCTGGATGTGACGTTTCTCTGGTTCCTTCTGCCCCGGTTTGGGTTGCGGGGCTATTACTTCAGCTTTGCTGTGACCCATCTTATCAACTTTTCTCTGAGCCTGCGCCGGCTGTTGCGGGCCTCCGGGGCCCGGCTGGAGGGGTGGCTCTTCCTGCGGGCCATCCTCTGCGCCCTGGCGGCCGGGTGGACCCTTACGCGCCTGCCCAAATGGATGGGACTGCGGGGCGTGGTGCTGCCCGGCGCGTGGTATCTTCTGCTGGTAAGCCTTCTGTGGACGCTCTCCGGCGTGATCCGCTGGAACGACCTCATCTGGCTGCGGGGACTGGTGG
>CATNDT010000188.1 GCA_950097035.1 uncultured Oscillibacter sp.
CGGGAGCGCCGGGTCGTCTTCATTTTCAGCCTGTCAAAAGGCTCGCCAGGAGGCGAGTTTTTTGATATATATAGTATGTTGACGTTGTAAATAAAATGATGTACAATAGATATAATAAGAATGAAGGGAGTTGTTACCAATGGCAAATACAAATATCAATATTCGCATGGATGCGGATCTGAAACGGCAATTTGAGGCATTTTGCGCTGATATGGGAATGACTATGACTACTGCTATCAACGTTTTTGCAAGGAAAGCGGTGCGGGAGTATAGGATACCCTTTGAAATTAGCGGTGATGTGCCAAATGCAGAAACCGCTGAAGCAATTCAGGAAGTAAAAAGGATGAAGGCTGATCCTGGCCTTGGCAAGACGTATACCAATGTTGATCAGATGATGGAGGAGCTGCTGGCCGATGTATAACATAAGGCCAACCACGAAATTCCAGAAGGATTTGAGACGGGTAAAGAAGCGGGGATTTGATATTTTCCTGCTGACTAATGTTATTAAAAGGCTGGCAGCAGGGGAGGCACTGCCAGAGAAGAACAAGGATCATCAGTTATCCGGAGATTATGCCGGGTGCCGAGAGTGCCACATTACTCCGGATTGGCTGCTGATTTATGAAGTGGATGGAAATGATCTGATTTTATATCTTACTCGAACAGGCTCGCATAGTGACTTATTTTAGGGAGGGTTATGATTACCAGTCCCTGTGGCGGGGAGAGTCGAGGCCGTTGGCGTGAGACTGCCTGATAATGGCGGCGCGGCTGTGCTGCCGCCTAGATCTCCCGCCGGCCCTCCAGGGCCCGCATCAGCGTGGCGTCGTCGGCAAACTCCAGGTGGCCGCCCACGGGGATGCCGTAGGCCAGGCGGGTCACCCGCACGTCAAAGGGCTTCAGAAGGCGGGCGATATACATGGCGGTGGCCTCGCCCTCGGTGTCCGGATTGGTGGCCATGATGACCTCCTCCACGCCGCCCTTTGCCACCCGCTCCAGCAGGGGCTTGATGGCCAGGTCGTCCGGCCCCACGTGGTTCATGGGGGAGATGACGCCGTGGAGAACGTGGTAGTGGCCGCTGTACTCCCGGGAGCGCTCAATGGCCGCCACGTCCCGGGGGTCCGCCACCACGCAGATGGTGGCGCCGTCCCGCTTGGGGGAGGCGCAGATGGGGCACAGTCCCCCGGCGGTGAAATTCCGGCACACGGGGCAGCAGGTGACGCTCCGCTTGGCGTCTACAATGGCGGCGGCAAAGGCCTGGGCCTCCTCCTCCGGAAGGCTCAGGACGAAAAAGGCCAGCCGCTGGGCGGATTTGCCGCCGATGCCCGGCAGACGGGCAAACTGCTCCACCAGCTTTTCCAGGGGGGCGGGAAAATACTCCATATCGGTCTATACTCCTTCGTCGGCAGTTTCGGGCAGAGGGGCGCGGCCCACCAGCTGGTCGAGCGTGACGCCGTAAAAGTCGGCCAGCTTCACCAGCAGGGGGGCGTCCGGGTTCCGCAAATTTTTCTCATACCGCATATAGGTCATAGCGGAAATCTCCAGGGCCCGCGCCACGGCCTCCCGGGAGACGCCCTTTCTCTTTCGCAGAGTCATTAAGTTTTGGGATAAAATTTCCATAGTGACCCCCAAAGTCTTGACAGGCGGATATAAATGAGCTACAATTGGATATAACCAAACGGTAAAAACTAAAAGGTTAATAAGCGGAAATGGGTTTTAAACCCTTAAGCGATACACATCATACGGTTGAAACGGAGATGGTTTTATGCGGTCTTTTCTAAAGGCACTTTATTTCCACGCCCAGGAGCACCGGGTCGTAAACTATCTCTGTTCCCGGGAGTACCAGCGGGCCCTCTTCGGCCTGGAGGAGGCGTGGGAGGACTTCCGCGGGACGCTGACGGAGGAGCAGGGGCAGACGCTGGACGGCCTCCTCTCCCGGCAGTTTGAGGCCGCCTGTCTGGAGGACGAAGCGTCCTTTCTGGCGGGTCTCTCCATGGGGATGGACCTGGCCCGGCTTTAAGGGGTTTCCCCCCGCAGCTGGGCGATGCGGGCGGGGATGTCGGCGGCGCCGTACACCGCGCTGCCCGCCACCAGCACATTGGCCCCGGCGGCGATGCAGGCTCCGCAGGTGTCCGGGGCCACGCCGCCGTCCACCTCCAGCTCACAGGCGGGGTTCTTCTCGTCGATCAGGGCCCGCAGGGCGGAGACCTTTTCCATCTGGTCCGCCATAAAGCTCTGCCCGCCAAAGCCCGGCTCCACGGTCATAACCAGAATCAGCTCCACCTTTTCCAAAAAGGGCAGCGCCGCTTCCGCCGGGGTTTTGGGTTTGAGGACAACGCCGGCCCGTTTGCCCCTGGCGTGAATCCTGTCAATGGCGGCGTGAATGTTCTCCTCCGTGTCCGCCTCCACATGGACCGTCACCAGGTCGGCCCCGGCGTCGCAGAACTGCTCCACATACCGCGCCGGCTCCACGATCATCAGGTGCACGTCCAGCGGCAGGGCGGTGACGGGGCGGATGGACCGCACCACCGGGAGGCCGATGGAGATGTTGGGGACGAAGACGCCGTCCATAATGTCCACGTGGATATAGTCGGCGGTGGAGACGCGCTGAATATCCCGCCCTAAATTGGCAAAATCGGCGGAGAGGATAGAAGGGGCGATTTTAATCATGAGAGACCCTCGTTTCTTTTTGATATTTTGTGAAAAATGGCCGGACAGGCCGGCGGGGGCCGGTGACAGCCGGGGAACGCGCCGCATAAGATGGTGCAAGCGGCTCGGGCGCCCCCAGTTAACAGTTCCGCGCAGCGTCCGCCCCCTGGGCGAGGCGCCGCCGCTTTTTTGAATAGGGAGCCGGTGGGCGGTTGCCCGCCGGCTCCTGCGTGCGTTATCCCTAACAGTGTAACAGACTCCCGGCGGAAAAGCAAATCCTCTGTTGACTTTTCGGGGAATTGCTCCGGTTGTTGCAAAAGTCATAGGAACAGACGGCGAACATATGATATACTTTTTTAGAAAATATTGGCTGCAAAAAACGGGACAGACCGGAGATACTATAATTATAAAGAGCAGACTGAATAAAAGGAGACGGAAGATGGCGGTAAAACATTTGAAGACGGCGGAGTTTGACGCCGCGGTGAACGGGGCCCCTCTGGCCATGGTGGATTTCTGGGCGTCCTGGTGCGGCCCCTGCCGGATGCTGGGCCCTGTGGTGGAGGCGATTGGCGAACAGTATGAGGGAAAAGTGCTGGTTGCCAAGGTCAACACCGACGAGGAGGGGGAGCTGGCCCGGCGCTTTGGTGTGATGAGCATCCCCACGGTGGTGTTTTTAAAGCACGGCCAGGAGTTTGAGCGGAAGATCGGCGCGCTGCCCGCCGGGGAGCTGACGGCGGTTTTGGAGGAAAATCTGTAATACAGGATGGGGAAAAGGTGTTCCGTGCAGTGCGGAACACCTTTTTTGCCTATTCGGCGAACACCTCAGCCAGCAGAGCCACGGTCTCCGGCAGGCGGTCCGGCTCCAGGCCGGCATAGTTGATGACAAGGGTGTGGGCATGGCCGGGGCAGGGGAGCGCCGCGTACTCAGACAAAAACCCCAGCCGGACGCCGAGAGCCTCCGCCCGGCGGCGCAGCGCCCCGTCGGAGCGGGCGGTGTCCAGCCGCAGCAGGAAGTGAAGCCCTGCGCCCTGTTCAAAAAGCGTGATGCGGCCGGCAAAGGGGCTGGAGCGGAAGGCGTCCAGCACGGCGGCCCGCCGGGCGCGGTACTCCTTGCGCATACGGGAGAGGTGCTGCTCGTAATAGCCGTGGTTTAAAAACCGGGCCAGAACATGCTGGTCCAGGGCGGGCACGGTGCAGGCGTAAAAGCCCAGCTCCTGCCGGTAGCGCTCCAGCAGGGCGGGGGGCAGCACCATGAAGCCCATCCGCATGGAGGGGGAAATGGTCTGGGAGAAGGTGTTCATATACACCACCCGCCCGCTGCGGTCAATACTCTGGAGCGTGGGAATGGGGCGGCCTGTAAAGCGGAATTCGCTGTCATAGTCGTCCTCAATGATCACGCCGTCCTGTTCCTCCGCCCAGCGCAGCAGGGCCAGCCGCCGGCCGATGGGGGTGACCAGGCCGGTGGGATAGTGGTGGGCGGGGGAGAGGTGGAGGACGTTGGCGCGGCTCTGCTCCAGGGCGGCGAGATCCACGCCCTGTCCGTCCAGCGGCACCGGGCGGCAGGCTGCGCCGCACTTGCCATATACCTGGCGGATCTTGGGATATCCGGGGTCCTCCACGGCAAAGACGGCCTCCCTGCCCAGCAGTTGTGCCAGAAGGAGATAGAGGTATTCCGCCCCTGCGCCCACCACGATCTGTTCCGCCGAAACCGCCATGCCCTTCATATCCCGCAGACTGCCGGCGATGGCCTGCCGCAGTGCCTGCAGGCCCTGTGGCGGCGCCGGGGAGAGAAGCGCCTCCCCACCCTCTGAGAGGACCTGGCGGGTGAGCCTTG
>CATNDT010000189.1 GCA_950097035.1 uncultured Oscillibacter sp.
CTCTCGGAGCAGGAGCTTGATCGGATTGAATCGCTGGTGCAGAGCCTTTTGAAAATGGCACGGCTGGATGCGGGCGCCATCACACTGGAGCGGGCGCCAGAGAATGTTTTCGATTTGTTGGAGCATATCAAGAGACAGTATTCCTTCCGTGCGGAACAGGAGGGAAAGGAAATTGCACTGGAGGGGGACGAGCAGACGGTCTTCTCCTGTGACCGGACCTGGCTGGCAGAGGCGATCGGGAATCTGGTCAAAAACGCCCTGGATCATACGGCCCAAGGGGACCGTATTTTGGTCCGGTGGCAGCAGTCTCCCTGTTTGACCCAGATCACGGTGGAAGACACAGGCAGCGGCATCCATTCAGAGGATCTGTATCATATCTTCAAGCGCTTTTACCGCAGCCGCTTTTCCAAGGATACGCAGGGGGTCGGTCTGGGCCTGCCCCTGGCGAAGTCGATTGTTGAAGCGCATCAGGGCAGTATTGAGGTTCACAGCAAACTGGGACAGGGAACGGCCTTTACGATCAATTTTCCGATTATGACAAAATAGTCATCTGCAATTCATCTGACAGTAAGGTTCGTGTGCTACTGTATTCGTACAGTCCAACGACGAAAGGAGCATGAAACTTATGGACTTGTTACGAGTAGAACACATCTGCAAAACGTATGGCAGCGGCGAAACAGCGGTACACGCCTTGAAGGACGTCAGCTTCTCCGTTCCCAAAGGGGAATTTGTAGCCATCGTTGGGGAATCCGGCTCCGGTAAAAGTACACTGCTGAATATGATTGGAGCACTGGACACCCCCACCTCTGGGAGGGTCTATATCAACGAAAAGGACACCTTCGCCATGAAGGAAAAGGCGCTGACCATCTTCCGCCGCCGGAACATCGGCTTTATCTTCCAGGCGTTCAACCTGATTCCGGAGCTGTCTGTGGAGCAGAATATGATCTTCCCCCTGCTGCTGGACCGTCAGCGGCCCAACGGAAGGTATCTGGACGAGCTGCTGAGCGTCCTGGGGCTGGAACAGCGCTGCAGCCATCTGCCCAGCCAGCTCTCCGGCGGACAGCAGCAGCGGGTGGCCATCGGGCGGGCGCTGATGACCAGGCCCTCTCTGGTCTTAGCCGACGAGCCCACAGGAAACCTGGACTCCCAGAACAGCAGCGAGGTCCTGGCCCTGCTGAAGGAAACCGCCCGGAAGTATGAACAGACCGTCATCATGATTACCCATAACCCTGCCATTGCCCACACGGCGGACCGGGTCTTTCAGGTATCGGACGGTGTGCTGACAGACCTCGGGGGGTGCCGGGCATGAGAAGCTATCTCAGTTTAATCCCCATCTCCGCCAAGGTACGGCGGCGGCAGAACCGTATGACCCTGCTGTGCATTATTTTCGCCGTATTTCTGGTGACGGGCATTTTCAGCATGGCGGATATTTTCATTCAGTCTGAGACCGCCAATGTCAAAGAAGCGGGCGGAAACTGGCACATCAACCTGGAAAATATATCGGAGGAAGATGCGGCGTCCATTGCCCGGCGGCCCGATGTGTCCGCCTCATCCTGGTTTGATATGGTGAATTTCGACCAAGATCGCAGCTATACCATTGGCGGTATCCAAACGGCGCTGGGCGGCGTGGAGGACCCGTTTCGGACCGAAATTATGACCTATTTTCCGGAGGGCGCCAGCTTGGATGAGGGCGAAGTCATTCTCACGCCCAACGCCAAGACGATGCTGGGCGTTGATGTGGGAGACCGTGTGTCCCTGGATACTCCCGCCGGAAGCTATGACCTCCTGATTACCGGCTTTCGCAGCGGGAACAGCCGCTATGCTACAGACAGCGGTGTTGGCGAAAGCACCGCGCTGCCGGTGAAGGGGGAACAGGTGGGCGCATTTCTTCAGATTGAGACCTTCCGGGAAATCCTCGCCGCCAATGAAGATGCGGGAAACCCCGCCTACTATATACAGTTCAGCGAAAGGGCCAACGCGAGACGCACCCTATCCGAAATCAAAGAGCAGTTCCCGGAGGCCAAGGTCAATGAACACATGATTCTTCTGGCGGCTGTGGGGGCCAGTGAAAACCGTATGGCAAAAAATGTATACCCGCTGGTGATTGTGTTTTGCCTGTTGGTCCTGCTGGCGGGAGTGCTGATGATCTCCGGCAGTCTGAACAGCGCGATTGCCCAACGGACGCAGTTTTTCGGTATGATGCGTTGTATTGGCATGAGCAAAAAGCAGGTGATCCATTTTGTGGAACTGGAGGCGCTGAACTGGTGCAAAACCGCGATCCCGGCCGGAATCATTCTGGGGACAGCGGCGACCTGGCTTGTGCTCGCGTTCATGCACCGCTTTGTAGGCGGTGAATTTGCGAGAATGGCAGTTTTCGGCATAAGCCCGATTAGAATGGTCAGTGGGGCTGTGGTGGGAATTCTGACGGTGCTCCTCGCGGCCCGGGCCCCGGCAAAAAAGGCCGCAAAGGTCTCCCCTGTGGCGGCGGTGTCCGGCAATGCGGATGCAGGAATGCAGAGACCGCAGCGGGCCAACACCCGTCTGCTGAAGATTGAAACCGCATTGGGCGTCTCCCATGCGGCGTCATCGAAAAAAAGCCTGCTCCTGATGGCGGGGTCCTTCGCCCTGAGCATTATTCTGTTTCTCAGCTTCTCCGTTCTGGTGGATTTACTGGGTATTATGCTGCCCACAAAGTCTTACGGTTCGGATATTGACATTAACCTCTTGGAAAACGGGGAACTGATTGCTCCTGACTTGATGCAGCAGATGCGGGAAATGCCCGGCGTCAAAAATGTCTTCGGGCGGCGGCTTGCTGCCGCTATCCCGGCGGAGTTCAGCGTGGAAGTGGACCGGGACACTGTGGACATTCTCTCCTATGATGATATCCAGCTGGACTGGGTGCCGGGAGACGGGGACCTCCGCAGCGGCGGTGACCTGAAGAAGGTCTACGGAGATCAGGGCTATGTCCTGTGTATCTGGGACAAGGACGTTCCGCTGGATGTGGGAGATACGGTGACGCTGGGCGGCAGTACAGTGGAGATCGCCGGAATGATGACCTACAATCCTTTTTCCAACAGCGGGCGAACGGATGGCGATGTAATCCTGATTTGCTCCAACGAAACCTTCATCCGGCTTACCGGCGAGGAACGATACAGCATTGCCAGTATCCAGATGGTACCGAACGCAACGGATGAAGACGCGGAGGCTATTCATGATCTGGTGCGGGGACGGTATGAGTTTCTGGACCGTCGGGAGGAGGCGGACCGGAGCACATTTTTTGCGTTCAGCCTGTTCATCTATGGCTTCCTGGCAATCATTGCCCTGATTACGGTGCTGAACATCATCAACAGCATTTCCATGAGCGTATCTGCCAGAACCAGGCAGTACGGAGCCATGCGGGCTGTTGGAATGGACGGCGGGCAGCTTACCAGGATGATTGCCGCCGAGGCGGCCACCTACGCCTTAGCCGGATGTGCCATAGGCTGTGGAGCGGGGCTGCCGCTGAGCAGGCTGCTGTATGGCAAGCTGGTGACCGCCCACTTCCCCTATTATACCTGGACGCTGCCTGTATCATCTATTCTGATTATTTTGCTGTTTGTACTCCTGGCCACTCTGGCCGCAGTCCACGCCCCGTCCAAGCGGATGCGGAATATGGCGGTGACGGAGACCATCAACGAGCTATAACCACCGACTTTGAAAAATACCGGCTGTGCGGCGGTGTAACCAAGCCGCCGTACAGCACGGTTTTGCTGTCCCTGTGGGTTGCGCAAAAGCCTCATAGGGCCAGAGATGTGACAAAAGGAGTGAGAACGCCGCTATGCTGCAAATCGCATTTTTTCTGCTGAGCATTTCAATCTGCGTTTTTGCCTGGATTATGATACATGACCCAAGGACATTATGGAGCGGCATTTCACTGCTGGGGATGCTGCTCTGTTCGGCGGTTACGATGTTTTTTCTCCTGTCGGAGTACGCAAACTGGTTGGCTGAACACGAACTTCTGATGAATATTCTGGTGGCCCTGCTGTTACTGACAGCGGCCTGTGTTCTCATGTTTCCGGTCATTTTGATTGTCACACTTTTTGTTGAGGGAATCAAGGTAATCCGGCATGAGGGTCTAAGACCGTCCAATTTGTTGACTATGTTGTTTTCTGTTTTGCTGTACCTCTATCTGGCCGTCTGGCCTGTGGCCGGCGGTCTGGAGAAGGGACGGCTTGGCACCAAGCTCTATCTGTTCATCAGTCTCTTCGCCGCTTATATGCTGTCCCTGATGGCCATCTATTTGCTCTCCGCGGCATTAAATCTGCTCCATTGGAAAAGGCGTCGGGGAGCGGACTATGTTGTTGTCTTGGGAGCCGGAGTGATCGGCACTAGGGTTACGCCGCTGCTTGCCGCCCGGATTGAACGAGGAATTGAATTGCTGCACAGCAATCCTGGCGCGGTACTGATTATGTCCGGCGGACA
>CATNDT010000190.1 GCA_950097035.1 uncultured Oscillibacter sp.
GGCGTTTTTGTTGCCGCCGCAGCCGGCCAGAACGGACAGCATCATCACGGCGCACAGTGCAAGAGCAAAAATCTTCTTCATCGTTGTTCCTCCTGTTTTGTTTTGGCCTTCCGGTTTTCCAAAAGGCACGTCTCATTTTACAGGCTGGAGTGTAAAAAAACGATAGAAAAATCTTTGCTCTTGTAGCAAAAAACTTTGCTCCTTCCATCCGGTGCGTAAAATTTCCGCAAGGAGGAAACGGGAGGCGCCGCAGCACCTCCCGTTTGCGAAAATGGGAATTCCTATTCAGTTTCCGCAAATTGGGCGGGGTCCCGCAGGGCCTCCGCGGTCTCGGCGGGCACGGTGATGGTAAAGGTGAAAAGGTCCTGAAGCCCCGTGCCGGGCAGCAGGTCCTCCAGACCGCCCAGAATTTGCAGGGTGACCAGGTCCTCCTCCCGGTAGACCTTGAAGCGGACCAGCTCCTCATAGGGCCGTTCCTCCTCCGGGTCCTCCCCCGCCGGAAGGGTCTCTTCCTGACAGTAGCAGTAGATGCAGGCGATCTCGCCGCCGGCCTCCGGGACGAAGCGGTCGTCCCAGTCACCGTCCTCATTGCCGAGAAGATCGTCCAGCGCGTCTACGCCCTCCGCCCGGTCCACAGTGTATAGAAGGGCTCCGTCGCCGTCCAACACCTGATAGTAGTGCTTCTTTTCCCCGCGGCTCGCCTTGTCGGCATCCCACTGGGCCTGGAGATCCTTCCAGTCCTCGTCCCAGGCCGCCTGAAAGTCCTCGTCCTCCGGGGAGGTGATGTGCAGTCCGCAGCCGGACAGGAGCAGCAGCAGAAGCAGTGCGAAAATACAATTGCGCCGCATAACAGCCTCCTGATATAGAAAATAGGGTCAAAACAGCCGGTCACTCCAGATTCAGCCGCCTCTTCATAAACAGCGTGGTGATGATGTAGAAAATGCCGCCGTAGATAACCGTCAGCACGATCATAAACAGAATGCCGAGATGGATGGCCGTCATGCCGTGGACGCTGAAATAGAGATGGTCGAAAAGGGCGAAGAAGTTCAGCTGGTCCAGTAATTCCAGGGCAGAGACGCTCAGAAACTGGAAAGCAAACTGGAGGCCGAAGAACCAGGCCACAGACAGGACCATCTTGTGGTTGGGGAAGCTGTGACCCGCGGCCAGAGCGGCATAGAACTGCAGGCATATGGCCACAAGACCCAGAAACAGCAGCGCCGCCAGCTCCACCAGAAAAGCCGCGCCGTTAAAGGCGTAGACAGGCCGGACCTCTCGCAGTTCCCGAAAGAGCACTCCGAACCCCTGAAAGAGATCTTTGATGAACGCTATGTTAAAGGCCACGATGCAGCTGGCCAGAATAACCGCCAGCGTGGTGAGAATGAACCACACGGAGGAGACGATGAGCTTTGACCAGATATGCTGGTGGATGGACACCGGCAGCGTCAGCATCACATAGCCCTCGTCCTGCAGAAGGTTTTTGTAAAACCGCTGGATCATCAGAATAAACGCCACGATAAACACGCCGATGATAGCCAGGACAAAGGCCACCATCAACAGGATTCCCAGCAGGCTTAAAAACCAGGTGTGACTGTCCATCAGATAGCGCATAGAGAGATTGGCGCCCACAGAGGTCGCCAGCAGAATGGCGATTACCGGCAGCATCACCCGGCCGGTGGCCCGGAATTCGTGTTTCAGCAGTTTCCTCAGCATTTGAACACCTCCCGGAAGAGGGCGTCTACGCTCATGCCCTTCTCCTCCCGGATCTCATCCACGGAGGACTGGAGCATCAGCCGGCCCCGGTTGATAAAGATCACCTCGTCCAGCACCTTCTCCACATCGGCGATCAGGTGGGTGGAGATCACCACCGCCGCCTCCGGGTTGTAGTTGCTGATAATGGTGGAGAGGATGTAATCCCGGGTGGCGGGGTCTACGCCGCCGATGGGTTCATCCAGCAGATAGAGCTTTGCCTGGCGGCTCATGACCATGATGAGCTGCACCTTTTCCCGGGTGCCCTTGGACATCTGCTTTACCCGCTGGGCAGGCAGGATATCCAGGTGCTGCAGCATCTCCTCTGCGGCGTCCCGGCGAAAGTCGGGATAGAAGTCGCCGTAAAAGTCCAGCAGCTGCCGGGCGGACATCCAGGTGGGGATGCACGTCCGCTCCGGCAAATAGCTCACCAGGCTGTGGGTGATTTTGCCCGGGGCCTCGCCGCAGACCAGGATTTCGCCCTCACTGGGGGTCAAAAGGCCGTTGGCCAGCTTGATCAGGGTGGTCTTCCCGCTGCCGTTGGGGCCCAGCAGCCCCACAATGCGTCCCGGTTCAATGGTAAAACTCACCTGATCCAGTGCCCGGGCCTTACCGTAGCTTTTGCCAAGGCCGTTACATTGCAAGACCGACATGTTGCTCCTCCTCTCCGCCCAGTTCCTGCTGCAGCATATGGATCACCTCTTCCCGCCGGTAACCCAGGCGGGTCATGGCATCCAGAAAAACGCTGATGTGCCGCTCTGCCAGGGCACGCTTTGCCGTTTCAATCATCGCCTTGTCCTCCGTTACAAATCTGCCTGCGGTCCGCTGGCTGTATACCAGACCGTCCCTCTCCAACTCTGTCAGCGCCCGCTGCATGGTGTTGGGGTTGACCCCGGCCTCAGTGGCCAGGTCCCGCACCGACAGCAGACGCTCTCCCGGCGGAAATACGCCGGAGACGATGCCGATTTTGATCTGCTCAATCAACTGTGCGTAGATCGGGGCATCGCCGGTGAATTGCCATAACATGCCGCACCTCCTGATTTTGTATGCCTGTATTATGTAATTAATACAATAGCACAAAAATGGGATTTGTCAAGAGGAAGATACGAAAATTAAAAAATAATTCCGTGCCCGGCGAACGGAGAGTGTGAGGAGCGGAAAGAACTGCTGGAGAGGGGGAGGCCATGAACACGGTTTGCGGCTTTATCGCCCCTCCAGCACGCGCTTTTTGTAGCTGTCAAAGGCGCCCTCCGGCAGAACGCTTCCGTCGTTTGTGTCGATTGCGCTGTTTCGCTGCTTGAGGAGCGCCATAAGGGCCCGCCCCGCTTTTTCCGTTGTGTCGGAGAGGACGCTTACGCCATTGGATGCGATAAGATAAATCGCCAGGCAGTGAATTTTTTTATGGCGCTTTCCTGTATTGATGCAATAGGTATAGTCACTGAGGCAGCACGCCTTTAAGCTGTCTACGCGGATAACGGTTTGAGCGGGATCGGCCAGGTAGATATAGTCTCTTGTGAGCAGCCCGTCCTTGTTCGTGGCATTGGAAAGGGCCCGGTCGAGGCCCGCCGTCAGCGTCAGAATATAACAGTCCGATGCTGTTGCCTGCCGCTCAAACGCCTCGATCTCGCTTACCGGCAGTTGGCTGTGTTTTGCGGAATTTGCGATGTAATCGCCCCGTTTTTGCCGGCTTCCCCTGATTAAGAAAATCAGTATGAGCAGGCAGACCAGAAGGATCACGCCAAAGAATCCGCAGACCACGATTCCAACGCTTAGCATGTCGTCCTCCCCGTTGGATACAAACTGCAGCGTCCGGCCGATTCCCCACACCAGTCCGCACAGTGTGGCAGCAAAAAACAGGCCAAAGAAAACGATGCCGCCGAGGCTTCTCCGCCTGCCGGTTTTCATTGCGCCCTCAAATACAGAGCCATCCGGAAAATGCTTTTGAACATACGCCTCGTTCATTTTTGAAAAGAAGTCATGCATAACGTTACCTCCTGTTGTTAAAGACGAACCTGAGCAGCTTAGGAATACCGCCTGTCCAGAATAGAGACAACCTCCGCCAGAGCGTCCTCCCGGGCGTCGGCTACGATGGTGGCGCCGCAGGCCCGCACGGCGGGCACACAGTTGGCTGGGGCAAAGCCCTCCCGGGCGGCGATGAGCATGGAGATGTCGTTGGCCTCGTCCCCGGCGCAGTACACATGGTCCATGGAGATACCCAGCCGGTCCGCCAGGCGGCGGACCATGCCCCCTTTGTTGGCGCCCTTTACGGTCATCTCCAAAAGAGTCTGTCCGGAGAAGATCAGCTCATAATCCCCGCTCCAGCCCTGCTCCGCCAAAAGAGCTACAACAGCCTCCAGCGTGGGGCGGTCTGCCTCAAACAGAAGCTTTCCCAGGGGCAGGGGCACGTCCGGCAGGCTGGGGGCCTCGGTGACGCGCACGCCGGTGAGGTGCTCATGGCGGCGGGTAATGGCGTTGGGCCGCACGGCGTGAATGGCGTTGCCGATGTGGTAGGCCTCCACCGCCACATCCGGAAAGCGGTTTAGGATCTGCTGGCCCCGCTCCAGAGCCTGTTGATCCAGCAGGGCGGTTTCCAGATATGTTCCGGTCTGAAAATCATACAGAGCCGCGCCGTTGCACACCACGCAGGGGGCGTTGACAGGCACCGTGGCCGCATGAGCGGCAAAAGCCGCCA
>CATNDT010000191.1 GCA_950097035.1 uncultured Oscillibacter sp.
CGGACGGTAAGGTCTGGCAGGTCCGCGGAGAGAGCGGAGCGGTGGATTTGTCGGCTATCCCCAGCAGTCTTGCTGGTTCCTATTCCTACCATAACCACCCAGCGGCTAAAACCTGGTACTCATTCAGCGCGGAGGATGTTCGATTTTTCTTTGAGAGCGGTGCATCTTATGCGAAAGCATCTGACGACATGTATGAATATACCATGCGCCGGTTACCGGAAACCCTTGCGGTTTCCCCGGAAATAGTGTATCATCGGTTCGGAGAGCTATACAAACACGATATTTTGGCAATGGCCTTTGCGGGAGACCTTGAAGCCGATATTGACGGTTTTCATAAGACAATGGAACTTTTGAGCAAGGAGCTGCGGTTTGAGTATGAGCGGACAGAGACGAAAGCGCCTTAACCGGAATCATCCGGATTGCGCTGCATATACAGCTAAATTTCGTGCCATATGGGATGCCTATTTCAAGAAGGAAGACGAAGAGAAAGCAAAATATCCTGATTGGCATGGCTGGGATCATCCGGCAGATAGTGTGTTGCGGCCCATACACAAAAAGTGTTGCGAGGAAACAAAGAAGCTCCAGCAGGAATACGCGTATCTGTTCACAGAGGAGGAGTCATGACAGCACAGATGATCGCCGCCATAGAGGCCGCCCTGGCGGCGGGCCACCGGGTGCAGCTCAAGCAGCTGCGGGACGGCACCATCAAGGTACAGATCGTGTTCCAGAAGGAACTGAAAATCTCATAGCGCACCCACGGCGCAATGGAGCGCCGGGAAGGACCAATCGGGGTCAGCTGCTCGAATTTTTCGAGTAGTTGACCCCTTTTTATTTTGCGAGGTGAACAGCCATGCTAGCCTACTACGGCACGAAAATCTCCCCCCACATGACGGACACGCCGGAGGGATATCTCATCTGCCACGATGTGGCCATCGCCCGGACAGGGGACATGGTGTACCGGGCCTCGGAGCTCCAGCGGCGGCTGGAGGACGCGTTCCTCCCGGACAGCCGCATCCTGGGGATAAAGGATTTCCGGTGGACCTTCTCCGGCGTGAGCCTCACGGCCGCCTTTACCGTGCCGACGGTGTTCGGGGATGTGCCCGCAGGAATGGAGGTGCCTCTGGCATGATCGACTTCGCAACCAAGACCTACCGGAACCTGCTGCAAGCCCAGCTGGACCGGGTGCCCAACAGCCTGGACAAGCGGGAGGGCTCCCTGATCCAGACCGCCATCGGCGCGGGGGCCTACGCCCTGGAGGAGTTCTATCTGGAGCTGGACCAGGTCCAGCGGGGAGCCTACCTTCAAACCGCCGTGGGGGAGGATCTGGACAAGCTGGCGGTGCTGGCCAACGTGAAGCGCTACCCGGCCTCAGCGGCGGTGCGGCTGGGGGTGTTCAACGTGGACGTGCCCCTGGGGGCCCGCTTCTCCACCATCGATGGCGCGGACAGCGTCAACTTCACCGCCTCGGAGCGCACAGGCCCCGGCCAGTACCAGATGACCTGCGAGACCCCGGGCGCCATCGGCAGCCGGTACACCGGGCCCATCCTGCCCATCACCTACATCGCCGGGCTGACCTCGGCGGAGATCACCGATATCCTGGTGGCCGGGGACGATGAGGAGGACGATGAGAGCCTGCGCCGGAGGGCCATCGAGGCCCTGACGGAGCAGCCCTTCGGCGGCAATGTGGCGGACTACAAGCGGGTGGTGCTGGCCATTGACGGCGTGGGCGGCCTGCAGGTATATCCCACCTGGGACGGCGGCGGCACGGTGAAGCTGTCCGTCATGGGGGCCGACTGGATGCCCGCCTCCCCACAGCTGGTGGAGACGGTACAGAATACCGTGGACCCGCCCCCGGACCAGGGGCTGGGCTACGGCACCGCGCCTATCGGAGCGACTGTGACAGTGACCGCCCCGGAGACTGTCACGGTAAACATCGCCGCAGCCCTCTCCCTGGGTCCGGGATACACCGCCGGACAGCTGGCCGCGCCGGTCCGGGAGGCGGTGGAGGGCTACCTGCTCTCCGTCCGCCGGGACTGGGACAAGCCGGACGCCTCCGGCCTCACCCACTATTCCGCCTGGGTCTACGCCGCCCGGGTGACGGCGGCCATGCTGTCGGTGCCCGGCGTCATCAACGTCACCGGACTCACCATCAACGGCGGCGCCGGGGACCTGGAGCTGCGGGAGGATGGACTCTTGCAGCAGGTGCCCGTGTTAGGGGAGGTAAACGTAAATGCCTGAGACCAATATCTGCAAATACTATCCCCGCTGGTTCCGGCGGATCCTGGACTTCCAGTATCTGTGCCGCAGCGAGGGGGAGGAACTGCGCTGTCTGGCGGAGGCCATGGACCAGATCCACAAAAACCTCTTTGTCCAGACCATGGACGAGGGCACGACCGCCCAGTGGGAGGCCATATTGCGCATCCTGCCCGCGCCGGAGGAGGACCTGGATTTCCGCCGCCTGCGGGTATTGAACCGCCTGTCCCTGCGCCCGCCCTTCACCCTCATCTTCCTGCGGGAGAAGCTGGATCTGCTCTTTGGTCCGGGGAACTATCTGGTGGAGGTGGATTACCCCAACTACACCCTGTACATCGAGGCATCCGTGGAGTCCCAGCGCTATTTCGGCGAGGTCTCCGCCCTTTTGAGCATCATCAAACCCTGCCACATCGTCTACATCGCCCGGCCGCGGATGGACGCCGGACTGAAGCTGGCGGAGCGGGTGGCCAGCGGGAAGCTCACCTACAATTACGTCCTGGGCGCGTGGGCCCTGGGGCAGAAACCATTTGTCAGCTATTTGGAACAGGAGGTACTGAAGATGGAGACAACCGCCAGCATCCGCCCCGCCCTGCTGGAGCAGACGGCGGGCTTTGTGGCCGGGGACGTGTACGCCGCCCGGCTCAACGGCAGCATTCTGATAACAGCCCTGACCCGTTCCGTTGTAGGGAACATGGGCAGCGTGTCCTATCCCGTGCGGCGGGACCAGGTGACGGCGGTGGAGCAGGTGGAGCTGCTGGACAGGGACGGGAACGTCCTCACCTCCTGTGCGGTCCACCTGCCCCTGCTGGAGGAGGTCACCTCCCTGCGCCACAGCTTTACGGTAAAGGAGGGAGTCTGATATGGCAGACAAACCCATTGCGGCGCCGCTGCCGGCGGATCTGCCGGAGAACTGGCAGGCCGGGCAGATTGTGGCACCCACAGGGGAGGAGGTAAATCTCTCCCACCAGCACGGCTACAACTACCTCATGGAGATGGTGAACAAGGCCCAGCGGGGCGTCAACGCCGTCAACGACGCGTTTGAATCCGTCTCCGGCAAGCGCACCTGCCGGTTCGTGGTGGGCACCTCCACCGCAGGCTGGACACAGGCAGATTGCGATTTCCTCTGTGATGGAACCAATGATGATGTGGAGCTCCAGGCCGCCATTGATGCCCTGCCCGCCGGCGGCGGCGAAATCGCCATCCTGGGCGGGACCTACAAATTGTCTGCATCCATCTCCATCAGCGGCCCGCGCGGGGATCTGGCCCTCGTAGGGGAGCCGGGAAGCACCGTCTTAGAGGGCGGGAAGATTTCCGCGAATGGCGTTGACGGTGACTTTATGCTCTCAGTTCAGGGCCTCTCCATTTCAGACGGATATCTCTCCGCGCTTAACACATCACTTTCTGTTACAGGGTGCCGGTTTGATAATTCAAGTATCGGATGCGATCAAGAGCTTGATGATCGGCACTGTAACTTTATTTGCGTAGGGAATACCTTTGACTGGTCTCCTGGCGCAAGTGAGCAGGGGATCGTTCTGAATATTCGCAGAATCAGCTCCACGATATCAGTTAAAAATCGGCTTGGATGCGTGATAGCCAACAACGTATTCAAAATCAATTCTGTCGGGTATAGCAGCTATGGAAGTATCGCTATCACTTCATCGGTCGAGGACGTTCTCTGCGTCTTCGCTGACAACGTGGTTGTATCCTCAGTAAAAACTAAGGTGAGCACCTCATCTCAGAGCGGAATTGAGATGAAGGGGAATTACTTATATAACTGCAGCATTGGTGTTAAATCTTTCGCATCCATAGTTGGAAACCGGCTTACAAACGGCAGTATCAGTGTCGATGCAGCGGTGATGACGCCAATTACCGAGACCTACCTTGGAGCATTTTCCGTCTCAGGAAATGTTATTCATAACGGACAGATCGTTGGATATGGTGGCGGGTCTATTACCGGGAATGCCATTATCGCGGATCAATCTGCCCTTAATCCGGCCGCAATTTGCATAATAAAGTCCGCCTCAAATGCTGTAGCGAATACCCAACCCGCAATTGTAGGGAACTTTTTGTGGGGCGGTCAGTGCGGGATCCTGCTTAAAAATCCTTCATCCAGTTTTGCCAATAAATCCGCCTCCTACGCCCTGGTGAACAGCAACCGGATCTACGGT
>CATNDT010000192.1 GCA_950097035.1 uncultured Oscillibacter sp.
CCGATACGGCCGCCGTCCAGGGTCTGCATGGCAATCTTAAAGCCCTTCCCCTCTTTGCCCAGCAGGTTCTCCTTGGGAACGATACAATCCTCAAAAATCAGGTCGCAGGTGGAGGAGCCGCGGATACCCATCTTCTTCTCATGCTTGCCGGTGGAGAAGCCGGGGAAGTCCTTTTCCACAATAAAAGCGGAAATACCGTGGTTGCCCTTGGACTTGTCGGTCATGGCAAAGACCACAAAGGTATCGGCCACATTGCCGTTGGTGATGAAGCACTTGGAGCCGTTAAGGACATAGTGGTCGCCCTCCAGAACGGCGGTAGTCTGCTGGCCGGAGGCGTCGGTGCCGGCATTGGGCTCGGTGAGGCCGAAGGCGCCGATCTTCTTGCCGCTCAACAGGTCGGGCAGATACTTGCGCTTCTGCTCCTCGGTGCCGTTTTCAAAGATGGGGGCGCAGCACAGGGAGGTGTGGGCGGACACAATGACCGCAGTGGTTCCGCAGACCTTCGCCAGCTCCTCCACGCACATGGCATAGCTGAGCACATCGCCGCCGGCGCCACCGTACTCCTTGGGGAAATAGATACCCATCATCCCCAGCTTGGCCATCTTCTTAACGGTCTCCATGGGGAACTCTTCGGTCTCGTCGACCTCCTCCGCCAGAGGCTTTACTTCATTCTCGGCGAACTCACGGTACATCTTACGGAGCATCAGCTGCTCGTTTGTCAGATGAAAATCCATACCATTTACTCCTTTTCCGTCAGATTTTACTTGGAATAGTCAAAGAAGCCCTTGCCGGTCTTGCGGCCCAGCTCACCGGCACGCACCTTCTTGCGCAGCAGCAGGCTGGCGCGATACTTGGGATCGCCGGTCTCGTTATACAGCGTCTCCATAATGGCAAGGCACACGTCCAGGCCGATCAGGTCACCCAGAGCCAGGGGACCCATGGGATGGTTGGCGCCAAGCTTCATGGCGGTGTCGATACCCTCGGCGCTGGCCACACCGGTGTTCAGCAGGTCAGCGGCCTCGTTAATCATAGGAACCAGAATCTTGTTAACTACAAAGCCGGGGGCCTCGTTGACCTCCACAGGCTCCTTGCCAATCTCCTTGGAAAGGTTCCAGATGAGATCAAAGGTCTCCTGGGTGGTCTTGGCGCCGCGGATGATCTCCACCAGCTTCATATTGGGAACAGGATTGAAAAAGTGCATACCGATAACGGGGTGATTCAGCCCATTGGCCATCTCGGTAATGGACAGCGAAGAGGTGTTGGAGGCGAATACGGCCTCAGGCTTGCACATGGCGTCCAGCTCGTTTAAAAGAGCCTTCTTGGTGGCCATGTCTTCCTTAACGCACTCGATAATGAGGTCAGCGTCGGCGCAAGCGGACTTCTCCTCTACCAGAACGTTTGCCAGCAGCGCATCGGCGGCGGCTTGCTCCATCTTGCCCTTTTCGACCCGCTTCTGGAGAGATGCGGCCAGCTTGTCCTTGTGCTTCTGTGCAGAAGCGACGGAGCTGGCATACATCAGGGCGGTATGGCCCTTTGCCGCGAAAACCTGGGCGATACCGCTGCCCATGGTGCCAGCGCCAAAAATTGCTACCTTCATGTTTGTTCCTCCTGATTATTTTTATTTTTTGCCATTGATCTCCTGTGGAAAGAGTGGGGTTTTTCCAGTCATTTTTCGCTCAGCACGCGGAAAAACGCAGCAAACCCGCACTTTGCCAATTTACTGACAATGTTTATTATAGGATTCCCGTCTCCAATTATCAAGTGGAAAATACGATTGAAGCGTGGCTTTTCCGCTTTTTTACACTTCATACAAAATCGCCGCTAATTTTTATGCATTTTTGTTAATCACTTAACATATTTTGCGCTCAAATTTCCAATTTAGCCCTGCTGAAAAGCATTTACAGAGGCAACCACGTGTGATACAATAGCAAAAAACCACAAGACCTTGTGGAATTTCCGACTTCACCCTTCAGGAGGACTTCCAAATGCGGATGCGGAAAAAGAAAAACCTGATCCCCCGGATGGAGCGGTGTGAAAACCAGCTCATTCGCGATCCCTACGACCGGCGGGGCCGCTGGCGGGAGTTGATGCCCCGGGCACAGGGACTCCGGCTGGAGCTCGGCTGCGGCAAAGGCCGTTTCACTGCCGGAACAGCGGCGGCGGAACCGGACGTGCTGTTTATCGCCGTGGAGCGGGTGCCGGACGCCATGGTGGTGGCCATGGAGCGGTGCGCAGCCGCGGGGCTTACCAACGTCTACTTTATCGACGCCGACGCGGACCAGCTCCCCCATTTCTTTGCCCCCGGCGAGGTGGACCGCATCTATATCAACTTCTGCGATCCCTGGCCCAGCGTCCGCCACGCCAAGCGGCGGCTGACCCATGGAAATTTTCTAAAGCTCTATCGGCAGGTATTGCGGGAAGACGGGGAAATTCATTTCAAGACCGACAATCAGGGGCTGTTCGCCTTCTCCGTGGAGGAGATTCCCCAATTCGGCTTCACGCTGTCCCAGGTGACGCAAAACCTCCATGAAAACGGTCCTGTAGGCGTCATGACGGACTACGAGGCGAAATTCCACCAGTCCGGCCAGCCCATCTGCCGGTGCGTCGCCACCATGGTCCCCTGGAAGGAGACCTTCCCCACCGATATCCGCACTGTACGGGAGCGGTGGCTGGATGCCTTTGCCGGCGCCGTATCCGACGCGGACCTTGGCGCGCATGTGCTGGCAAAGGGAAACTACCTTTGGCACATCTTTTCCCGGAAGCTGGTCCCCTGTCTGGAAGGGGCGGCCGCGCGTCAGGCCCTGGCGGAGCGGCCGGAGGACATCTTTTACCTGTTTTATAATGAACATCCTCCCCAGGGAGCGGCCCGGATTCGCGCGCTTTCCAAGGCGGAAGCGCTGGCAATACCGGAGCCGGAAACCCTGACCGGAGCGGACTGGTACCTGGTGAATCAGTCCTTCAGCTGGACCTACGTTCACACCCACGAGAAATCCTGTGGTCCCTACTTTTGCCAGCTCTCCTCCCCTGCGGCAGCGGAAAACGTCTGACAAGCTTAAAGGGAACCTGAGGCGTATTTGCCCCAGGTTCCCTTTTTTCCGGAAAATACGGGTATATGCTCTTACTTCAGCTCGACCTTGCCGCCGGCCTCTTCGATCTGCTTCTTCAAAGCCTCGGCGTCGTCCTTGGAAACGCCCTCCTTCAAGGTGGCGGGAGCGCCCTCGACAGTGGCCTTGGCCTCGGCCAGACCCTGGCCGGTGATCTCGCGGACAACCTTGATGACCTTGATCTTGGCGGCGGCATCGAAGCCGGCCAGGACCACGTCGAACTCGGTCTTCTCCTCAGCGGCGGGAGCGGCAGCGGCGGCGGGAGCGGCCATGGCGGCGGCAGAAACGCCGAACTCCTCCTCCAGAGCGTGCACCAGCTCGCTCAGCTCCAGAACGGTCAGGCCCTTGATCTCTTCGATCATAGCGGTAACTTTCTCAGACATAGTTATGAACCTCCTGATAGTAAATTGAATTTAAGTGTGGTCCGCCGCTTACTCGGCGGCGGGAGCGGCCTCTTCGGCAGGAGCTGCCTCCTCGGCGGGAGCGCCGTTCTTCTCGGCGATCTGCTTGAGGACAACGGCCAGGCCGGTGATGGGGGCCAGCATGGTGCCCAGAACCTGCGCCTGCAGGACAGGCAGCGCGGGAATGGAAGCCAGAGAGTTGATGGTGGCGAGATCCACGGGCTTGCCATCCATGAAGCCGCCTTTGATCTCAAACTTGCCGTCCAGCTTCTTAGCGTAGTTCGCCATGACGCGGGCGGGAGCCACGGGATCGTCGCACAGAGCCAGAGACGTGGTGCCGTTCAACAGACCGTCCAGTTCCTCCAACCCGGTATTTTTGAAAGCGAAACGGAGCAGCGTGTTCTTCACAACCGCGTAATCCACTTCGTTCTCCCGGCACTCACGGCGCAGCGTGGTGTCTTCTTCAACGGTAATACCCTTGTAGTCGACAATCACGCCCGCAGTGGCCTTTTGGATCTTTTCGGTCAGCTGGGCCACGATGGCCTGCTTTTCGGATAAGACCTTTGCGTTAGGCATTCTTGTTTTCACCTCCGTAGGAATTATAAATGCGTTCAAAAAAGGAACCGTCCTTGCGGCAAAAAGACACAAGGACGGAAAGCAATCTCACGATATGCCGCCCTCGGCAGGACTTACGGAGTCTTCTCCACCTGCTGTCTTTGGAACGCATCAAATATTATATTCAAGAAGCTGCCAAAAGTCAACCCCTCAAATACCAGAATTTTATCAGATCAGCTTCGCCGTAGACATCTTCACGCCCGGCCCCATGGTGGAGGCGGCGACGCAGCTGCGGATATACTGACCCTTGGCGGCGGCGGGCTTGGCCTTGACAATGGCGCCCATGAGGGCGT
>CATNDT010000193.1 GCA_950097035.1 uncultured Oscillibacter sp.
AACCTGCCGTTTGCGGACATTCCCGCACAGCGCCCGGTTTTCTGCTATGATGCAGGTACATCAAAGAAGCGCTGCTTCGAGGAGGAAATTGTTATGCGTCATGTTACTATTCGTGGTATCCTGGCTCTGATCTGGCTGGCAGCGGCGGTCGTCAGCGGCGTATCCGGCAACCTGGAATGGGCCGAGCTCTATGTCCTGATGGGGGCGGCTTTCGGATATTCCGCCCACGCCACCTGGAAAAAGGAGAAAAATGGGAAGAAGGGAAATTGACCATGAACGGAAACATCCTGGAGCTTCAAAACCTCAGTGCCTGGTACAGTGAGGGAAAGGATGTGCTGTCCGGCTTCTCCCTCCAGCTGCGTTCCCATGAGGTGGTGGGGCTGATCGGCCTGAACGGGGCCGGAAAGACCACCTTTCTGAAAACCCTGTCCGGTCTGCATGAGGGGTTCCGCTGTGACGGCATCTGGCTGAACGGCCAGCCGTCCTCCTTCCGGGACAAGGACTTCAAACTGAGCCGGTACACCGTCTTTGCCGAGGACAATTCCTTCCAGTATTTTACCTTTCGGGAGTATCTGTCCTATGTGGCGGCGGCATACAAAGCAAAACTGCCCGACGCGTCCGAGCTGGTGCGGGGCTTTCACTTTGAGAGCTACACCGACACGCTGCTGAAGGACCTGTCCACCGGCAATAAGAAAAAGGCGTTCCTGATTACCGCCTTTGTCCTGAAACCGGAACTGCTTCTGCTGGACGAGCCGGTAAACGGGCTGGACTTCCAAAGTACGGAGTACCTGTACCAGCTGATTGCGGGGTACAAGGAGCACGGGGCGGTCCTCTTCTCCTCCCACATCCTGGAGAGCATCACCCTGACCTCTGACCGGGTATTGGTGCTGGAGGACGGGCAGATCCGGCGGAGCTTTGAGGGCAGTCAGATCAATGCGGATACAATTCGGGAGGCCCTGCATGATGAAAATGAGCTTTGATATGATCGCCAAGAAGCTGTTCGGCGTGAAATACGAGCGGCTGGCCCGGACGCTCTTCCTTGATCTGGTGATCTTTTGGGGTCTGCATATCTCCGGACTCCAGGTGAAAATTGCCCCAGCCATCCTGTACCTGATGACCGGCGCCTTCTCTGCTGGGGTCATGTGGCAGGTCCTCTCTTCCGGGGACAACAGGATCAACATGGAAAATATGTTCATGCTCCCTTTCGAGGGGCGGAGTCTGATATTTTCCTATGTGGCCGCTCTGGGGGCCTACACGCTATTGACCAAGACTGCTGGACTGCTGGCCGTGGTTTGGGCGGTCTCCCGCTGGAGCTGGGTGGAAACCCTGGGGAGTATCCTCTGCGCCCTGGCCGCTATTGTGGTGGTGTCCTGTCTCTATCCCCTGCGCCTGGGTCGCACCGACGCTTACGCCTTTTATGTCCGGCCCGAGCGCCGCAGGTGGACGGTCAAAGTCCACCATCGCTACTCCGTGTGGCGTTACCTGTTCCGCTACCTGATGGTCCACAAAAATTATCTGGTCAACACGGCCGCCATGTGGGGTGCGGCCTGCGTCCTGCCGGTGCTGTTGGGGCAGATGGAGGCCTGGTTCGTTCCGCCCATCGGTTTTGCTATTCTCTCGCTGAATACCCCCATCTGTATCCTGCTGTCCTGCGACCCAGCCCTGGAGCAGGCTGTGCGCTTCCTGCCGGGACAGGGCAGTGCGTTTTGCGTCCCCTACTGCCTGTTCATCTTCGGGTGCAATCTGGCTGCGGACATCATTTTCCTGTGCAGCTGGCAGCTCCAGATCGGCGGAATTGTCCCGCTCCACGCTTTGACAGCGGCTGCTTTCGCCCTGCTGAGTGCGGCCGGTTCCGTCCTGCTGGAGTGGTACTGCCCCATCCGGGGCTGGAAGATCGAAAGCGATCTCTGGCACCATCCGAGGAAATACGTTGTACCCACTATCATGCTCCTGCTGGCCGGGCTGGTGAGTATATTTTTATAATTGTAAAAATGCCCTCTAGCGTTTATACTGTCAATCGAAGCCATAATCCGCAAGAAATTTTCCGCTGTTTTGTCACAGATTTGCTTCATGATAGTCTAATCCTGCAGGAGGTGTTTTTATGAACACGAAAGAAAATCAAGAATTGTCTGTTCTGATCGAGCAGGCCACCGCCGGGGATAGAGCCGCACTGGAGACTTTGCTGACCGGTGTTCAGGATCTGGTATTCAATCTATCCCTGCGAATGCTGGGCACGTTCCATGACGCGGAGGACGCATCCCAGGACATTTTGCTGAAGGTCATGACCCACCTCTCTTCCTTCAAAGGGGAGAGCAGCTTCACAACCTGGGTATTCCGCATTGCGGTGAACCACCTCAAAGACTATAAGAAGCACATGTTCGCCCAGTTTCCTTTGAGCTTTGAGTTCTACGGAGATGACATCCGCAACGGGAAGATTCAGGATGTACCCGACCTGACCCAGAATGTAGAGAGGGCCATCTTGGCCGAGGAACTGAAGCTGTCCTGCACGAATGTAATGCTCCAGTGTCTGGACCCGGAGAGCCGCTGTATCTTTATCTTGGGCACCATGTTCCGGGTGGACAGCCGGATTGCCGGAGACATTCTGGGCATTACCCCGGAAGCCTATCGCCAGCGCCTCTCCCGGGTGCGGAAGAAGATGGCGGACTTCCTTTCGGAATACTGCGGCGAGTACGGGAAGGGAACCTGCCGCTGCGCCAATCGAGTCAACTATGCGATCCAGAACCACCGCATCGCTCCTGACCGCCTGGACTTTACCGCCGCCAGACCCAGCGACACCGCCGTGGAGGTGACGGCGGCCATGGAGGAGATTGACGGATACTCCCAGCAGTTCTCGTTCTGCCGGGCATATCAGTCCACAGAGCGGTTGAAGAAGATGATTCGGGACTTTCTGAATGGCCCGGCCCTCTCCACGGTTGCGGACGCGTAAGGGAGGCAGGAAATGAATACGCAGATGATTTTGGACTATTTGACGCAGCTGAGCGCCAACAATAACCGGGAGTGGTACCACGCGCATAAGGCTGAGTACCAGGCGGCCAACGCACAGTTTGAGGAGCTGATCCAGGCTCTGATGCTCCAAATCGGAGAATTTGACAGCAGTATCCTGGGCTACGCTCCCAAGGAACTGACCTTCAAGCTGGTGCGGGACACCAGATTCAGCCATGACAAGTCCCCTTACAACCCCGCATTCCGGGCGCACATCTCATCCATGGGAAAGCTGCCCATTCCAGTGGGCTATTATCTGATGATAAAGCCGGGCGGACAGTCCTTCCTGGGTGGCGGCCTGTTTGCCGATATGTTCAAAGACGCCACCCGAATGGTGCGGAATTACATCTCAGAACACGGCGGTGAGTGGGAGGCAGTCATCACCGCCCCGCCCTTCCGGGAACATTTTACGGTGGGCGGGTCAGCACTGAAAAACGTCCCGGCTGGATACGAAAAGGAGCATCCCCAGGCGGAATATCTGAAGTACAAGAGCTGGTATCTGGAATATCCCATCCAAGACGAAGAATTTGCGGACAGCAAGTCGTTCGTGTCCAATGCGGTGAACATCTTCCGCCGGATGAAGCCCTTCAATGATTACCTGAACCAGGCGCTTACAGGCTTCAAAATGCCGGAGAGATAGCCTCATGAGTGACTTCACAAAAATTACCGGGTAAATGCGAACGGACAAGGCTTGTTTGAGCCTTGTCCGTTTACTTTATGGAAGCGGGATTTTCAAATGAAAATTTTTTCGGAAAAGACAGGCCTCTGTAACATTTCTCGGACATTTCTCTGTTATACTGTTCTCAAAATCCAAAGGAGGATGAGCCATGAAACGGATCCTGATCGTCGAGGACGACGCCCTTTTGAATAAAACCCTGGCCTACAATCTGACCTTGGACGGCTGGGATGCTACACCGGCCCTGAACGCCAGGGCTGCCGCCGCCCTGCTGGCCGGAACGGAATTCGATCTTGTACTGCTGGACATCAACCTGCCGGATGGGAACGGCTACGACCTGTGCCAGCTGATTAAACCGGAGCACCCCGACACGGTGGTGATCTTCCTGACCGCCAACGACCAGGAGAGCGACCAGCTTCGGGGCTATGAGGCGGGAGCAGTGGACTACATCACCAAGCCCTTTTCCATCGGGGCCCTGCAGAGGAAGATCCGCGCCATGTTCACCATGCTGGAGCACCACAAGCCGGCAAGGGACATCTACGATGACGGCAGGCTGTTCCTGGACTTCTCGGAGCAGGCCGCCACGCTGAACGGGAAACCGCTTACCCTTTCCTCTATGGAGTACAAGATGCTGTTTCTATTCTGCAAAAATCCGAGACAGGTCCTGACCCGCCAGCGGCTTCTGGAGCGGCTGTGGGATGTGGACGAAAAATTTGTGGACGA
>CATNDT010000194.1 GCA_950097035.1 uncultured Oscillibacter sp.
CGGTCTTTTCCAATGATGGGGCAATTTGGCACTCCCTGGAGCGAAATGGGGCTAATTTCCCAAAAATTCGACAGCTGCTCTTGACGGAAGGAGAAAAAGCCGATATTATGTAAATTGTGAAACCGTAAATTTACAGGAGGATTACCATGGCAATGAAACGCTGCCCCGTCTGTGGGGAGAGATATTCTGATACATATAAATACTGTCCCTTCTGCGAGGAGGACGAGATGGCTCAGGAAGAGTCCCAGCGGGGAGGGGCCAGCCGGGGCGGCCGCCGGTCCGCTGCGCCCCGTGCTGCCAGTGGGCGGCAGCCCAATCTGGTCACACCCACATTGGTGGTGCTGATTCTCTTTATGGCCGCGCTGCTGGTGTACCTGCTGTGGGGCGACAAGATTGCCGATAAGTTTAAAAAGGACGACGGGCCGGAGGATAAGCCCGGCGTAGAGGATCCCATCGAGCCGGATAAGCCTGTAGTGAAGGACCCCACGGTATCTGATCCCGATGTCACAGAGCCCGGCGCAGATGAGCCTGGTGCAGACGAGCCCGGCACTGCCGATCCCGGTGCCACGGAGCCCGATGGCAACATGCCTGATACACCGGATACCAACACCACCACTCCGCCTGCTTCCGGCGGCGTCACCTCCTACGAGGCCGCAAATGCCCTGCCCGGCGGACTGACGCTGAACAATACGGACTTTACCCGGTCTGTCTCGGAGGGGGCCGTTCAGCTGCGGGTCTCCGGCGGCAGCGGGACATACACCTGGATCAGCCAGGACCCCGGCATTGCCTCGGTGGACAGCTCTGGCAACATTACGCCCATCTCCGCCGGCACCACCAACGTGCTGGTGACGGACGGCAGCCGCAAGGCCGTGTGTATTGTCCGGGTGACGGGCAGCAAGACCACCACCTCGTCTACCACAACGCCCGCCCCCTCCGGCGGCACGCTGAAAACGGGCAAAGCGGTGGTCATCAACGGTGGAAACGGTGTGCGGGTCCGCTCCGGTCCCGGCACCAGCCACGATATTCTGGCTACCATTCCCAACGGCGGTTCCGTCCAGGTGGTGGCAGATGCCGGAAACGGCTGGTATGAGATCACCTTCAGCGCGGTGGGCGGCGTGACTACCACCGGCTATATGAAGGGCGAGTATCTGTCCAACGGTTGACTGTAAAGATAACCCCGGATGCACTGCATCCGGGGTTATCTTTACGGGATGCGGCATAGACCTGTATCCGACGGCTTTCCGATATCTGCAGCTTATGCCTGTGCCGTAAAAACCGAGGGATATTTTGTTGCACCAAAGCGGGAAACGTGCTATGATACCATTGATTAAAAATGGCAAGGAGTATAGCTATGACCACCCGGGAATTCCAACAAAAATCTACGCTGCAGATATTTCTCTCGTATTTCAGGCCCCACAGACGGCTTTTTATTATGGACTTGGCATGTGCGCTGATGATCTCTCTGATTGACCTGGCATTTCCCGCCGTGTCCCGCTGGTGTATGTATGAGCTGCTGCCCCAGAGCGCCTATCAGACCTTTTTCGCCGTGATGGCGGTGGTGCTGGCGGCCTTTGCCCTGCGGGCGGTGCTGACCTATGTCATCTGCTACTGGGGCCACACCTTCGGCATTCTGGTGGAGGCGGATATCCGCCGGGACCTGTTCCGTCATATGCAGGAGCTGAGCTTTGATTACTTTGACCGGAACCGCACCGGCCAGCTGATGAGCCGCCTCACTGCCGACCTCTTTGATATCACAGAGCTGGCCCACCACGGCCCGGAGGACATTTTCATCTCCGGCGTTACCATCGTGGGGGCTTTGGCGGTGATGTTTACCATCCAGTGGCGTCTGGCTCTGGTCATTGCCGTGATTTTGCCCATTTTCTTTGCGGTGGTGTGGATCTGCCGCAGATCCATGCAGGAGGCCTCTGCCCGGGTAAAGCAGCGCACTGCAACGATCAATGCGGATATTGAGTCCGGACTCTCCGGCATCCGTACTGCCAAGGCCTTTGCCAACGAGGAGACGGAGCTCCGTAAGTTTGAGACCTCCAACGACAGCTTTAAAACCTCCAAGCGGGCCTTCCACAGGGCCATGGGCAGGTTTAATGCGGTGATGGAGTTCTTCCTGTGTATTTTATCTGTTGCGGTTATCGCCGCCGGGGGGTTACTGATCATGCGGGGCCAGATGGATACCGTGGACCTGATTACCTTTAGCCTCTATATCACCACCTTCGTCAATCCTATTCGCAAGCTCTCCACCTTTGCCGAGCTCTTTGCCAACGGCACGGCGGGTTTGGGCCGCTTCATTGAGCTGATGCGGGAGGAGCCCGCCATGCAGGATGCGCCGGATGCGGAGGTGCTGCAGCGGGTGGCCGGCCGTATCGATGTGGACCATGTCAGCTTTGCCTACCAGGATGATCTGGCGGTGCTCCACGACGTGGACCTCCACATCCGCCCCGGCGAGACCGTGGCGGTGGTGGGCCCTTCTGGCGGAGGAAAGTCCACGCTCTGCCAGCTGATTCCCCGGTTTTATGACGTGACGGACGGCGCCGTCCGCATTGACGGCGCCGACATCCGCCAGGTGACACAGGAGTCCCTGCGGCAGAATGTGGGTGTGGTGCAGCAGGACGTGTTTTTATTTGCGGCCAGCATTCTGGAAAACATCCGCTACGGCCGCCCCGGCGCCACTGAGGAGGAGGTGGCCCAGGCGGCAAAGCTGGCGGAGATCTACGACGACATTGTGGCCATGCCCGAGGGGTTCAACACCTATGTGGGGGAGCGGGGGACGCTGCTCTCCGGCGGGCAGAAGCAGCGTATTTCTATCGCCCGTATCTTTTTGAAAAACCCGCCGGTGCTCATTTTGGATGAGGCCACGTCCGCGTTGGACAGCGTGACGGAGGCAAGGCTCCAGGAGACGTTTGAAAAGCTCTCCCGGGGGCGTACCACCATCATCATCGCCCACCGGCTCTCCACTGTCCGCAGCGCGGACCGTATCGCCGTGATAGAGGAAGGGCGCATTGCGGAGCTGGGCAGTCACGAGGAGCTGATGGCAAAGGACGGGGCCTATGCCGCCCTGGTCCGCACCCAGGAGCTGCGCCATGGATAAGGGCCAGCTGCTGGACCGCCTGGGAGCGGTGGGAGAGGACCGGCTGCTGCTGGCCAAGGTCCTGGACCGCAGCGCCCAGGCCCAAAGCCGCAACATCCCCGCGGCCACGGATTTTTTGAGTCCCGCCCAGCTGGCCCAGGCCCGGGACCTGCTAAGCCTGGCCGGCGTGGCGGAGACGGCCTGTGCCGCCCTGGGGGGCTACGACGGCGCGGAGCGCCGGCTGCTCCTCTTTCTGCCGGACTGGCTGGAGGCGGAGGACGCGGAGAGCCAGAGCCCCATTCGGTGCCTGCGGGCCGCCTTTCGGGCGGAGTACCGCCTGACACACCGGGATTTTTTGGGCAGCCTTATGGGTATGGGCGTCGTACGGGAGAAGCTGGGAGACATTCTGGTGGGGCCGGACAGCGCCGATTTGGTGGTGCTGGACACGGTGGCAGATTTTTTGCTCCGCAGCTGGGATTCCGCCGGACGGGCAAAGCTCACCGTGTCTGAGATTCCGGCGGCCCATCTCCACATTCCGGAGGTCTCCTGCCAGGAGCTGCGGGATACCGTCAGCTCCCTGCGGCTGGACGCCGTGGCCGCCGCGGGGTTCCGCATGGCCCGGGGCAAGGCCGCCGGACTGGTGGAAAGCGGCCGGGTGCAGGTGAACTGGCGGGAGTGCGTTAAGCCGGACAAGCCCCTGGCGGCGGGGGACACTGTGTCCGCCCGGGGATTTGGAAAATTTACGCTGGAGCAGGTGGGCGGCGTGACGAAAAAGGGCCGCATCTCCATTGTCATCAAGCGCTATATTTAGGGAGGACAGACTGTGGAACAGCAGAAGATCGACCGCATTAACCAGCTGGCCCGCAAGGCCAGGGCGGAGGGCCTGACGGCGGAGGAGACCCAGGAGCGGGACGCCCTCCGCCGGGAGTATATCGATGCCGTGGTGGGAAATTTGAAGGGCCAGCTGGATAACACCGTGGTGGTGGATGAACAGGGCCACCGGCGGAAGCTGAAGGCGCGGGACCGGAAAAAGGGGGAGTGAACCGTGGCGAAGAAGGAGAAAGACCGGGACGACGGCTGGTTTTCCTGGGCCCTGATTGTGTTCTTTTTTGTCATTAAGGCCTGGCCCGTGGCGCTGATTTTCCTGCTGGTCAAGCTGTTTGGCAGCGATGAAAAGGAACAGCGGGCGGCCCCGCCGCCCCTCCGGAGCGAGCCCTACCGCTGGCAGGCCGCGGAGGGCAGAACCGCGGGTCGGGGC
>CATNDT010000195.1 GCA_950097035.1 uncultured Oscillibacter sp.
TGTACGGCTCTGGACCCGGCCCTCCAGGGCCAGGGAGTCTCCCACATGGAGGCGGCTGGCCTTCACCGCCAGCTGTCCCCAGGCGATGACCGGCAGGTAGTCCGCCCGGCCGTACCGCCGGGGGACGGCAAGCATCAAATCGCAGATGCTCCGCCCCAAGGGGGTCCGGCGGAAGATGGGGGGCTTGCACAGCGCGCCGGAGAGGGCGATCTGGTTTTGAGGCTCGTCCAGTCCCGGCTGGAGGTCCTGGGCGTAGACCGTCAGCACCAGGCGGCTGCCCACGCCGCTGCGGTTGTTGAAGGAGCGGAGCTGACCCCGGACGCGGAGAAGCCGCCCCACCGCCGCCTGGGCGGCCAGCCCCCCGGGCAGCAGCACCGGCAGAAGGTCCGTTTGGCCGCTGAGCCGGGGGACCTGGAGATATACGCGGTAAAACTGCGTGCCATGGTTCTCGTGGGACCACTCCGGCTCTCCCAGGACCCGTCCCTCCAGCAGCACTTCATTTCTTGTCGTCATGTTGTCCACCTCTCGGTCGTGATACCGCATTGTATGAGAAGGAGGGGACAGATAGAACCGGAAAAAGAGGCGCGGCTTTCCGCCGCGCCTCGTCCGGTAAATCGCTCAGATTTTGATCAGCTTATACTTCCGGGACCCGAGCCCCAGCTTCTCCGCGTGCTCCAGGCAGGACTGCCAGTGGGTGTCCGGGTGGGCGGCCAGGAGAACGTCGCCGCAGTTACAGTCGAAGCCCTCGTCAAACAGCACGGAGCCGGGCATGGGGGGCTGGGACACCACCGCGTCGGCGCAGGCCTGGTCCAGGGCCACGGGGTCGAAGGAGGCGAACATGCCCACGTCGGCGGCGATGGGCACGTCGTTCTCCCCGTGGCAGTCGCAGTTGGGGGAGACGTCCAGCACCAGGGAGACGTGGAAGCAGGGCCGCCCGTCCACCACGGCCTTGGTATACTCGGCGATTTTCTTGTTCAGAATGGTGGGGGCCTCGTCGTAGAGGCAGTCGATGGCGTCCTTGGGGCAGACCGCCAGGCAGCGGCCGCAGCCCACGCACTTGTCCGTGTCGATGGACGCCTTGCCGTCGGGCCCGAACTGGGGCGCGCCGTGGGCGCAGATTTTGGCGCAGGCCTTGCAGCCGATGCACTTTTTCTCCTTCACAAAGGGCTTGCCGGAGTTGTGCTGCTCCATCTTGCCCGCCCGGGAGCCGCAGCCCATGCCGATGTTTTTCAGCGCGCCGCCCATGCCGGCCTGCTCATGGCCCTTGAAGTGGGTGAGGCTGACAAACACGTCCGCGTCCATCACGGCCCGGCCGATTTTGGCCTCCTTCACATATTCGCCGCCCGCCACGGGGACAGATACCTCGTCCGTGCCCTTCAGCCCGTCGGCAATGATGACGTGGCAGCCGGTGGAGTAGGGGGTGAAGCCGTTGACATAGGCGGATTCGATGTGGTCCAGGGCGTTTTTCCGCCCGCCGACATACAGCGTGTTGCAGTCCGTCAAAAAGGGCTTGCCTCCCTGGGACTTCACCAGGTCGGCCACCACCCTGGCCCAGTTGGGCCGGAGGTAGGCCAGATTTCCCGGCTCGCCGAAGTGCATCTTGATGGCGACGTACTTGTCCTCCATGTCGATCTCGCCAAAGCCGGCGGTCATCATCAGCCGGGCCAGCTTCTGGGGCAGGTTCTCCCGCCAGCTGGGGCAGCGGAAGTCCGCAAAGTAGACCTTGGATTTTTCTGCCATAACCGTTTCTCCTTTTCCGTTCCTGTTTCGGCGGTAGAGCTGCTCCGCTGCCGTCCGCGGCCCCGGCAGGGGGAGGTTCCTTGCCGGGGCCGCGGTCTGCTTCATATACGGTTTAGAGTATATCACATGGAGTCCGCTCCATGTCAAGGGGTTTTGCGGGCTTTTATAAATTTTACGCCTACTCGTCCAGATCCACGGAGATATGGTCTGTGCCGTGCTCGTCAAACTCTGTGAGATAGGTGTCGATGCGGTCCATCAGCTCCGCGTAGTTTTCCCGGGTGAGGGGCTCGCCGTCCATATCCCGCAGGGCCAGCTCCTCCGCCAGGATCTCGTAAAATACAATGTCCTCATACCGCTCGATGGCCTCGTGGATGCCGCCGTCGGCATAGGCGCGGGAGGGGATCAGGCCGCCCTGGTAAAGCTCTACCAGTTTGGGCATCCTGTGCCGCACACAGTGGGAGAACACCACACTCTCCACCTCGTCATATTCCTTGATGCGGTCATTCTCCCGGGTGGAGTTGATGACCCAGTTTCCTATGTACACCAGGTCCAGCAGGTAGCGGTACTGCTGTTCGGTCAGCTCGATTTTCATGGACGCTTGCCTCCCCAGACTGTAATCAGCAAGATTATAACAAATCCTATTTGAAAAAGCTACATAAAAAAGCGGGAAAAAAGACTAAAATCTGTCTTGCGGTGAATTGGGGAACATAGTATAATATATAACCCTAGCGTGTTTCCGGTGCATCCCGGCTTTTTGCCGGCGGGATACGGCGAATACCTGATAAGGAGTAGTATGCAGTATGGATTTGCGGCCAATCGGCGTGTTTGACTCGGGATTAGGCGGTTTGACGGCGGTGCGTTCCCTGCGGGAGATTCTGCCGTCTGAGGACCTGATCTACTTTGGAGACACCGCCCGGGTGCCCTACGGCGGGCGGGCCAGGGAGACGCTGCTGAAATATGCCCGGCAGGATGTGCGGTTTCTGCGAACCTTTGACCTCAAGGCCATTCTCATTGCCTGCGGCACGGTGTCCACCACGTCTTTAGAGGCTCTGCAGGCGGAAAACGACCTGCCTGTTGTGGGCGTGGTGGAGCCCACCTGCCGGCGGGCGCTGCTGGTGACAAAGAATAAACGGGTGGGCGTGATCGCCACGCTGGCCTCCATCCGCTCCGGGGCTTACGAGGCGGCTCTGCGGCGGCTGGACCCGGCGGTGCAGGTCTATGGCCGGCCCTGCCCGCTGTTTGTGCCGCTGGTGGAAAACGGCAGGGTAAACCGGGGGGACGTGGTTATTGAGACCGTGGCCCGGGAGTATCTGCGGCCGCTGCTGGAGGACGGGGTGGATACGCTGATTCTGGGCTGTACCCACTACCCGCTGCTGCAGGAGATCATTGCGGACATCTGCGGCCCCGGTGTGACGCTGGTGTCTGCGGGAGAGGAGTCCGCCTTTGAGCTCAAGCGGCTGCTGAAGGCCAGGGGGCTCCGGGCGGAGGGAGACCGCCGGGGCGAGACGGCCTTTTACGTCAGCGAGAGACCGGAGAATTTTGAGGACATTGCGTCGCTGTTTTTGCGGGAGGACCTGCATCACGCGGCCCGGAGGGTTGACATTGACCAGTATTGATGAAAAGGGCGTGCCCGTGCTGCTGTCCATCCGGGGTGAGCAGTATTTTGACGGTGTGGACCCGGACGCCACAGAGCTGATGACCGAGGGGACCATGGTTTTAACGCCGGAGGGGATGGATCTCCGCTATGAGGAGAGCGCCCTCACCGGTATGGAGGGCACCACCACTACCTTTGCGGTGCGGGGCCGGCAGGTGATTTTAACCCGCAGCGGCGGGGTGAATTCCCAGATGGTGTTTGAGGAGGGGCGTCAGCACACGTCACTGTATGAAACGCCTTTTGGAGAGCTGACGGTGGATATCCAGACCAGCCGCCTGCGTCACAACCTGACCGACCGGGGCGGGTTGATGGAGATCCGGTATTCCATTGCGGTGGAACACAACGTCACAGGGCGAAACTGCTTTAAAATCCGTGTGCGGCGGCGGTAATTGCCGGTAATCTATACCAATGAAAAGAGGGATTCCAGAGATATGATCAATATGATCCAAAACGCGAAGAATCAGGCGGCTGAGCTGACCATAACCGCCTATCGCGCGGCGGCGGCGGACGGAGCGCTGCCCCAGGCGGAGATGGCCTCCGCCCCGGTAGAGATCCCCAAGGACACTGCCAACGGCGACTTTACCACAACCTTTGCCATGGCGGCGGCCAGGGCGCTGCGAAAGTCCCCGCGGGACATTGCCCAGGCGCTGCTGAACCACATGGACCTGACAGGCAGCTATTTTGCATCCGCCGAAATCGCCGGGCCGGGCTTTTTAAACTTCCGCCTGAATAACAGCTGGTATGAGGGCGTGTGCGCCGCCGTTGAGAGCGAGGGGGCGGACTACGGCACCTGCGGCGCTTTAAGGGGACAGAAGATCATGGTGGAGTTCGTCTCCGCCAACCCCACCGGCCCCATGCACATGG
>CATNDT010000196.1:0-2783 GCA_950097035.1 uncultured Oscillibacter sp.
CGGCTCGTTCCCTTGCTGTTGGAGTCAAAGAACATCTTGAAGCCCTTTGGCGGAGCGATTGTCTGGTCGATCATGCTCCCGCCCGTGCTCCGCAGCCGGGCATTAAAATAGGCGTTGTAGGAGCCGTAGTCCCGCCTCCGGATGTCTCCCTCCGGGAAATCCCGTTCCAGTTCCATCGGACCGCAGCCGTACTTCTCCGGGAGGGACTCCAGATGGTCGTGGACGGTGTCGATCAGGTCCTCTGTAAAATAATAGTGATCGGCATTATAATACATCCAAAATCCGTTAATTCCCTTTTCCCTGGCAATCTGCGCACCTTCGTCGAGGCTCTTGGAATATCCGACTCTGACCATTTCCAATTTGCAGTTCGCATACAGCTCCCTTACGATTTCCGGAGTGATTTCCTCTGGGTCAAAACCCTGATCAGCATAGTAACCCACCACATCGGATACGGCGCGGTCCAATGTCCGCAGCATAGCAGCCTTGTCAATATCGCCGCTGACGTATTCGTCAAACAAAACCGAGAGCCGGTTATGCAGCCGCACAAAGAGATCTGGGCCGCCATGGCTCATCACGCTAAAATTGTTGACAAAGTTTATAGGCCGTTCCATCAGGGGTTTTTTCAGGACGTTTAGATATGGTGACAGAGTCCGTCTTGAAAGAATCCGCAGGGGAGACGTTCTCCGCTGCGGATTCCTGGCCGCTGACTTTTGTCTGGATGTCAACGGCTGAGGAAATGGGTGTCTGGCGGCGGTTGTTCACCGAAAGCATAGTTTCCTCCATTCATCGGCTTATGTTTTCGGAGCGGTCAAGCGCTCCAATTACAAATTTCAGATAATTCTGATCCGCACATATACCTCTATTCCGCATCCCTCACACTGTGGGTACGCAGATAATCCAGCCAGATCCTGCAGCCTGCCGGGTTCAGGTGTACCCCTTCAAAACTCAGATTTGGCGGCAGACACCCGTCCTCTCCGGTAAAGGCCTCCGCCACGTCCACCAGGGGACACTCCTTCTCTGCCGCCAGGGCACAAATCGCCTCGTTGTACGCGGCGATTCGCCGGTTGTTCACATAGCTGCCCTTGGCATCCTGCTTTGCGCTGACAGGCAGAATGGACTGGAGAATGATCTCAGCCTCCGGGTGGTCCTCCCGTATCCGGTCAATAACCCTGGCATACTGGTCGTAAAAGGTCTCCACCTTGGACCAGCCCAGCTCGTTCACTCCCAGCATCAGATAGACTTTGCCGCACTCCATCGCCGCCAGGGCATCCAACAGGGGGATCTTGCCGTTGGGGGTATCCCAGGCCTTTTTGGTAAACACGGACTCCACCGTAGCTCCCACGCCGTAAAGATATGTCCCCTCCTTTAATCCGCTGTACAGTGAGAAACCCTCCGTCCTGGAGTCCCCCAGGAACACCACATCGGAAAAATATGTATCCTCTACGGCCTCACTCTCCGCCACCGGCCCCCAAGGTGCGCTCTCCTCCGGCGCAGCCGTCGTTTCGGGCCGGACCCGCTTTTCCGGGGCCGGCGGCGCATCGGCGGCTATTGCCGCCGCCGTCAGCTCCAGCCGCTCCGCCGGGGAGCCCAGAGCGGCCCCTGCCGGGCCTGCGGGAACCAACAGCCGGGCCGTTATCAACATCATCAATAAAATCACCGGTATCCGGTTCCATTTCCATTTTTTTACGCGCTCTCCCACCATGCGGTCCAGACACCCCCAACACATTGCTTTCTCTGCTTTTTATTATACAACACTCTGTCGGAAAATGTCGAAACAAATCATTAAAATTTTGATGTCAAATTCTTTACAATTCTTACAAAAGCGCCTGTTTTCCGCAAATTTACTCTATCATGCCACAATTTTGATATCGGGCCGTTTTGGCATTTTTCACTGTGCCTTTTTCAGTTCGGCAACCTCCTGAGACAGCGCCCTGATCACAGTTTTCATAAAAGACATCTCGTCCTCCAGCGCTTCCACCCGGTTCCGGGGCGCCAGGGTCTCCAGCTTCTCCATAATAGACTGATAGCCGTCGTAGAGCAGCTGCAGCTTTGGCTGAACGTCTTCCTTCAGCAGAACCGCCGCACGGACAGCGGCAGTCTGCGTCTCCGTCAGCCGCTCGTCCATGCCCGCAATCTTTTCCTGCGTCTCCGTCTGCGCCTCATGGAGGCGCTCCAGCATTTTCCCCTGCTGCTCCAGCGCTTTTAAAATCTTTTCCTCTGTATTCATAGCAATCTCCTCTCTGCATTTACCTCTATAGAGGCGCCCGGTGACTCGTTTCCTGACAGTCCCCCGGCAGTCTTTACGGCCTCACCCAGGGGCGGAACATTTTTTACCGCTTCAGATCCTCCGGATAGACTCCCGCAGCATGGAGCTTTTGCAGCTCCTCAGCCACAGCCTCCCGATCCTCCCGATAGGTCATGCCAAACCACCTGTCGGCGGAGTGCAGAACAGAGACCCGGATCTTCCCGGCGCGGAGCAGGTCGTCCACCATTACGGGCAGCAGACACTCCGACTGGAGGTCCCTTCCCCCCTCACCCCGGAGAAAGTCTTCAAAATACGCCCTCAACACCGGGAAGATGGACGGCATAAAGCCCCAATAATTCATCGACACGGCAGAATCCGGGTCCAGAGAACGGTCCGCCGTCAGGTCCCGCAGCGTCCCGTCGGGATACATCTGTATCTTTTTCGTCTCACAGACGGACCGCAGCCATCCATCCTCCACAGTGCAGATCCCCCGGGACACGGTGCCGTGGAGACTGGCGGTGTTTTTCAACAGATACCC
>CATNDT010000196.1:2809-4198 GCA_950097035.1 uncultured Oscillibacter sp.
CCCCGCCCGCCCCGGGCAGCCGCTGCAGCTCCTCATACACCGTCCGATAGGCATCCGCGCCGTAATAGTCGTCGGCATTAATGACACAGCAGGGCCCGTCCACCCCATCAGCCGCACAGAGCAGCGCATGTACCGTGCCGAAGGGCTTGGTCCGCGCCGCCGGCTTTGCATAAAACGCCGGCAGGGAGGAATCATCCTGAAATGCATAGGCCACCTCCACAGGGCCGCCGTCCCTGGCAGTCTTTTCCGCCAGCGCATCCCCGCATTGGCGGCGCACCAGCGCCTCCATCTCCGGCTTGATGATAAATACCACCTTGTTGAATCCCGCCCGCAGGGCATCGTAAATGGAGTACTCCATCAGAATCTCGCCGTGGGGACCAATGCCGTCCACCTGCTTGCTGCCGCCGTAGCGGGAACCTAACCCCGCCGCCATGATTACCAGTGTTGTCTTCATGTGGATACTCCTGATCTCCGGCCCCTGTCTTCTCCCCCAGGCCTGTTTTTTCTTCCCGTCTATCATACCCCGTTTCACTCCGCTTTTCAACCGCTCTTGACTTTTTTCTCCGAACCGCTATAATAAAAATGAGAATAATTTTCAAATTGGAGGTCTGTATGCCTTACAACACCAAGCAGAGTCAGATCGTGCTCCGCTGTCTGGAGCGGCGGCCGGAGGAGGGCCTCACCGCCGCCGGGATCGCCGAGACGCTGCGGCAAACCGGCTGCCCGGTGGGACTGGCCACTATCTACCGCCATTTGGAGCGGTTGGAGCAGGCTGGCCGTATCCACCGGGTGAACACAGAGGAGGGCGCGCTGTATCAGTTCTGCATACACGGCGGCGAGCCCCGCCGGGACTGTTTTTTGCTTCGGTGCCGGCAGTGCGGCCGCATAGTCCACCTGGACTGCTCCCATTTACAGGCGCTCTGCCGCCATCTGGAGGTGGAGCACGCCTTCTCCATCGATCCCCGTCAAACGGTGCTGACAGGGCGGTGCGCCGTCTGCGGCGAAAAGGAGGACAATCATGGAACGCCCTGAACTGTTAGCCTGCCGGGACGTATCCCTGGGCTATGAGGGTCAAACCGTTTTAACCCACCTGAACCTCTCAATCCGGGCGGGGGACTACCTCTGTATTGTGGGGGACAACGGCTCCGGCAAGTCCACGCTGTTGCGGGGGCTTCTGGGTTTGCTGCCACCCCAGTCCGGCGAGATCTGGCGGGCCCCGGAGCTGCGGCGGGGCGCCGTGGGGTATCTGCCCCAGCAGACACAGGCTCAGCGGGATTTTCCGGCCACCGTGAGCGAGGTGGTGCTCTCCGGCTGTCTGAACCGGCGGGGAATCCGCTTTTTCTACTCTGCCGCCCAGAAGTCGGCGGCGCTGATGAACATGGGCAAGCT
>CATNDT010000197.1 GCA_950097035.1 uncultured Oscillibacter sp.
ATGGATACTGTGACCGTGGATGAGGACGGCGAAGTGGAGATCCCCAACGAGACTGTTATCGGCAGAACGCAGGATTTGTTCGGCCCGAAAATCTATGAAGTCACCGAGGACATCCAGGCTCAGGTGGAGGCTGTCGCGGAAAGTCCCACCGCCGAGCATATCGAAACCTTGACTGAGGCCGTCAAAATGCATATCCGGGAAAATGTAGTTGCGCCCGCCGCCGAGGGCTACGGCATGAAGAAGGGGGCGCAGGCTCGTCTGGAACGGCAGATGGAGCAGGACATTGACCGGACATTCCAGAAGATACAGGGCGACTATGAGCAGCAGTCCCGCATTGCCCAGGCAGAGTTGGAGCGGAAGCGGCAGGCGGCTGCTACGGTGGAAGAGGTTCGGCAAGCTGAAACTGACTACGCCGCCGCTATGGACAATGCCCTGCAATCGCTTGTGGAAACGGTGCAGGAGACCGTTCAGCAGACCGTGGAGGAAAAGCCGAAAGAGGTCGTGGAGCAGGCCGAGCGGCACAAGGCGGAGCAGGAAAAGCAGTCTGTGGAGGAGGAAGTCCGCGCCCATCTGCGAGGCTTCTCCCGCACCATTCCCAGCTTCATCATGGCCTATGGGGACGGCGACCTGACGCTGGCCAATTTCGATACGAAAACTGAGGCCGATGTATTTCTGGAAGTCACCGGCATCACCATTGAGAATTTTCGTTTCCTGCGGGACGGCGGCGATTATCCCGACCCGGACACAGGCGAGGTCAAGCACTTTAATGGACACCTCTTTGATGAGGTGGTGTTCAACGATTCTGTGGCGGAGTTCTGGAGCAAGAAGCAGCAGTTGGCCGACTATTTTGACGAAAGCCATGACGAGGATATTTTTGATTACATCCCGCCCCAAAAGACCAATCAGATCTTCACGCCCCGCTGGGTGGTGTCCATGATGGTGGACCAGCTGGAGGAAAACAATCCCGGCTGTTTCGATGACCCGGATAAGACCTTTGCCGACCTGTATATGAAGTCCGGGCTATATATCACGGAGATCGTCAAACGGCTGTACCGGAGCGAGAGACTGAAAACAGCGTTCCCAGATGAGAAGGAGCGCATCCGCCACATCCTGCAAAAGCAGGTTTACGGCATGGCCCCGACCCGCATTATCTATCTGATTGCCACCAACTACATATTGGGATTTGATGATGAGTTGAAGGGCAGCACTCATAATTTTGTTCAGGCTGACGCGGCGGAGGCCGCAAAAGCGGGGACACTGAATAAGCTGGTAGACCAGCATTTCGGCGGGCTGTCCTGACTAATGAAAATCCCGAAGGGCGCACTTCTATACGGGGTGTCCCCCGTATGTGCGCTCTGCGAGGCTGAACGGCTCTGACTTGAAGAAAGTCAGGGCCGTTTCCCGTCGCTTTGCTCCGAACAAGGGGCTGTCCGCCCCTTGCGCCGCGTTGCGGCTATCCCCATGTTAAAGTACATACGCACATCGTAACCGCTTGTCAAATCTGACAGGCGGTTTTTCATATCAGCATCAAAAATAAAGGAGGTCATCTGAATGTACGAACCAAGCCCCGAACTGAAAAAACTCGAAGCCGAAAAAGCCGAAGCCGAACGGCAACTCATGCGGGAGCATCACAAGTACCAGCGCCTTTGCAACCGGGAGCAATATTACAAAAAGGGAGAACGCACTGCAAGGGCGCACCGCCTGATCACCCGCGGCGCGGCTGTCGAGAGCGTGTCCCCGCTGATGAAGGTGTTGGGCGAAGTTGAGTTCTTCTCCCTTGTGGAGCGCATCTTCTCCATACCGGAAATCAAAGGCATGGTGATGGAGGCAATCAACGCCCACAACGCCACCGAGCAGTCGGGAGGTGATTGACAATCGCTCTTTACCATTTCCACGCAACACAGATCAAGCGGAGCGCGGGACAGTCCGCCATCGCATCCGCCGCCTACCGCTCCGGTGAGAAGCTGTTCAGCGAGTATTACGGCGAGGCCAGCGACTACACCCGCAAGGGCGGTGTATCCCATTCTGAAATCCTATTGCCGCCCCACGCTCCGCCGGAATACGCAGACCGCCAGACACTCTGGAACGCCGTAGAAAAAGCGGAACCGCATCCCCAGGCACAGTTGGCATACAGCTTCGACATCGCCTTGCAGAACGAGTTTTCCTTGGAGGAGAACATCGCCCTCGCAAGGCAATTTTTGTCGGAGCAGTTTGTCAGCCGGGGCATGATCTGCGACTTCTCTGTCCATCTGCCCGACAAAGAAGACGGCGGCATCGCCAATCCACATTTTCATGTGATGTGTCCCATCCGCCCGTTGAAAGAAAATGGGAAATGGGATGCCAAACAGCACCGTGTCTATGTGCTGGACGAAAACGGCAACCGCATCCGGGACGAGGCTGGAAACTATGTGTTCAACGCTGTCCCCACCACAGAGTGGGGCAGACCGGAAACATTGGAGGAATGGCGCAAAGCGTGGGCTGATTTGTGCAATTCCCGTTTTGAAGAAAAAGGTCTGTCCTGCCGCATCGACCACCGCAGTTATGAGCGCCAGGGAATCGAGCAATTACCCACCGTTCATGAGGGTCCCTCTGTCCGGCAGATGGAGGCAAGGGGCATCCGCACTGACAAGGGAGACCTCAACCGTTGGATCAAAGCCACCAACAGTACGCTCCGAAGTATCCGGCAAAAAATCACTGGATTGATGGATTGGCTGACCGAAGTAAAAGAGAAATTAGCTGCGGCGCAATCGCCGGATTTGGCGCAGGCATTAGCGACCTATTATTCCGTCCGCAATGCCGGGGCTTACTCACAGAAAGCGAAGGTCGGCAACCTGAAGCGATACGCTGAAGATTTTGCTTTTCTGGAATCCAAGGGCATTTTCACAATCGACCAGCTGCATGAGTTCGTGTCCGCTATGAACAGCAAGGTGTTTGACCTGAACGATTCCACCAAGGCAAAAGCCGCGCAGATGAAAAAGCTGAAAGACCTGATCCGTCTGGCGGAGGACTACGCCCGCTTGAAGCCCATCGTTGACGCCATTCCCGCCAAGGGCGGCTTCGGAAAGAAGCAGGAGAAGTACAAGGCCGAGCATGACAGCGAGATCAGGCAGTTTTACGCGGTGAAGCGCAAGTTGGACAACGCCGGCCTTCCCGGCAAAAAACTGACCCCGAAGCAGTGGCAGGCGGAACTGGAAATGCTCATGGAGCAGTACGCCGCTGAAACCGCTGAGCTGAAACCTGTCTATGCCGATTTAAAAAAACTGCGGGATATTCAATTCAAGGTGGACTCTGCAATCTACGATCAGCAGCGCCAACAGCAGCAAAGAAAGCAGGAGGTAGAGCATTGGCTTCTGAGAGAGGAGTGAAAATTTTATGAGTGAGAAAAACACGGCGATCGAAGCCGCCGAATATCGGTTCCGGTTTGACGAGGCCGGGCGCATCCATGTTCGGAACCTATCCGCTTACTGGATACCGGAACTGACCGTCACAGAGGAGATTGGCGGCACTGTCTACACCGTCACAGGCAGCTATGAGGGGACGGAGAATTTTGTCCGCAGGCTGGAGCGCATTACCGCCAAAAATTTTACAGAAACAATGGAGGTGGGCCGGTGACAAATCCAGCGAGTCATGCTAAAATAGAGTTAACCAATCCTGTACTGACAGTTGCTCCGATAAAGGAGGAGACAGAAATGTCGGGAGCAACAAATAAAATCACGGCCCTCTACTGCCGCCTGTCGCAGGAGGACGAGCGGGCTGGGGAGTCCCTGTCCATTGAGAATCAAAGGAGCATCTTGCTCAGCTACTGCAAGGACCACCATTTCGGCAATCCGAAGTTTTTCATTGATGACGGCTACAGCGGCGTAAACTATGACCGCCCCGGCTTTCAGGCGATGCTGGCAGAAATTGAGGCGGGCCATGTGGCGGTCTGTATTACGAAAGACCTCAGTCGTCTGGGCCGAAACTCCGCGCTGACCGGGCTTTACACCAACTTCACCTTTCCGCAGAACGGCGTCCGGTTCATCGCCATCAACGATAACTTCGACACCGCCGACCAGAACAGTATTAACAACGATTTCGCGGGCATCAAGAACTGGTTTAACGAATTTTATTGCCGGGATACCAGCCGCAAAATTCGGGCGGTTCAAAAGGCGAAAGGCGAGCGCGGCGTACCGCTGACGGTGAATGTCCCCTATGG
>CATNDT010000198.1 GCA_950097035.1 uncultured Oscillibacter sp.
GAATAGTGTTCCCCCGGAACATTTCATGACATCCAAGGAGCATTTCGTTACAAGAGCCTTGAAGCCGTACGCTCCACCCGATAAAATTATCAGCGTAAGAGTCCTATTCTGTATAAGAACTTCAAGGAGGAATGAGTTATGATGCCAATTTCTGGTGTGAATACCGGCGCGGTCCAGCCTTTAACAACCGCTGAGAAGGTGCTGGGCGCGTCCAAGGTCCAGAAGCCCGAGGAGGAGGCCCAGGGCCGTCCGCGGAAGCCTGTGATGGATGAATACATTCCGGAGGAGCCCCAGGAGCCGTCCGGCCGCTACTGGATGGGCAAGGATGAGGACGGTCAGCCCAAAATCTATTTTGACGACCGGTCGCGGGCGGCAGACGCACCCAGGCAGCCGGAGGATGCTCCCAAGGCGGAGGAACCCGATCCGGCAGACCAGGGCGCGAAGGGCCCTGAGAGGAATGAGGACAAGGAGGAGGTCTGGGAAGGCAATACCGACGAGGTGGACCGTGAGATCGAAAAACTGAAAAAGAAACAGCAGGAGTTGGAGCAGCGGATCAACACCGAGACCGACGAGGCCAAGATCAAGGATCTGGAGCGCCAGCTGTTCCAGGTGGAGCAGGAGCTGAAGCAGAAGGATAGCGATACATACCGGAGGCAGCACGCCTCATTTACACAGCTCTCTTAATTTCTGAAAAGCGGCGGTTTTCGGAAACCGCCGCTTTTCCTCGCATTAACAACTAATTTAAGGAGATTTTGAGCATGGAAGATTTGAAAATCCTATTGGCCTATTTCAAGGAACACAAAAAAGGCATCATCGTTATCCTTATTGCAACTGTCACAGGTGCCGCATTGGGGGTGACCGCTTTTTATAACGGCTGGCTTGGATGAAAAATGACTGTAGGAAAAATTTAAGAAATTCCATAGAGAAAAAGAGGAAAAAGCAAAAAGAATCTTGATATAATTGCGGTAAAATCTCAACCTGGAGGAAAAGAGAACATGAGCACGAAAAGGTGGTTCAATCTGGTATCGGTTTATTCGATTATCTATACTGTGATTACGCTGCTGAACAGTGTACTGTACCTCTGCAACGGCATTTATGAGGACCCCAGCGGCAACTGGCACGAGTTGGACAGGGCTATCATTCTGTTGATCGGCGTTGTGGCGTTTGCGCTGTGTACCAGTCTGCCTATTAAGCCGTTGATTTTGCAGTATGCGGCCGCATACATCCCGACCCAGCTGCTGGCGTTCGCCTATGTCTGGTTTACCGGACTGCGGGAGCCCCTGGCGAAAACAGCGTATCAGGATATTTGGATCAACTTTACGGGCCTGTTTATCGTGCTGAGTGCGGCCAACATCATTACCGGTGTTTATAAGAAGAAAAGAAGTGCTAAGACAAAGTAACAAATGGCCGCTCGCAATGCTTTACTCTGTACTGTGCTTTTGGGGGATAAAATGAGCTGTAACATTTTAGTGGTAGACGATGAAAAAGAACTGGCCGATGTGCTGGAGCTTTACCTTGTGAACGACGGCTACACGGTCCATAAGTGCTACACTGGCGCGGATGCTCTGAACTGCATGGAATACACAGACCTGGATCTGGCGATCCTGGATGTGATGCTTCCCGACGCGGACGGCTTTCAGCTCTGCAAGAAGCTCCGGGAGAAGTCCTATTGCCCCATTATCATGCTCACGGCCAGGACGGCGGACGGGGACAAAATCATGGGCCTGACCATCGGGGCTGACGACTATATCACCAAGCCGTTCAACCCCCTGGAGATCGTCGCCAGAGTCAAGACCCAGCCGCGGCGGTACAGGCTCTACAACGGCTCCGCTCCAAAGGCGGAGAAAGCGGCCCATAAATACGATATCCGGGGGCTGGTTATCAATCAGGACAGCCACAAGTGCTTCCTGTTCGGGAAGGAAGTGCAGCTAACGCCCCTTGAGTTCTCCGTCCTCTGGTATCTCTGTGAGCGGCAGGGCGTGGTTGTCCCCTCTGTGGAGCTGTTTGAGGCGGTTTGGGGCGAGAAGTACCTGAAGAACAACAACACCGTCATGGCCCACATCGGGCGGCTGCGGGGCCGCTTTGCCAATGGGATGGTGGCCCTGTTTCAAAACACCCTGGGTATGGACTATGACGCTGCAATCCGGTTTTATGAGCGCACCTTCCGCAGTCACATGGACGCCATCATTCTGCTGTCCCCCCTGCTGGTGTTTGCCGGTCTGTTTTACGTTTATCTCCGCTGGCTGACCCAGTATTTTGAGAACATCAGCAAGGGACTAGACGCTCTGCTCCAGGACGTGCCGGGAGAAATCTCTCTGCCGCCGGAGCTACTTCCCAAGGTCTGGCCGTATACGAAGGCGGAGCATTTTACCTCTAAGTAATCGAGGCGGACTCCAGGCGATGGCGAAGTCTGGCGCAAACCGGCTTGCGTCAGATTTCGCTTTCATGCTGCAGTCTTTTTAAAATCGCCTCGTCCGCCGGGCAAAACTCATACTGCGGGATCTCCTCCGGCGTAATCCAGCGGATGTCGTTATGCTCCAGCATCTGCGGCGTCCCTTTCTGAATACCGGCGTTGAACAGCGTCAAATGGACATTCAGGTCCGGGTACTGATGCTCCACCTCCATAAACACCTCACCAACCGAGAGGATTACGGCCAGCTCCTCCCGGCACTCCCGCACCAGTGCCTGCTCCCTTGTCTCGCCCGGCACCACCTTTCCGCCCACAAACTCCCACAGCAGCCCCCGCGCCTTGTGCGCGGGACGCTGGCAGATCATAAAGCGATCCCCATCCCAAATCAGGGCCGCCACCACTTCTGTTGCGTTTTTCTCCATTTCATACTCCCCCAGCTGCAAATAATTCTCATAGGATGATCTTCATACCAAACCTATACAAGTAAATACAGAATGTATTATACCGTATACCGGCCGTTTTCTCAACCAAAGCTTTGCGGGCCAACCGTATTTTGCTGCGCACCGGGGAAACACGGCGGGCGTGTCCCGCAGTACACTTGCTCCCGGTGCGGCAGGCTCCCTGTTGGAACGCTTTTCCCCCCAGCACCGTATAGCGGAGAAGACCGTCCTGCCGCTGGTGTCCGATATACTTTGGGGCATAGCGAAGGGCGTATATACCCCAGCTTCCAGTCTGGCCCATCAGGAGCTGCAAAACAAAACTGTTAATACGCAGAGCAGAGCGGAACGGCGATTCTCACCGGATGGGCCTTTTGATTTTCTGCTGCCCGTTACGGTATGAATCAGAACCTCGAAGGGGTGGGTATTTTCATAAAATCCCCAAATTCAGGGAAAACTGAATCCGGGGGTGACGAGAATCATGAATTTTTTCCGGGCCGCCGGCAGGACGGGCCCCTATTTTGAGGGGTGGTATTTAAAGCACCAGAATCCGCAGGGACAGACTCTTGCGCTGATCCCCGCTTTTCATATCGACCACGAAGGACGCCGCACCGCCTCTCTCCAGGTCATTTCAAGGGATCAGGCGTGGTGGCTGGAATACCCGGAGTCACAGCTTCAGATCTCCCGGCGGCCCTTTCAGATCCAGGTCGGACAGTCCCGCTTCGGCGGACGGGGAATCTCCCTCCACATTCTGCGGGACGGTCTCTCCCTTCACGGCGCTCTGCGTTACGGCCCGTTTACCGCTCTCCGGTCCGACATTATGGGGCCCTTTCGATTTTTTGCGGGAATGCAGTGCTCTCACGGTGTTATCAGCATGGGACACCCCCTGGAGGGAACGCTGGAGCTGAACGGTGAGCGCCTGGATTTCACCGGCGGGACCGGGTATATTGAGACGGACCGGGGCCGTTCCTTTCCCAGCGCGTACCTCTGGACCCAGTGCATCTGGGACGGGCCGGAGCGCGGCAGCCTGATGCTTGCGGCGGCGACGGTCCCCCTGCCTGTGGGAGGCTTTACCGGCTGTATCTGCTCTGTCTTCAGCCGCGGTCGGGAGTACCGTCTGGCGACCTACCGGGGCGCCAAAATTGAGAGGTGGTCCTCCTCCGGCGCGGTAATTCGCCAGGGGAAGTACCGCCTGGAAGCACAGCTGCTGAATGAGCGGCGGCAGGCCCTCCGCGCCCCGGTGGAGGGCCGCATGGAGCGCACCATCCATGAGAGCCTCTGCGCCAAGGTGCGCTACCGCTTCTGGCACGGGAGAGTTCTCCTG
>CATNDT010000199.1 GCA_950097035.1 uncultured Oscillibacter sp.
CCGTGGTGGACGGGCACTACGCCTGGACCGGCGGCATCAATCTGGCGGACGAGTATGCGGGCCTCATCATCCGCTTCGGCCATTGGAAGGACAGCGGCGTCCGCGTGGAGGGCGAGGGGGCCTGGGGCTTTGCCGCCCAGTTCATCCAGATGTGGCGGATGATGGGCCGCGCCCTGCCCAACGAGGACGACTACTACCGCTCCCGCCATCAGATGCCCCCGGCCTCCGGCTTCTGCCAGCCCTTTACGGACGGGCCTCTCAACAACCCGGACAACCCCATTGAGGAGACCTATCTCCAGCTGATCTCCTCCGCCCAGCGGATGCTGTATATCACCACCCCCTACTACGCCGTAGAGGAGTCCATGCAAAAGGCGCTGTGTATCGCCGCTGACGCGGGGGTAGATGTGCGGCTGCTGATCCCCGGCATTCCGGACCACCATAAATTCACCTACATGGTGGCGGAAACCTATTGGGGCGAGCTGCTGAGCCACGGGGTGAAGATCTATAAATACACTCCCGGCTTTCTCCACGCCAAAAGCGTGCTGGCAGACCGGGAGACGGCCCTCATCGGCAGCACCAATATGGATTACCGCACCTTTCAGCTTCACTATGAGTGCGGCGTACTGTTATATCACATGCCGGTGGTGGAAGAACTGCTGGAGGATCTGGACCACATCATGGCCCAAAGCGCCCTTTACACCATGGAGGACTGGAACCGGCGGGGTATCTTCCGCAAGATGTTCGCCTCCATCTTCCGTCTGGGCGCCATCTGGCTCTAAGCCGCCGCTTTTGGAGGTGTCTATGCGCGACCTTACCCCCTGTGAAATCGCGGAGCGCAGCCTCATCAAAACCTACCGAAAAACCCTGTGGAATCCTTTTATCGCCGCCGTAAAGCGGTATGGCCTGGTTGTCCCCGGGGATCACATTGCCGTTTGCATTTCCGGAGGCAAAGACTCCATGGTTTTGGCAAAACTGATGCAGGAGCTGCAAAAACACACCGAGCATCCCTTTGCATTGACCTTTCTCGCCATGGACCCAGGCTATAATCCTGCCAACCGCCGCCTGCTGGAGGAAAACGCGGCGCTGCTGGGCATCCCTCTTACCGTGTTTGAAAGCGGCATCTTTGATGCAACGGCTCAGGTGGAGAAAAATCCCTGTTATCTGTGCGCCCGGATGCGCCGCGGCTTTCTCTATGCCAGGGCCCGGGAACTGGGCTGTAACAAGATTGCCCTGGGCCACCACTTTTCAGACGTAATCGAAACTACCCTTCTGGGTCTTTTCTACGGCGCACAGCTTCAGGCCATGATGCCAAAGCTCCAAAGCAAAAATTTTCCCGGTATGGAGCTGATTCGCCCGCTTTACTGCGTCCACGAGAACGCCATCATCGCCTGGAAGGATTACAACCACCTCCGCTTTCTCCAATGTGCCTGCCGCTTCACCGAAAACCGGGACGCCTCAGGCGACGGGATCGGCGAGAGCAAGCGCCAGGAGATCAAGCTGCTGCTGCGGCAGCTGAAGCGGGATAACCCCAATATTGAAAAGAGTATTTTCCGTGCCATCCACGGCGTTCAGCTGGACACGTTTCCCTGCTTTAAATACCGCGGAAGGGCATACACCAATACAGGCGCGCATCTTTGGGACGGCGCCGGACAGGAGTGAAGTTTATCATGGATTACTATCGCTGTGAAAACCCCGACTGCGGCTTTGTGGCAGAGGCGGAGGAGCCGGATGTCTGCCCCCACTGCGGCGGCACTTTCTTCGTGGCCCTGAACGAGGAGGAGATGACCGCCGGAGACTGGGTGTCCATGGGCAACCTGGCTGTGGATGAAAAACGGGAGACCGACGCCCTGGCCTGCTATCAGCGGGCGGCAGCCCTGGGGGACCCCCTTGGCCTGACCAACCTGGGCTGGTGCCTGGAGGCCGGTATCGGTGTGGAGGCCGACCCCACCCAGGCGGTGCTGCTGTATGCTCAGGCAGCCTCCCAGGAGTATATGCCCGCCCTGACCAACCTGGGATACTGCTATACATACGGCATTGGCGTAGACCAGGACGAGGCCAAGGCCCTGGAGTGCTTTCAAAAAGGCGCAGAGCAGGGCTTTCCCCGTGCCCAGTTCCTGCTGGGCGAGGCATACCGCCGGGGCGCCGGAACAGAGACAAACGCATCCGAGGCCGCCAAGTGGTATCAATCCGCAGCCTGGCTGGGCTATCCGGCGGCACAGACGGAGCTTGGCCGTTGCTTTGAATTCGGCTCCGGTGTGGAAGAGGACCTGGAGCAGGCTGTAAAATGGTATCGGGCCGCCGCGGAACAGGGCAGCGCACCGGGCCAATGCTGTCTGGGCTTTTGCTATGAGAGCGGCCGGGGTGTGGAACAGAGCTGGGAGACCGCGGTGAACTGGTACCGCACCGCGGCGGAGCGGAACTACCCCCGCGCCCTGTGCAATCTGGCCTGGTGTTACGAAAACGGCAAGGGCGTGGAGCGTGACTTTCCCGAGGCTGCCAGGCTCTATACCCGGGCTGCAGAGCAGGGCTATCCCCGGGGATTGGTGTGTCTGGGCTTTTGCTATGAGCGGGGCCAGGGCGTTCCGGCGGACAAGAGCAAGGCCGCAGAGCTGTACCGCAAGGCCGCAGAGGACGGCGATGAGGACGGCGCCTGCTGTCTGGGTTATCTCTATGAGATCGGCGAGGGTGTGGAACAGAGCTGGGAGATGGCTGTGGAGTGGTACCGCAAGTCGGCGGAGCTGGGCCTTCCCCGTGGTCAGTGCAACCTGGCCTGGTGCTACGAGCACGGCAAGGGACTGGAAAAAGACCAGGCAGAGGCCTTCCACTGGTATATGGCCGCTGCGGAGCAGGGCTTCCCCCGGGGGCTTTTCAATGTGGCACGGGACTATGATTACGGTTTGAGCCAGCCGCAGGACCAGGCGGAGGCCTGCCGGTGGTATCAAAAGGCCGCCGACACCGGATACGCCCCCGCCATGTGCGATCTGGGCGTTTGCTACGAGCGGGGCGAAGGCGTGGAGCAGAGCTATGAAAAGGCGGTGGAGCTGTACCGCAAAGCCGCCGAGAGCGGCAACGCGCCGGGCCAGTGCAACCTGGGCTATCTCTACGAGATCGGCCGGGGCGTGGAGCAGAGCTGGACGGAGGCCGTCCGCTGGTACAAGGCCGCCGCAGAGCAGGGCTTTCCCCGCGCCCAGTGCAACCTGGCCTGGTGCTATGAAAACGGCAAGGGCGTGAACGAAAACCTGGCCCGTGCTTTCAGCTGGTACCGCAAGGCGGCAGAACAGGGTGACCCCCGGGGCATGTTCTGCATGGGATACTACTACAAGCGGGGCCGGGGCGTGGAACAGGACCTGAAAACGGCGGTACTCTGGTATCAAAAAGCCGTGGAGGCCGGATATCCCCAGGCAATGTGCAATCTGGGCGTATGCTATGAAAACGGCGAGGGCGTAGAGCAGAATCCGGCAGAGGCCGCCCGGCTATACCGCATGGCGGCGGACAAGGGCGACGCCGCCGCCCAGTGCAATCTGGGCTATCTCTATGAGGAAGGCCAGGGCGTGGCGCAGGACTGGGAGCAGGCCGCCGCCTGGTATCACAAGGCCGCCGCCGCCGGCTATCCCCGCGCCATGTGCAACTTCGGCGTCTGCTGTGAGTTTGGCCGTGGTGTAAAAAAGGACACCAAAGCCGCTGCCGCCTGGTATCACAAGGCAGCGGAGCTGGGTGACCGCACGGCGGCCTGCAACCTGGGCTATCTGTACGAATCCGGAGTAGGCGTAGAGCAGAGCTGGACGGAGGCCGTCCGATGGTATCAGGTCGCTGCCAAGATGGAGAGCGCCCGGGCCCAGCACAACCTGGCCTGGTGCTACGAAAACGGCAAGGGTGTGGAAAAGGACCTGTCCAAAGCCCTGGCGCTGTATCAGGCCTCCGCCGGACAGGGCTTCCAAGAGGCCGCCGAGGCTGTGGAGCGGCTGAGGCAGGCAAAGCCGGAAAAGCGGGAAAAGGGTGGTTTTTTAAAGGGGTTTTTCGGAGGTGGCCGGTAGCCGGAAAAGTTTTTGAAAATTTCAAAAAACCTATTGACAAAATATCTCTTTTCAGTATAATAATATCTGTTCGCTGAAGTGAACAGATATAGCGGGTTTGTGTAAAGGTAGCACAGCAGACTCTGACTCTGTA
>CATNDT010000200.1 GCA_950097035.1 uncultured Oscillibacter sp.
GACGGCCTCTGCCAGCTCCCGGCTGTCCGTCACCAGCACGGCGGAGGACAGCGGATCGTGCTCCGCCTGACTCAGCAGGTCCGCCGCCGCCCATTGGGGATTCGTCTTCCCGTCCGCCAGAACCAGAATCTCACTGGGCCCGGCGATCATATCAATTGCTACTTGTCCGAAGACCTTCCGCTTCGCCGTGGCCACAAAGACCCCGCCGGGGCCCACGATCTTGTCCACTCTCGGCACGCTCTCCGTGCCGTAGGCCAGGGCGGCCACCGCCTGAGCGCCGCCGATCTTGAAAACCTCCGTCACCTCCGCCAGCTCCGCCGCCATCAGGGCCTCGGGGCTGACGCTGCCATCCTGCCGGGGAGGCGTTACCAGGACAATGTCCTGCACCCCGGCGATCTGCGCCGGAATGGCGTTCATCAAAATGGTGGAGGGAAAGGCCTCCGGGCTCCGGGGCACGCAGACGCCCACCCTCTCGACGGCGGTCCACCGCTGGCCCATGACGACGCCCGGCCGGTCCGCCAGAATAAAATCGTCGTGGACCTGCCTCTCATGGAACCGGCGGATATTCTCCGCCGCCTGTTGCAGCGTCTCCAGAAAATAGGGGTCCACCGCCTCCAGGGCCCCGTCCAGCTCCGCCGGGGAGACCTCCAGCGCCTCCGGCTCCGCGCCGTCAAAGCGGCGGGTGAAGTCCCGCAGGGCGGCATCGCCCCGGGCGCGAACTTCAGCAAGAACGTCATCCACTGCCGCCTCCACGTCCGCCTCGGCCCGGATATCCCGGTTTAAGATCTCACCGGGGGTCAGGTCCTCGAAGTGTAAAATGCGTATCACGGCTCCGTCACCTCCGCCAGCTTTTTCAGCAGTGTGTCGATCTCCCCGCGCTTGAACTGATAGGCGGCCCGGTTGGCGATGAACCGGGCGGAGATGGGCATAAACTCCGTCAGCACCTTCAGGTTGTTCTCCTTCAGGGTTGTGCCCGTCTCCACAATGTCCACAATCACATCGCTAAGACCCAGTATGGGGGCCAGCTCAATCGACCCGTTCAGCTTGATGATGTCGATATCCCGGCCCTGGGCGGCGTAGTAGGCCTTTGCGATATTCACAAACTTGGTGGCCACCCGCAGCGTGCGGCCCGGGTCGTCCTGAAAGTCCACCGGCCCCGCGACGCACATGCGGCACTTCCCCAGGCCCGTGTCCAGCAGCTCATACACCTCCGCGCCGGACTCCGCCAGAATGTCCTTGCCCACAATGCCGATATCCGCCGCGCCGTGCTCCACATAGATGGCCACGTCGCTGGGCTTCACCAGGAAGTAGCGGATGCCCGCCTCCGGGTTCTCCACCACCAGCCTGCGGGTGTCGCTGTAATTCTCCGGGCAGCCGTAGCCCACGCCCGCCAGCAGGCCGTACACCTTGTCCCCCAGCCGCCCCTTGGGCAGGGCCACGTTCAGCACGGTCTTCTCCCGGGGCGTCTCCGCCGCCTCCCCGCCCAGCCGGTCCAGCTCGTCCAGATACAGGGCAAAGCCCACGGCCCTGGCTCCGGGACGGAACTGCTCCGCCAGCGGGTCGTACCGCCCGCCCTTCAGCACGGCTCTGGGCAGTCCCGCAAGGTAGCCCTGAAGCACCAGGCCGTTGTAATACTCCATGTCGTTGGCAAGGGACAGGTCCAGCCGCAGCCCCGCCGTCTGCCGCTGCGTTTCCAATGTCTCGCAGAGCGTCCGCAGCTCCTCCAGCGCGCCGCCCATGGCGGCGTTGAGGGCCAGGGGCTCCGCCGCCGCCAGCACGGCCGGCCACTCCCCCGCCAGGGCGGGCAGGCGGCACAGGGCGTCCGTCCCCTGCCGGGAGAGACCCGCCGCCTCCGCGGCCTTTTGCAGCTCGTGGGTGTTCCGGTCCCGGATACAGGTGAGGAGCCTGGGCCGCACGGCCTCCGGCGCGCCCACCGCGTCGAACAGACCGGTGACAAAGCCCATGTGGCTCAGCTCCACCACAAAGTCCCGGCCCGTCAGCGCCAGGCTCTCAATGGCCAGAGACACCGCCTGGGCCGTGACGGCCCCGTCCACCGCGCCGATGCACTCCAGCCCCATCTGGCTGATCTCCCTGAATGTGTGGCTCTCCTGGCTGGGGCGATAGACGTTCTCCGCGTAGTAGTACCGGCCGCAGCCCCCCGCCTCCACCTGGGCGTTTTTGGCGATGGAGAGGGTCACGTCCGGCTTTAAGGCCAGCAGCCGCCCGTCCAGATCCGTGAAGGTAATCACCTGGTCGCTGGCTAAAAAGCGGCGGTTTTCCTGATACAGCCCGTACTCCTCAAACCGCCCCATGTGGTACTGGCGAAAGCCCGCCCCCTCAAACAGCATCCGCACCTGCAGAGAGACCCGCTCCTGGGGGCGGAGGATGTTCAAATCCAATTCCATGGGATACTCCTCCTTGCGGGGCAGATGCCCCGACCGTCTTTGCATGCTATTATACTTCATTTCATTAGTAAAGTAAATCGGTAATTCGCTAATATAATAAATTCTCCAATTTATCCAAAGCTCCGGCGAAAACGCAGGCCGGATACCGGGATTTTACACCCACTATCCGGCCGATGCAAGCTCAATCCAGCGCAATGGTGCAGTGGAAGAAGAAATAATTGTCCGTTTCCTCCGTGGGAATGGCAAGTCCCATGTCCGAATTGATGTAGAAATTCCGAAGCTCCACCTCCGCGGTGACGGTGACGCCGTCCCGGTGCACAGTAAAGTCCTCTCCCCAGTCCGCGTCTGCCAGAGCGGTGATCAGCGGCCTGCGGACGGAGGCCCAGAAAGAGGCGTCCTCCTGTCCCCAGAAGAGGGCCGTGGCCGCCAGAACCACCTTTCCCACGGGAACGCTGACCCAGTCCCGGGTGTTTTCCGCGGAGACCTCCATGGTGACGGCCCGCAGCACACCGTCTTCCAGGGTGTATTGAAAGTCGTCCGGCCGCCCTCTGTTATAGGTAATATCAATGGTGCTCGTGTCCGGCGGGTCCGGAACCCGCTCCCACCGGCCCGTCTCGTCCAGCCGGTAGCGGGAGCTCACCTCCATATAGGCGGCCTGGCGGTTGTAGTTCTCCGCAAATTCCGCCACCGTCAGGTCTCCCCGGTTGGGGGGCAGCTGGGAATAGCTGCTGGCCGCCTCCATCGCCACCAGCACCAGCACCGCCGCCAGCACCGGTCCCCCGATGTGCCGCAGGGGCCGGAAGGGCGCCGCCTCATAGGCGGTGTCCACATCCCAGGGCTGGGGCTCGTCGTTCCAGCAGCGGTTGGCGGTTTGAAACATCTTGATCCAGGACCAGATGGGGATAAACAGACCCCTGCCGTACCACAGCAGCAGCAAATGGCGGGTGAAGGCCTCGGCATAGGTGAGCTTCTGCCCGTCCCGACCGGTGACCCGCAGGCCCAACAGCGCCTTGCCGGGCGTGGCGACAAAGATGCGCAGCAACAGCGGCTCCAAAAACAGCCAGATGATCTGCACCGCAACCTGCAGTCCCAGGGAGCTGACAAGGCCGGGGCTGTGTCCCGCCAGGGCGATGCCCCCCATCAGGAGGAACTGCATTCCCCATTCGTCCAGCAGCCGGGCCGCCAGCCGCCGGGTAAGGCCGGTGTATGTGGGCAGCGTGTCCCTCTCCGGCAGGGGCGGAGCCGGCGGGGCCTTCCACCACACCTCCCCTCCGGCGGAGGGCAGGGCCGGGGCGTCCAGGGCCGCCAGATAGGTCCCGGCGTCCAGCGTCTCAAAGGTCTGGCCGGACTGCCGCAGCTGGCCGCACACCTGCTCCACCCGCTCCAGGGTCCCCCGCTCTCCGGCCAGCGCCGCCATGCGGCGCTCCAGCAGGGCGGACAAACTCTCCTCCCCGCTCTGCAGGGCCTTCAGCTCCTCGATGGAAAGGCCCAGCCGCCGCAGCAGCCTGATCTTCTCCAAAGCCGCCAGGTCCTCCTCCCGATAGTCCCGGTAGCCGTTTTTCTTCCGAATCGGTTGCAGCAGCCCCTCCGCCTCGTAGTATCGGATATTGGCCCGCGGGATGCCGGAGCGGGCCTCGATCTCCTTGCTGGTCACAAAACCACCTCCTTTTCCCCCACTGTAAACTATCAAGTAACTTCCATGTCAAGCGTTTTCAGCGTTTTTGGGCGGAAAATTCCGAG
>CATNDT010000201.1 GCA_950097035.1 uncultured Oscillibacter sp.
CGCCCCTGGGGGGGCTCCGCGGCCGCGGGGGCCGCCTGCTCCGCCGGGGGAACGGAGGCCGCCGGCGCTTCCGCGGGCACGGAGGCAGTCTCCACCGCCAAAGCGCCGCCCGTCAGGGCCTCGTACTCCTCCTTGGTCTCCGTGACCCAGGCGATGGGCTTGCCCACCTCCACCGTCTCTCCGGCCGGCTCTAAAATGTGCAGAAATCCGCCGTGGACGCTCTCGTACTCAATACTGTTCTTCTCGTTTTCATACTCCATGATGGCGTCGCCCTTTTGGATCTGGGCTCCCTCCGCCACCTTCCACTCGCTGATCGTGCCCTCCACCATGGTCAGGCCGGCCTTTGGCATCGGTATGTCAACTCTCATCGCTGTTCTTCGCCGCCTTTTCGCCGGGTCTGTCCCGGTCCGCGGCTCCTCCCTTCCGGATTTTTCTGTGGACCATGGCCTCTTATCTCATCATGCCGCGGATGGCGGTGCAGATGCGCTCCACATCGGGGATGACATACCGCTCCATGGGAATGTTGTAGGGCATGGGCACATCCAGTGCCGCAATACGGACCACCGGGCCGTCCAGCTCGTCGTACTGCTCCTCCTGGAAGCGGGCGGCCAGCTCCGCGCCGATACCGGCGGTCTTGTTGCTCTCCTCCACAACGGCGGCGCGGTGGGTTTTTTGAATGGACCGGTAGATGGTCTCCGTGTCCAGGGGCGCCAGTGTCCGGGGGTCGACGACCTCCACCTCAATGCCCTCGGCGGCTAATTTTTCCGCCGCCTCCAGAGCCCGGGGCACCATCAACCCAATGGCCACCAGCGTCACATCCTTGCCCGGGCGCTTCACATCCGCAACACCCAGAGGAACGGTGTAGTCGCTCTCATACACATCGTCGGGAATATCCTGCTTCACCTGATAGAGCTGCTTGGGCTCGCAGAAGAGCACGGGATTATCCGACCGGATGGCGGACTTCAGCAGGCCCTTGGCGTCATAGGCGCAGGAGGGGGTGACGACGGTGAGGCCGGGGGCATGCATAAACAGGCTCTCCACCACATTGGAGTGCTCCGCCCCCGCGCCGTTGGAGGAGCCGGAGGCGCACCGGATCACCAGCGGCAGCTTATACTCCGGGCCGTGCATATACCGCCACTTGGCGACCACGTGGAAAATCTCCGTAAACGCCACCATGGTAAAGTCGGCGTACATCAGCTCCACGCAGGGGCGCAGGCCCGTCATGGCGGCGCCCACGGCGGAGGAGACAATAGCGGTCTCTACAATGGGAGTATTCCGCACACGCTTGGGACCAAACTCCTCCAGCAGCCCGCGGGTCTCGCCGAAGATGCCGCCAAACTGGGCCACATCCTCGCCGTAGACCAGGATCTTACCGTCCCGGCGCATCTCCTCTTTCAGCGCGTCGTTGATGGCCTTTACATATGGAACCTTCATATCCTGATACCCCCCTTGTCAAACATAGAGACAGTCGTAGATCTCGTCCGGCGTGATGGACGGTGCGGCCTCCGCCGCGGCGATGGCGGATTCCATCTCGCCGTCAAAGGCGGCGCGCATATCCTCGATCTCCGCCGCGGTTAAAACGCCCTCCGCCACCAGCCTGGTCTCCAGGTTCTTTACACAGTCCCTGTTCTCCATCCACTCTTTTGCCACGGCGGCGTCCCGATAGGCGCACTGGTCCCCTTCAAAGTGACCTCTCCAGCGGTAGTCCCTGCACTCCAGCACAGCGGGGCCCTTGCCGGAGCGGACGTATTCGCTCATCTCCAAAGCCGCCTCATATACCGCCAGCACATCTGTGCCGTCCGCAACCTTTGCGGGCATGCCGTAGCCGGCGGCCCGGTCCGCCAGGGCGTTTTCCACCGGAATCCCCACAGAGGCCGGGGTGGAGATGGCAAACTGGTTGTTCTCGCAGACAAACAGCACCGGCAGCTTCCACACCGCCGCCAGATTCATGGCCTCATACACCGGCCCCCGGCTGGAGGTGCCGTCTCCCATGAACATATAGACGATATTGTCCCGGCCCTCCATGTCAAGGGTCAGCGCCGCGCCCACGGCCACGCCGGTGTCGCAGCCCAGCGTGCCGGACATGCCCAGCACGCCGGTGCGCAGCTCTCCCATATGGAGGCTGCCGCCCCGGCCGCCGGAGTTGCCGGTCTTCTTGGCCAGCAGCTCGCCAAACATCATCTCCAGCGGCGTGCCCAGCATCCGGGGCAGAGCGGTGGGCCGGTGGGTCAGTTTATAGTAGTCGCCTGCCCTGCGGGTGGAGAGGGTTCCCACATAGGCCGCCTCCTGGCCCACGCCGCTGTGGACGTGACCCGGCACCCGGCCCTGGGCATAGAGGTCTTTCATCTTCTCCTCCAGCAGGCGGATTTCCAGCAGGTCCCTGTGGATCTGCCGCAGAAATTCCTTTTCATACGCCATGGTTCAAATACCTCCTCATTCAGGGGATCAGCAGCATCTTGCCCGGCGCGCCCCTCTGAATCGCCGCAAGGGCGTCCTCCAGGCCGTCCAGCGGATAGCTGCCGCCCATCACCGGCTTCAACGAAAAGCCGGGGCTTTGCAAAATCTCCATACAGTCGTCCCAGGTGGCAAACATCTGCCGCCCGGAGACGCCGGTGTACTCAACTTCCCGATAGATGATATCCTCCGTCAGATTCACGGGAATCTCCCCGTTGGGCAGGCCCACGGAGACGAACCGTCCGCCCCTTCGCAGGGCCCGCAGCCCCGCCACAATGGCCCGGCCGCTGCCGGTGATGTCGATGGCGGCGTCCGCGCCGGCGCCGGCGGTCTCCTGCCGCACCGCCTGCACGATGTCCCGCTCTCCGCTGTTCACGGTGACGTCCGCGCCCATCTCCTCCGCCAGCTTCAGCTTCTCCGGCAGAATGTCGCAGGCAATCACCTGCTTTGCGCCGTGGGCCCTGCAGGCCCCCACCACCATCAGTCCGATGGGGCCGCAGCCGCTGACCAGCACGGTCTTTCCCCGAACCCGGGCCTTTTCCACCCCGTGGACACCCGCGCCCATGGCCTCCAGCATGGCCCCCATCTCGTAGGTAACGCCCGCGCCCAGGCGGACAATGCAGTCTTTGGGTACCGGCGCGTACTCCGCGAAGGCCCCCGGCTCCGTGACGCCGAAGAGCTTCATGTTCTCGCAGATATGCCGCCGGCCGTTTTCACACTGAAAGCAGTGGTTGCAGGGGATGTGGGTCTCCACCGAAACCCGGTCGCCGATCTGGTATCCGGTGACGTTGGCCCCGATCTCCACGATCTCGCCGGCGGTCTCGTGGCCAAACACAATGGGGAGAGTTTTCATCCGGTTGGCAGCCCACTCGTTCCAGTGGTAGATGTGCACGTCGGTGCCGCAGATGGCGGAGGCGTGAACTTTGATCAGCACTTCATCCTCCGTGATCTGAGGTACGGGCAGGTCTGTCCGATATTCCGCGCCCCTGCCGGGACGCATTTTACAAATTCCCCGCATGGTTCCCCGCATGCGAAAACGCCTCCTCTTCCTGTTTTTGAAAAAGAGACCCGAAGGTATCGCTATCTTCGGGTCTCTCGGTTTCGCTGTTCTTACTTGTTGGAGGTGTGGATGGCCCGCTTCTCCGCCTGAAGAGCAGCCTCCCGCATGGTCTCGGTGACAGTGGGATGGGAGTGGATGGTGGCGATGATCTCGTCCAGGGTCATCTCCTCGCCGATGGCAAGCGCCCCCTCGGCAATCAGGTCCGTGGCCCGGGGCCCGATGATGTGCATGCCCAGAATCTCGCCGTACTCCTTGCCGGCGATGATCTTCACCAGTCCCTCGCCGCCGTTGAGGATCAGCGCCTTGCCGTTGGCGCTCATGGGGAACTTGCCCACCTTGTACTCCAGCCCCCGGGCCTTGCACTGCTCCTCGGTGAGGCCGACAGAGGCCGCCTCCGGCTCAATGTAGACGCAGGTGGGGTTGGTCTTCTCGTCGTAGCAGGCCTCGTGACCCATGATGTTCTCCGCAGCCACCTCGCCCATGGCGCTGGCGGTGTGGGCCAGCTGGGCCCTTCCAAACACACAGTCGCCGATGGCGTACACGCCCGGGACGTTGGTCTCCATTTTGTCGTTGACGATGATCCGGCCCCGGTCGTTTTCAATCTTTCCGGCCTCCAGGTT
>CATNDT010000202.1 GCA_950097035.1 uncultured Oscillibacter sp.
CCGTCGACCTCTAGCGTGACAGGCTAGCGTTCTAACCAACTGAACTACCGGGCCACAAAACTGTGGTGGGAACAACTGGACTCGAACCAGTGACCCCCTGCTTGTAAGGCAGGTGCTCTAACCAGCTGAGCTATGCTCCCAGGTCACCGCCTTTTGTCAGACGGCAAAAGTTATTATACGCAAAGAGCCCCCTTCTGTCAACCCAATTTTTCAATTTTTTCAAAATTTTTTCTTCATATGCGCCAGCAGCCCTTCCAGCTCCGCCTTTGTAAAAACCTGCACGTTGTCGCAGAAGCGGCAGGTGAGCTCCGCGCCGCCCTGCTCGTCGATCATGGCCCTCAGCTCCTCGGGTCCCAGACTGATCAGTGCCCGCTCCATCCGCTCCCGGCTGCAATCGCAGCGGTATGCCACGGGGGATTTTTCCAGAATATCCAGCTCAAAGTCCGACAGCACCGCCCGCAGCATGGCCTCCGGGTCGGCGTTTTGTTTCAAAAGCTCCGTCACCGCGCCGGCGGCCATCACGCCGCCCTCCACCTTGCCAATCACGTCCTCCCCCGCGCCGGGCAGCAGCTGAATGAGGTACCCCCCCGCCGCCAGAACGCTCTGGTCCCGGTCCACCAGCACCCCCAGGCCGCAGGCCGTGGGGATCTGCTCGGACTCCACAAAATAGGCCGCCAAATCCTCGGCGATCTCGCCGCCCAGCAGCGCTACGCTGCCGACATACGGCTCTTTCATATGGAGATCCCGGATGACGGTCAACGTGCCGTCAGATCCTACGGCGGCGCCCACATCCAGCTTTCCGTCAGGCCGCAGGGGCAGCTCCACCGCGGGGTTGTCCACCGTGCCGCGGACGTTGCCGCAGTTGTCAGACACCGCCAGAAGGCTGCCCAGGGGACCGCCCCCCTGAATCCGCAAGGTCAGGCTGGCCCCGTCCTCCTTCAGGGCGTTGCCCATCATGGAGGCGGCCGCCAGCATCCGCCCCAGAGCCGCCGTGGCCACCGGCAGCGTTTTGTGAATCTGCCGCGCCCGCTCCGTCAGCTCCCGGGCAGACACCGCCACGGCCTTTACCATGCCATCCCGCGTGATGGCTCGCACCAATTGATCGCTCATGGATCTACTCCTTATCATGCTCTTTTGTATCAATCCCGCCTGCACCGGACTGTCCAGCGGTCCTCATCCGCCACCGGGGGGCGCAGCGTCAGATCCCCGGTAATGGTAACGGCGGAAAAACCCGCCTCCTCCAGACAGCGGCGCAGCATCTCCCCGCTCCAGGCCCGCTCCCGGTGCTCCTCACAGTCCCGCTGCCACGCCCCGTCGGGCCGCAGGCGGAACAGATCCACCTGATAGGTACAGATCTCCGTCCGCTCGGAGAAGAACGTCCGCCAGGCGCAAAAGCTCTCCTCCGTCTCATCCATATACATCTGCCCGTCCATCCGGCGCAGCTTCCAGGGCGTATTCACATCAAAGATAAACTGCCCGCCGGGCCGCAGCCAGCGATACACCCGGCGGAAGGTCTCCCGCAGGTCCCGCTCCCTGGTAAGATAGTTCAGAGAGTCCAGGGTGGAGACCGCGGCGTCCACCGGCTCCAGAAGCCGCAAGCGCGGCATGTCCTGGCAGATGAAAAGGGGCGGCGTATCCAGCCCCGCGGCCTTTGCCGCCGCCTGGGTCAGCATCTCCTCAGACCCGTCGGTGGCGATTACCCGGTATCCCCGCTCCGCCAAAAGGCAGGCTACCGTCCCGGTGCCGCATGCAAGATCCAGCACGGCGCCGACGGGAAGACGGCTCTTTTTAAAAAGCCGCTCTAAAAAATCCACCCGCCGGCGATAGGCCCCGTCGGCCATCAGGCCGTCATAGCTGAAGGCCAGGGCGCCGTAGTCCCTCATTCCTTCCTGTCCTTCATCCGTGCAAACACCTTGGCGTAGCCCCCCGTGCCGTAGCTCAAAGAGCGGTTTACCCGGCTGATGGTGGCGCTGGAGGCCCCGGTGCGCTCTAAAATATCGTTGTAGATCATGCCGTCGTCCAGCAGGGACGCCACCTCAAACCGCTGCTCCATGGACCGCAGCTCTGACACGGTGCACAGATCCTGAAAGAAGTTATAGCACTCCTGCTCGTTCTTCAGCTGCAAAATGGCCCTGTACAGCAGCTCGCTCTTTTCCTTTTTGCCGATCTTAACCATATTACATACCCTCCATACGCCGGCGCACACCTGCAAAATCAGTGACTTTTCGCCGCTGTTGGTATTTTAACAGTTCATTGTGTGAAAGTAAAGGGGCGGACGCAAAATTTTTCCCGTCCGGCACCACCCCCTGTCCCCCGCCATAGGATGGGGCAAACGATGAAAAGGAGCGGCGAAGATGGCGCAAAGTAGTTTGACGGAGCTGCACACAGAGCCCTTTGCGGCAGAGAGGGAGTGGACCGTAGAGGGCATTCCCGTATTGACGGCGGCTGTGGAGGTTCCCCAGCCGGTACCGGCGACGGACAGGGTCTCCCGGAGGATTCTCCGATACTACCGCCTGCAGTGCCGCTCTTTCCTTCGCTACTGCGAGCGGTGGCTCCTGCCCCAGGCGGAAGCGGAATACCGCGCCGCCCTGGCGGCCAGCGCTCCCCTGCCCTGCTTTCACGCAGAGCTCCAATACCGCGTCACCTACAACGACGGCGGCCTCTGGAGCCTGTACACCCAGTCCCGGGAGACGACGCTGCCGGGACAAACCCTGCTGACGCGGCACGGGGACACCTGGGATCTAAGCGGCGGCTACCCCGTGGAACTCTCCGCCTTCTTTCCGCCCCGAACCCCCTGGAAAAAACAGCTGCTGGCCCTGGCGGAGGAGGAGATCCAGCGGCAGGAGCGGGCAGGCGTTTCCCGCTACCATGAGAATTGGCGGCGGGAGCTGCGGCGGCGGTTCAACACCCAGAACTACTACCTCACGGCGGAGGGACTGGTCTTTTTCTTCCCCATGTACGCCGTTGCCCCGGCGGCGGAGGGCATCCCGGCCTTTACCATGCCCTATGGAACGTCGGGATGTGGGATGCGCGGCACAGAGATAAACCGGTCCGCACCCTGAAAGAGCAGCCCGCACCCTCTGCCGCCAAGCGCGTCCCCCGGCTTATGCCGGGGGACATTCGTTATTCTCAAAATGAATCTTGCTATTCTGCCCGCCCCATGTTATACTTTTAAAAAAACAACGGTTCGGAGGTGGCGGATATGCGGCAGCGGCAGCTGCGCCTTGTAGTCACCTTTCACACCACTGCCGCCGCCGTGGCCACAGAGGCCCTGTGCCGCCGGATGGGAGACCGGGAGCTGATCTGCCTGTTCAACTTCAGCAATCAGTTTGTCCGGGCCGGCGCAGACCGGCCGGGGCGCTACACGGAACTGATGTATGGCACGAGCTATGATGATATCCGCCGGGTTGAGCTGTGGCCCAATGGATTTGCATGGCTGCTGAGAGATACGGAACATCCCGAAAAGGAGGCATCTCAATGAAAATACGCTACTTGGGTACTGCCGCGGCCGAGGGCTGGCCCGCCCTCTTCTGCTCCTGCCCCATCTGCACCCATGCACGGATACAGGGCGGCAAAAACCTGCGCACCCGCACCCAGGCCATTCTGGACGGTGAACTGCTGATTGATTTTCCTCCGGACACCTACTGCCACGCTCTGCAATACGGTTTGGAGCTGGCTAAAATCCACACTCTGCTGGTGACCCACAGCCATATGGATCACTGGTTTCCCACCGATTTAATTCACCGCCATGAGCACTTCGGCCATGGGGCGGCAGGTACTCTGGAGATCTACGGCAGTCAGGCGGTCAAGGACACTTTTGACGCGCATATTCTTATCGACCGCTTCAAGCCCCACCCCATTGACGGTGTGGTGAATTTCCATGTTATCCGCGGCGGCGACCGCATCCAGGCAAATGGCTGGGAGATTGCCGCCGTCCCCGCCGACCATGACAAGCGTGAGGAATGTCTGGTTTACATCTGCAAAAAGGACGGTAAAACGGTTTTTTACGGCCATGATACCGGCGTCAACCTGAGTCCTGATGCATGGGCGCTTATCACAGCTGAACACTACGACCTCATCAGTCTGGACGCCACGATGGGCAAAAAGA
>CATNDT010000203.1 GCA_950097035.1 uncultured Oscillibacter sp.
TATTTTTAGAAACTTTTTGCGATCTCCGGCCGATTGCCATCACAGCCGTGTCACCACGGGGATGACCATGGGGCTGCGCTTGGTGTTTTTGAAAAGATAGCTGCTCACAGCGGCCTTCACCGCGCTCTTCAGTTCGCCGTCGTCCCGCCCGCGCTTGCGGGATATGGGCTCGGCGGCGTCCATGGCCACGTTCTGCAGGTCCTTCATCAGATCTCCGGACTCCTTCACATAGATAAAGCCCCGGGTGATGATCTCCGGCGGGCTGAGCAGCGCGCCGTTGTGGGCGGACACCGGCATCACAACGACCACCATGCCGTCCTCGGCCAGGCGCTTGCGGTCCCGCATGACCACGGCGCCCACATCGCCCACGCCGCTGCCGTCCACATACACCTCGCCGGCGGGCACGCTGCTGCCGATTTTCAGCGTTTTGGCCGTCAGCTCGATAACGGAGCCGTTGTCCGCAATGGCGATGTGGTTGCGGTCCACGCCCATCTGCTGGGCCAGCTGGCTGTGGATTTGCAGCATCCGCTGCTCGCCGTGGAGGGGGACGAAGAAACGGGGCTTCGTCAGGGCGTGGATGATCTTCAGCTCCTCCTGGCAGGCGTGGCCGGAGACGTGGAGCATGTCGGCCTTGTCGTAGACCACCTTCACGCCCTTGCGGAACAGCTCGTTGATGACCCGGCTCACCGTCACCTCATTGCCGGGGATGGCGGAGGCGGAGATAATCACCTTGTCCCCGGGGCCCACCTCCACCTGCTTGTGCTGGGAGAAGGCCATGCGGTACAGGGCGCTCATCTCCTCGCCCTGGGAGCCGGTGGTGACGATGACCTGTCTGTTTTTGGGCAGGCCCTTGATCTTGTTCACGTCTGTCAGGGTGTTTTTGGGCACGTTCATATAGCCCAGCTCCGTGGAGACCTTCATAATATTCTCCATGGAGCGGCCCGTCACCGCCACCTTGCGGCCAAAGGCCGCCGCCGCGTCCAGCACCTGTTGGATGCGGTGGACGTTGGAGGCAAAGGTGGTGACGATGATGCGGTCCTCGCAGCCCTGAAACTGCCGCGTAAAGGTCTGGCCCACGGCGCTCTCGCTCATGGTGTAGCCGGGGCGCTCCACGTTGGTGGAGTCGGCGCAAAGGGCCAGCACACCCTCTCTGCCCAGCTGGCCGAAGCGGGCCAGGTCGATGACCTCCCCGTCGATGGGGGTGGAGTCGATCTTAAAGTCGCCGGTGTGAACCACCGTGCCCATGTGGGTGTGGATGGCAAAGGCCACAGAGTCGGCGATGGAGTGGTTGACGTGGATAAACTCCACGTTGAACTTTCCCGCCCGCACGGTTTTTCCCGGCTCTACGGTGATGAGCTTGGTGCTTTTTACCAGACCGTGCTCCTCCAGCTTTAGCTTGATGAGGCCGGCGGTGAAACGGGTGCAGTAGATGGGCATATTGAGCTGCTTGAGCACATAGGGGATAGCGCCCACATGATCCTCGTGGCCGTGGGTGATGAACAGTCCCCGGATGCGGGCCCGGTTTTTAATGAGATAGGACACGTCCGGAATGATGAGGTCGATGCCGTACATGTCGTCGCCCGGAAAGGCCATGCCGCAGTCCACCACGATGATCTCGCCGCCATACTCATATGCGGTCATGTTCTTTCCGATCTCGTTGAGGCCGCCAAGGGGGATGATTTTCAATTTTTCTGCCATAGATGCGATAAACTCCTTTGCACTGTAGAAAGTATGTACAGAGGCGCAAACGGATTTGCCCGGCGCTCTTTGAGCGCACGCAAAGAAGAGACGCCCGTTGTCTGCGCGGCCCCGTTTCGCCGGCAGGGGTTCGGTTGCGTCATACTTCGGATTCCCGTATGAGCTTCTGTGATCTATTTGACCGGGGGAAGCGCGTCCCGCGCCGGTAAAATATCGGAAAAGGGGCGGAGGAGACCAGCTCCTCAACGCCTGATTTTATGTAGTATATCACAACAGGCGGCGTTTGTATACATAAAATTTTTTTATTCTCATTTTCGGAAGGATATGGTATGATGGCTGCAAATCTATCGGTCTGAAAAGAGGAGACAATATGAAAATTCGGATCATTACCGACTCCGCCTCGGATATTCTGCGGCCCCACCGGCCGGAGGTGACGGTTCTTCCTATGACCGTCACCTTTGGCGGCCGCCAGTTTTTGGACGGGGTGGACCTGACCCACCGCCAGTTTTATGAAAAGCTGATCGAGGGGGAGGACCTGCCCACCACCAGCCAGATCAACCCCGCCGCATTTGAAGATGCGTTTCGCGGCGCGCTGGAGGCCGGGGAGACGCCAGTGGCCGTTGTGCTGTCCTCCAGGCTTTCCGGAACGTACCAGAGCGCCTGTATCGCCGCGGAGGCGTTTCCCGGCCGGGCCTTTGTGGTGGACAGTGAAAATGCCGCCATTGGAGAGCGAATTCTGGTGGAACGGGCGCTGGAGCTGCTGGACCGGGGTCTGGACGCCGGGGCCATCGCCGCACAGCTGGAGACCGAGAAAAGGGATATCCGCCTGGTGGCCCTGCTGGACACGCTGGAGTATTTAAAGCGGGGCGGCAGGATTCCGGCCTCCGTGGCCCTGGTGGGCGGCCTGCTGGCAATCAAGCCGGTGGTGGCCGTGCAAAACGGCGAGGTAGCCCTGCTGGGCAAGGCCAGGGGCTCTAAAAACGGCAACAACCTGCTGGTGCGGGAGATTGAAAAGACCAACGGCGTGGACTTTTCCCGCCCCTATCGCCTGGGGTACACGGGGTTGGACGACAGCCTCCTCCAAAAGTACATCGGCGACAGCCGCACCCTCTGGGCCGGCCACACCGACGCGCTGCCCATCTGCACGGTGGGCGGCACCATCGGCACGCACGTGGGGCCCGGCGCGGTGGCCGTGGCCTTCTTCCAGCGGCCTGCCGCGGACACGAAGATGCTGTAAGGGAACGTGGAAGACATGGGCGGGAAAAGGTAAATTTCCGGCAAAGCGTCGCTTCGCCGGGTGATGCCGGCATATGTTGCGGCAACTGCCAGAGGCGGCCGGATGACCCGGCCGCCTCTTAGTATCGAATATCGAATTGTACCAAAAGGGTATTGTGCGGTTTTCCTTACTTTCTGCTCTCGGCAACCGCCACGGCCACGGCCACGGTGGCGCCCACCATGGGGTTGTTGCCCATGCCCAGAAAGCCCATCATCTCCACGTGGGCGGGGACGGAGCTGGAGCCGGCAAACTGGGCGTCGGAGTGCATGCGGCCCATGGTGTCGGTCATGCCGTAGCTGGCGGGGCCGGCGGCCATGTTGTCGGGGTGCAGGGTGCGGCCCGTGCCGCCGCCGGAGGCCACGGAGAAGTATTTCTTCTCCTGCTGCCAGCACTCCTTCTTATAGGTGCCCGCCACGGGGTGCTGGAACCGGGTGGGGTTGGTGGAGTTGCCGGTGATGGACACGTCCACGCCCTCCAGGTGCATGATGGCCACGCCCTCGCGGACGTCGTCCGCGCCGTAGCAGCGCACGTTGGCCCGCTCGCCCTCGCTGTAGCGGATCTCCTTGACCACGTTCACCTTGCCGGTGGCGTAGTCGAACTGGGTCTGGACATAGGTGAAGCCGTTGATGCGGCTGATGATCTGGGCGGCGTCCTTGCCCAGGCCGTTGAGGATGACCCGCAGGGGCTCCTTGCGGGCCTTGTTGGCGTTCTTGACGATGCCGATGGCGCCCTCGGCGGCGGCGAAGGACTCGTGGCCCGCCAGGAAGGCGAAGCACTTCGTCTCGTCCCGCAGCAGCATGGCGCCCAGGTTGCCGTGGCCCAGGCCCACCTTGCGGTCGTCGGCCACGGAGCCGGGGATGCAGAAGGCCTGCAGGCCCTCGCCGATGGCCTCAGCGGCCTCAGCGGCGGTGGCCACGTTCTTCTTCAGCGCGATGGCCGCGCCCACGCAGTAGGCCCAGGCGGCGTTTTCAAAGCAGATGGGCTGAATGCCCTTAACGATCTCGTAGGGGTCGAAGCCCGCGGACTGGCAGGTCTCGCGGCACGCCTCCACGCTCTCAATTCCGTACTGTGCCAGGACGGAATTGATCTTGTCGATTCTTCTCTCGTAGCTTTCAAACAGAGCCATT
>CATNDT010000204.1 GCA_950097035.1 uncultured Oscillibacter sp.
GGGCCTTTGGTCATCTGTTCCGGCTCAAGGCACCGGATGATTATGACCCCGCACTGAAGAAGTGGGATCTGGCGACCCTGCCCATCTACTTTGAGAACTGGGGGATTAAGCCGGACGAAGGCAAGAAGGACCAAATCAAACTCATCGGGGGCTTTCTGAAGAAGGCTGATATGGTTATCCATGCCGGAGACCCGGATGACGAGGGGCAGCTTCTCATTGATGAGATCCTGGACTATTTCAAATACAAGGGAAAGGTCATGCGGCTTTCCACAAACGACCTGACGCCGGCAGTCATCCAGAAAGCGTACCGTAATATGGTGGACAATCAGACGATGCGCCCCCTTGGTGAGGCGGCCCGTGCCCGGCAGATCGCCGACTTTGTTGTAGGCATCAACTACTCCCGGTACTTCACCATCAAAAACTCCGTGACCCTCTCGGTGGGGCGGGTGCAGTCCCCTACCCTTGGGCTCGTGGTGGCCCGGGATGCTTTAATCGACGGGCATCAGAAAGTCCTGTTCTATGACGGGTATATCCATACTCACATCGTCCCGGAGTTCAGCAGTACCCTCTGCGTGAAGCTCCCCAAGGGGCATGAGCTGCTCAATGACAATGGGCAGGTCACGGACCACGTTGCGATGCAGCGCATCCTTGCGGGGCTCAAAGGGAAACTCGCGGACATCACTGTGACGAAGCAAATACGGGACGAGTTCCCTCCCCTGCCCTTCAACCTCACAAAACTCCAAACCGCTGTCTTCCAGAGATTCCATTACAACCCAGATCAGACTCTTTCGCTCACGCAGACCCTGCGTGAGAAATATCATCTCATTACCTACAACCGTTCCACCTGTCAGTACCTAAACGATGAGCAGTTCGCAGAGGCTCCAAAGGTGATCGCAGCTACTCTGGCGAACCTGGGGGCGAACATCCCCGGCATTGACCCCAAGCGCAAGAGCGCAGCCTTTAATACGGAGAAGGTTGGGGAGTCTGCTCACACCGGCATCATCCCCACAGCGACCAAGGCGGACATTTCGAAGCTGACAGAAGCGGAACGGAATGTTTACCGGCTTATTGCGGCCCAGTATCTTGCCCAGTTTATGCCTCCGGCGAGAAAGGAGATCACCAAGGCGACCGCAGTGCTGCCTGACGGGATTATGGCAGTGGCATCCGCCACGAAGGTCGTGGACAAAGGCTACCGGGCTGTGCTCCCTGTCAAGGACAACGCGGAAGGCGAAGACCCCGAGCTTTGCGGTGTCCCGGAGGGTGCGTACAAAGGGCGGAAGATCGAGGAAGTGTCTGTCAAGGAGAAGGAGACGAAGCCGCCTCCGAGGTACAATCTGGCCTCTCTGGGCGAGGACATGACCCGCATCTCGAAGTATGTTACCGACCCCAGAATCAAAAAGCTCCTTCTTGCCAAGGATGATGGGAAGGAGGGCGAAAACGGCAGCATCGGCACTCCGGCGACACGAGACTCCATCGTAAAAAAACTCATTCAGCGGGGCTTCCTGGAGGTGAAGAGCGGAAAGGTGTTCTCAACCAAATTGGGCAGGGAGTTTTATCAAATCCTTCCGGATGAAGTGAAAACTGCCGACCTTACTGCTGAGTGGTGGGCGATCTGCGAGGACATCAAGGTTGGCAAGGCCACCTCAAAGGAGCTTCACTCTTCCGTGATTTCCAGCATTAACGACCTCCTCCACAGCGATTACAAGGGAAGCGCACTGGCAGCCCCTGCGGGCGGCAAGGGAGGCGCTGGCGAGGTGCTTGGGGTATGCCCCCTCTGTGGGAAGCCTGTAAAGCTGGGCAAGAACGGCGGCTACTGCACCGGTTATAAGGATGAGCCTACTCCCTGTAAATTCCGCTTTTGGAAGACCTTTTTCTCCAAGGAGCTGACTGCGAAGCAGATTTCGGATCTTGTGAGCGGGAAACGGGTTCTTGTCCGGGGGCTGGTGTCTCAAAAGACAAAGAAGACCTTTGATGCTTATGTTGCTTTTGACGGTAAGGTAAGTGAGGAGGGTTATGCCCAGTTGGAGCTTTCCTTCGAGGGGATGCCTCCCAAGAAGGCAAGCGGGGGCGCGAGATCCAAGAGGAACGCCACCAAATAGAAAAAACACCCGGCGGGGAAAGGTCCCGACCGGGTGCTTTTTCTGCTGATTTCAAGTGGGTTCTGTTGCTTCGGTTTCTCCTGCTGCTTGTTTATTGTTTTTTTTTGACCTTGTGCTGCGCTGGCGGATGTATATCTGTTTGGGAAGGGGAAATGATTCGCTGTCGCGCAATATTTGTTTTAGCCCAAGCCTCATCGCTCCACCTCCGGTGAATGTAGTGGTGTTTTCGGGAGCATAGGCCACCAACGCACAGGTGTCGTCTTCAATGCAGGGTTCGATCTTGACATCTTGCTGATCAGGCATAGTTATGGTTGCTTTTGCGCCTACGGGGATTATCGCAACGCGATAGCCGAGGAGCCCGAGGATCTTCATGAAGGAGGCGGCGGGAACCCCCACTCTTTTGACGAGAGCGCATAGTTGGAGATTTCATTAGGGCCGACATCCGGGTCGTTTTCAATGTGTTTGTAATAATGGGCAATCAACAGATAAAGGTCCTCCGTGGACATCTTGTTTAACTCCATGATTCTGTAAAGAACCTCTATGTCAGGACAATTCCTCCTTGACTTTTTTGCCCGTTCAGATACATGGACTGGGTTCGGTCTGAGCCCGAGCCTGAGTTCTTCCTGTTCGCTTTCACCCTCTTGCATCAGGTCTTTTTTTTGCTCGGAGCCTTCGGTGGGGCCTTCTTGGGCACTTGAAATTTTGGTGTTTTTTGGTTCATCTACGTTTAACATATGTTCTTTCTTCTCCTATCCGTCGTTTTTGCGACGACTTGTTTGCATAAATGATAGAGCAAAAAGTTCCTATTGTCAAGTGGTATTTTGTAAATAATTTTTGTTGAATTGCACTCTACTGAAAAGCACAAAAGCATTCCGCAGCTGAAGCTGTCGGGTCTCTCCCCCGCTATTGACAAACCCTTAACTTCAATTACACTAAATGTCGTAAGGATTTGTCCGCCAATAGCTTTGGCGGATAGATGTTCAGACAGTCCGTAGGGGACAGTGCGTCCACGCACGGAAAAGTGCGGGGCAACCTGTGTCTTTGCGGGCTGCTGTTTTTTATTCGAAGGAGGTACAGGGAATGGTTTTTGAGTATGATTTCAGCCACAGGTCGGAGATTCCAGCGGTTACAAGGAATCAGATCAAGCTATTGGCGTCGTCTTCCTATGCGGACAGCGCCAAGATGAGCACTGCTGACTGGGAAGAGGTTCGGCGCGGAGGTCTAGGGGGGTCGGATATTGCGGCTCTCACGGGCGATTCGCCGTTCAACACCAACTGGAGCCTGTTCATGGACAAAACCGGCATTGTGAAGTCGGATCTGTCTGACAACTGGTTCCGCCTCAAGTACGGGCATTACAATGAGCCTCTCGTGGCTGAATTGTTTGCCCGGAAGTTCGGCGTCCGGATTATCAATGAGACGGGCATGTACAGGCATCCTGAGCTGGATTTCGTCCGGGCGAACCTTGACCGGCTGGCTATCTTGCCCAGCGGGGAGCTGGTTATCCTTGAGTGCAAGACCAGCAACCCTTTCGCGAGGAGCGCCTGGGAGAGCGGCGTCCCCGTTTATTATGAGTGGCAGGGGCGGCAGTATCTCGCCGTTATCAATGCCATTCTGATGAAGGCGGACCTCCCCCCTATCCGTTTAGTGTATTACTCTGCACTGTATGGGAACACGGAGGATGAGGTCATCTTCCGGAAGGTGGAATGGGATCCCCAGGTCGAAGCAGAAATGTTGGCGCTGGAGCGGGATTTCTGGCTCAACCATGTTGTACCCAGAAAGCTCCCCGTTTTTAACGGCACCGGGAAGAAGCTCAAAGAGCTGTGCATCTCTTGCCGCCTGGAGCTCGCTGAACTGGCAGAAAGCCTGGGACAGGAGCCTCCTGTTGTTGATGAGAACACGAGGGATGTTGTTCTGGGCCAGCCTGAGCAGGCTGTGTACGAGGAGATCCTTGTGCGCGACGCTGCCAT
>CATNDT010000205.1 GCA_950097035.1 uncultured Oscillibacter sp.
CATGCAGTCCCACGAGCGCTGCTCCGTGGTGGAGGTCATGGGCCGCCACGCGGGGTATCTCGCCCTGTATGTGGGCATCTCCGTGGGCGCTACCGCCGTGCTGATCCCCGAGCGGGAGCCGGATTTTGAGCGGGACATCGTGGAAAAGATTCGCCGGGCCCGTCTGGCGGGCACCACCCACTACATGGTCGTCGTCGCCGAGGGCGCGGGCAACGCCATGGACATCGCCCAGCGCATCCACGAGGAGCTGGGCATTGACCCCCGGGTGACCGTGCTTGGCCATATTCAGCGCGGCGGCGCGCCCAGCGCTCAGGACCGGGAGACCGCCAGCCGCCTGGGCTACGAGGCGGTGCGCTTTTTGGACGAGGACGAGGGCAACTGCGTCATCTGCATCCAGAACGGCCAGACAAAGGATATTGAAATGGAAGAGGCTTTGACCATGGTGAAGCCCTTTCAGATGGAGCGCTATCAGATTCTGGAGTCTCTGACCAACAGTCAGGGCAAGAACCTCTAAACACTGTCCGCCGAAAGAACCGACCGGCCCGGAGCAATGCTCCGGGCCGGTCGCATTTTCTCAAAGATCGCGGGACGCCCACCGGATATTTCTGCGCCCCCGCCAGTTGGACGGCGCAAACAGCAGCAGCATGGGAAAGATCTCCAGCCGCCCCACCAGCATGTCAAAGGACAGCAACAGCTTGGAAAGGGGCGAAAACGCAGAGAAGTTGCCCATTGGCCCCACCATCTCCAGCCCCGGGCCGATGTTGTTGATGCAGGCCGTCAGGGCGGTGAAGGTGGTTACAAGCCCCCTCTGCTCCAGGGAGAGGAGCAGAAAGGACGCCACAAACACCGCCATATACACCGTGAAGTAGATGTGGGCGCCCCGCAGGGTCTTTTCAGAAACGGGTTTGCCCTCCAGCCGCACTGTGGACACCGCATTGGGATGCAGCATCTTTTTCATATCGCTGAAGGCGGCTTTCAGCAAAATCAAAATACGGGAGATCTTGATGCCGCCGCCGGTGGAGCCGGCACAGGCCCCCACAAACATCAGCACCACCAAAACGGACTTGGAAAAGGTGGGCCAGAGGTCAAAATCCACCGTGCCGTAGCCCGTTGTGGTGATGATGGAGGACACCTGAAAAAAGGCGTGGCGCAGACTGGTCCACACATTTCCGTAAATATGCACGATATCTGCGGTGATGGCCGCCACTGCCGCGCCCACCACCAGAAGATACGCCCGCAGCTCCTCAGAGCGGAACACCTCCCGAAAGCGGCGGATCAGCAAAAAGTAGTACAGGTTGAAATTCACACCGAACAGCAGCATGAATATACCGATCACCACATCAAAATAAGGGCTCTGATAGGCCCCGATACTCAGGTCCCGGCAGCTGAAGCCGCCGGTGCCCGCAGTGCCGAAGGCGTGGATGCAGGCGTCAAACAGGGGCATTCCGCCCGCCAGCAGCAGCAGCGTCTCCACCGCGGTCATGGCAAGATAGATGCCGTAGAGAATCTTGGCGGAGTCGCCCATGCGGCTCACCAGCTTGCCCACCGTAGGCCCCGGCACCTCCGCCCGCATCAGGTGCATGCCGTGGCCGTCTGTCATGGGCAGCACCGCCATAACAAACACCAGCACGCCCATGCCGCCCACCCAGTGGGTGAGGCTGCGCCAGAACAGTCCGCCCCGGCTCAGGGGCTCCACCGCCGTCAGGATGGTGGAGCCGGTGGTGGTAAAGCCGGATACGGTTTCAAAAAAGGCGTCCACAAAATTGGGGATGTCACCGGAAATCACAAAGGGCGCCGCCCCGAAAAGGGAGAGGGCGATCCATGCCAGCGCCACCACCGCCAGACCTTCCCGGGCATACAGCGCGGTTTGCCTGGGCTTTTTTCCTCCCAAAAGCAGGCCCACACCGGCCAGCAGCAGCATGGGGAGCAGGAAGGGCGCCAGCGGCTCACGGTACAGTACCGATACCGCCAGGGACAGCATCATCAGCGCCGCCTCCACCAGCAGGATCTTGCCGATGACATACCCGATCATTCGATAATTCATAATCCGTTCCCGCCCCTATCTATTGGAAAATATCCCCGATTTTCTGAAGCGTCGTCCGCGTGGTCACCACGATCACATCGTCATAGGGGTTCAGCACGTCGCTGCCGGAGGGGATGACGATTTTGCCGTTTCGCCGGACAATACCCGCCAGCAGAATGCCGCTTTTCAGCCGCAGGTCCTTCAGCGGCACTCCGGCAAAGGGCGGGTTGGCCCCCACGCCAAACTCCAGGGCCTCCACAGCCCCGTCCACCAGGCGGTGCAGCGTTTTGATCTGGTCGCCGGAGGCGCTCTGCATCGCCCGCACATACTGCACGATCAGCTCCGTGGTCACAGAGCCGGCGGACACCACGCTGTCGATCATATGCTCGTTGCTCACCAGGTCCACCAGGGACTTGCGGTTGATCTTGGCCACCACCTTGCAGTTTGCCGTCTGCTTGGCGGCGCTCATGGCCATAAGGATGTTGGCCTCGTCAATGCCGGTGATGGCCACAAAGGCGTCGGTCCGGTCGATACCCTCCTCCCGCAGCAGCTCGCTGTCCGTGCCGTCGCCCACAATGACCAGGGCCCTGGGCAGCCGCTCGCCCAGGTGGATGCACCGGGCCTCGTTCTGGTCGATGACCTTCACCGACATACCCATGTCCAGCAGCTCGGATGTCAGGTAATAGCAGATCTTACTGGCCCCCACGATCATCACCGAGGTGGCCTTGCCGCGAAACACCCCCAGGTGCCGGAAGAACTGGGCCAGCTGGTCTGAGGAGGAGGTAAGATACACCTTGTCCCCCGCCTGCAGCACAAAGTCGCCGGAGGGGATGATGGTCTCCCCCTTTCGGGAGACGGCGCAGATCAGCACCCGGACCCGCAGGCTCTTATAGAGGTTCAGCAGCTGCACGCCGTTGAGGGTGGAGTCTTCCGGCACGCGGTACTCCACCAGCTCCAGCCGCCCCTTGGAGAAGGTCTCCACCTTCATGGCGGCGGGGAAGCGGAGCACACGGGCGATCTCCCTGGCGGCGGCCTTCTCCGGGTTGATGGACATGGACAGCCCCAGCTCCTCCCGCATAAACCGCAGCTGCTTTTCATACTCCGGGTTGCGGATGCGGGCAATGGTGTGCTGCACGCCCATCTTTTTCGCCACCAGGCAGGCCAAAATATTGATCTCGTCGCTGGAGGTGGTGGCAATCAGCAGATCCGCCCGGTCGCCGCCGGCCTCCATCTGCACCTCATAGCTGGCGCCATTGCCGCATACGCCCATCACATCGTAGATGTTGATGATATTTTCAATAAGCTGGGCGTTTTCGTCGATAATGGTGACCTCGTTTTCCACAGAGAGCTGCCTTGTCAGCTCCAGCCCCACCTTACCTGCGCCCGCAATAATAATCCTCATGCCGTCCTCCCCAAATGCCGCCAGGCAAACTCCTTTTGTATACGGGGCCGCCGCCTGCACCCCCACACGCCTCCGCGGGCGGACGGGTTCGCGGCGCCCCTTCATTTCCGCTTTGCGCTATTATAGAGCATAGCGCCGGAAAATGGAATAGCTCTCCAATATTTTTTCCGCCGCGTCTCAAAACATCCCCTCCGGAATGCGGATATCCGCCCGGGGCACCTTGTCCCAGGCGAAGTCCGCCAGCAGCTCCGCCGCCGTTTTTGGCTCTGCCGAGGGGTTGAAACCCGCCAGATACGCCAGCTTCCCCAACAGCTCCGCCGCCGTTGCGCGGCTTTGCAGACGGTCCAGCCCCGCATCCGCGTCCCGCTTGGAAAGCCGCCGTCCGTCCGGAGCCAGCAGCAGCGGAAAGTGGATAAACGCCGGTGGGGAAAGCCCCAGCAAGCGGTACAGCAGCAGCTGCCGGGGGGTGGAGGACAGCAGGTCGGCCCCCCGGACCACCTCGGTAATCCCCATGGCGGCGTCGTCCACCACCACCGCCAGCTGATAGGCAAACATCCCGTCGGACCGGCGCAGGAGAAAGTCGCCGCAGTCCCGGGCCAGGTCCTCCGCACAGGGTCCCATGTGGCCGTCGGCAAAGGA
>CATNDT010000206.1 GCA_950097035.1 uncultured Oscillibacter sp.
AGATGACGGTCCGCCCCCCCGCGTCCCGGAGGCGGCGGCAGAAGTCCACCCCCTTTTCCCGGGAAAGCTCCTTCCAGCCGTTGACGGCCACATAGCCGTCCCGGGCGTCCACGCCGACGGCAATTTGGTCCCCATAGGTTTGAGCCATGCGGGCGGTAAAGTCAAAGTCCTTCACGGCGATGGTGCCCAAAATGCAGCGGCCCACCCCCAGGTCCAGATACCGGCGGACGCGCTCCTCCGTGCGGATGCCGCCGCCCACCTCGATGGTCAGCCCGCCCTGCTTCGCGATGGCGGCGATGCTGTCGAAGTTGGCCAGGGTCCCGTCCCGGGCGCCGTCCAAATCCACCACATGGAGGTATCGGGCCCCGGCGGAAAGGAATTCCCGGGCCTGGGCGCAGGGGTCTGTGCCGTAGACGGTCTCCCGGTCGTAATCCCCCTGGCAGAGGCGGACCACCTGCCCGCCCCGGAGGTCAATAGCTGGAAAAATCTGCATGGTTTTGCTCCTTTCTCACGGGTGGACCTTGCAGGTCAGCTCCTCCGCGTCCAGGCGGAACACCTGGGTGTTTTCCAGGGCCGCCGCGCCGATGTCCCATTGCTCCCGCCCGGTGACATGGGCCAAAATGGCCAGGAGGCCCGCCCGTTTTTCCTCCGCCGTTTCCAGCACCGTCACCGGGCCGCCGCCCATGACGCACCGGAAGCGGGAGGTGGTCTCCTGGGCCCGCCCGTGTCCATTTCAAAGGCGGCCCAGCCGGTCCGGCGGATGAGGTCCATCTTCCGGCCCTCTTTCGCGCCGTGGAAATAGAAGGCATACCGCCCGTCTCGCTCCTCCAGGCCGAAGTCCAGGGGGACCACGTAGGCCCGTTCCCCGTCGCACAGCCCCAGGCGGCAGCAATCACAAGAGGTTATAATTTCCCGGATTTTTACAGGGTCCGTAACCTTCCGGTCTTTTCTTCTCATAGTCCCTCCTCTCTTACAGCTCCGCAAAGGCCCGCAGCAGCCGCAGGCCCGCGTCCCCGGACTTCTCCGGGTGGAACTGGACGCCCCAGACGTTTCCGCTCCGCACTGCTCCGGTGACGGCCGCGTCTCCATATTCAGAAGTCCCCAGCGTGCTCTCTCCACAGTGTTTGGCGTAGAAGCTGTGGACGTAATAGACATATTCCCCGCTTTGAAAGTGCCTGAACAGCGGGTCGTCCTTTACAATCTCCAGGCTGTTCCAGCCCATGTGGGGCACCTTCAGCGCCGGGTCTTTCAGGTCCTCCCGGAGGGGCGCCACCACCCCGGGCACCAGGCCCAGCCCCGGATGCTCACCGTATTCAAAGCTCCTGTCAAACAGCAGCTGCATGCCAAGGCAGATGCCCAGCAGGGGCTTGCGGGCAGCCTCCTCCAGCAGCACCGGTATCAGCCCGGTGTCGTCCAGCTTCTGCCGGGCGTCGCCAAAGGCCCCCACGCCGGGGAGAATAATGCGCGCCGCCGCCTGCAGCCGCGCCGGGTCCCGCGTGACCTCGCTCTCCAGTTCCAGCGCCCGCAGGCTGGAGGACAGGGAGAACAAATTCCCCACGCCGTAATCTACGATTGCGATCATCTACAGCACACCTTTCGTACTGGGGATCTCATCCGCGTGTTTGGGGTCCGGCGCCACCGCCGCTTTCAGCGTCCGGCCCATACCCTTAAAAATGGCCTCCAAAATATGGTGGGTATTCTCTCCCGCCAGCTGGCGGATATGAATGGAGCCCGGACAGCTCCGCACAAAGCCCAGCCAGAACTCTTTGGCAAGCTCCGTGTCAAAGTCCCCCACCTTCGCGGCGGGCAGCGCCACCGTCCAGCCGAGATAGTCCCGGCCCGACAGGTCGCAGGCGCACAGCACCAGCGTCTCGTCCATGGGCAGCAGAAACTGCCCGTACCGCGCGATGCCCCGCTTATCCCCCAAAGCCTGGGAGAAGGCCCTGCCCAAACAGATGCCGGTATCCTCCACGGAGTGGTGCCCGTCCACCTCCATGTCCCCGCGGCAGGTGACGGTCAGGTCAAAATCCCCGTGGCGGGCAAACAGCTCCAGCATGTGGTCCAAAAACCCCACGCCGGTGGATATCTCCGCCCGGCCCGTGCCGTCCAGGTCCAACGTCAGATGGATTTGGGTCTCCCGAGTGTCCCGCTTGATCTCTGCAAACCGCATGACTGCGCCTCCTTACAGCTCGTCCAGCAGCCGCTGGAGCTCGTCCACCAGCACGCCCAGCTGCTCCATGGAGCCCACAGTGATGCGTACATAGTCGCAGATGCGTCCGCTGTCCGCCCACCAGCGGACCAGAACGCCGTTTTGCTTCAGCTTTTGATACAGCTCCCCGCCGGAAATTTGGTCGTGTCTGGCAAACACAAAGTTGGCGGAGGACGGCAGCACGGTAAAGCCCAGCTGCTCCAGCTCCCCCGTCAGCCAGGCCCGGTTGCCCCGGATGGCGTTGCAGCAGGTTTCAAAATACGCCTGGTCCTCCATGGCGGCGGCGCCGGCGATGATGGAGAGGCGGTTGACGTTATAGGGGTTAAAGCTGTATTTCACCCGGTTCAGGGCGGCAATCAGCGCCTCGCTGCCCAGGGCAAAGCCCAGCCGGCCGCCGGCCAGCTGGCGGCTTTTGGACATGGTCTGGGTCACCAGCAGATTGTCATAGCGGAAAATCATGGGCACGCAGCTCTCGGCCCCGAAGTCCACATAGGCCTCGTCCACAATCACCACCCGGTTCGGGTCCGCCTCCAGCAGCCGCTGGATATCCTCTCTGGGTATGGCGATACCCGTGGGGGCGTTGGGATTGGCGATGACAACGGTGCCGGGAAAGTCCATATAGTCGTCCACATGCAGGGTAAGGTCCTCCCGCAGGGAGACCACCGTGGCCTCCAGCCCAAACAGGGCCGCCTGGGACTTGTAAAACCCATAGGTGATGTCCGCGTAGGCAACGCCCTTTCCCAGGCCGCAGAAGGCGCGGAAGGCAAAGGCCAATATCTCGTCTGAGCCGTTGCCGGAGATGACATTGGCGGGCTGCAGGCCATAGCGGGCGGCGATGGCGCCGTTCAGCTGGCCGCAGGCGGGGTCTGAATACAGGTTCAGCTTCAAAACCTCCGCCCGGGAGAGGGCCTTGACCACCCTGGGAGAGGGGGGGAAGGGGCTCTCGTTGGTGTTCAGCTTTACATACTGGGCGTCCAGAGGCTGTTCGCCGGGGGTGTAGGGGGCGAGGCGAGCCGCCTCGGCGGAGAGAAATCGATTCATCATAAACACCTCATTCCGTCAGGTTGTTTCGTTCCGGCACAGTGCCGACCGGGCGTGGGCCTCCAGCCCCTCCCGGCGGGCGAAGTCCGCCACCCGGTCCCCGCAGCCGCACAGGGCGGCCCGGTCGTAGTAGAGGAAGCTGGACCGCTTCATAAAGTCATCCACCCCCAGGGGACTGGAAAACCGGGCGGTACCGGAGGTGGGCAGCGTGTGGTTGGGCCCTGCGAAGTAGTCCCCCAGGGCCTCCGGCGTGGAGCGGCCCAGGAAAATGCTGCCCGCGTTCCGAATCCGGGGCAGCAGGGCGAAGGGATCGTCCACACACAGCTCCAGATGCTCCGGCGCAATCTGATTCGCCGCTGCCACCGCCTTGTCCAGACTGTCTGTCACAATGATCTTTCCGTTGCTGTCGATGGACTGCCGGGCCACCTCCCGCCGGGGCAGCAGCTCCAGCTGCCGCTCCACCTCGGCCTGTACCGCCGCGGCCAGCGGGGCGCTGTCCGTCACCAGCACGGCGGAGGCGAGCACGTCGTGCTCCGCCTGGCTCAAGAGGTCCGCCGCCACCCACGCCGGGTCGGACTTGCCGTCCGCCAGCACCAGAATCTCGCTGGGGCCGGCGATCATGTCGATATCCACCAGGCCAAACACCTTCCGCTTGGCCGTGGCCACAAAGATTCCGCCGGGCCCCACGATCTTATCCACCCTCGGCACGCTCTCCGTGCCATAGGCCAGGGCCGCCACCGCCTGGGCGCCCCCCAGCTTGAAGACCGCCGTGGCCCCTGCCAGTCTGGCGGCGGCCAGAGCCTCCCGG
>CATNDT010000207.1 GCA_950097035.1 uncultured Oscillibacter sp.
CATGGAGAAGCCCGCCGGGCACTATTTATATCTCTGCTGCCGGGGCCGCTGGGATATTTCCGAGGGCTATGCTGTCCTCAAAAGCTATATTCTGGAACACAGTTTGGACATTAAGGGGAATTTCTATGCCTGTGATCTGGCCGGGTTTATTCTCAATTCGGTAGAAAAAAACGCAGTTTCGATGATTTCGGTGCAGCTGTCAGAACGGTCTTGATTATAAAAAAATATATATGTCCGTCAGATTTGCGGCAAAGCCAGTGTGGGGCTACCGTGGGAGACAGAGCGAGTGATGGGATCAATAATAATGATTTTCCTTCCCGTTTTCTCAGCATGGTGTATGGTCGTTGCTGTTCCTCCTCGTCGCTCCCCGTTGTAGACGGCCAGCAGAGCGGCGGTGTGGTCTGCTAAAAAGCGGTTTCGCTCCAGCATACAATTTTTGTGGTAAGCCCTGCTGACGTAGACGATGGAATCTGCCCTGTCCAGAATCGAATAATAAAGGTCCCGCGATGAAGCTGACCATTTGTCCGCCTGTTCCTTGCAGGGGAGAATGCAATGGAGCTTGATCTGCGGGAGAGAAACCCGGCTGTCAGACTTCATTGTGTTTTGCCCTGTGAAGGGCAGGAGGATGCCTGGACGCTTCCGGCGCAAGTGCGCTATAAGTACATCCTGTGTGAAGCGGTTTTATGACGGGAAGTGTATGCTGGAGCGGGACCAACGGCTGGTCGATTCCGCTGCCCTGCTTGCATATTCCATTAGCGATTGCCAGGAGCGGCGTGAACAGGAGACCTGTTCACGCCGTTTTCTCGTTTGTGCTGCTCGCTGGAAATCAGGCTGGACATGACCCGGGCGGGGCCGCTCCGAGAGGGTAGAAAGCCCATAAACAGCACCAATCCACCAGCAGATAGAACAGGCCATTCATGAGAAAGGAGAACTATGCCCAACGCAACAACTACCACTCCCGGTATTACACCGCAGACCCCGCCCTCCGTGGTAAAGAAAATCGGAAATATCACATATCGAGTGTGGGCGCATTTCAGCGAAGCCAGCACCGAGACAGTGGAGGGCAAAATCAAGCGGATGCTTCAGAACGAAGTCCGGCAGATGGTGGAAAACGAGTGATCGCCCACCATGACCAGAAACGCAGCAGCTTCTTGTCCTGGCGGGGGATAAATTTGAACGAATTATGAATTTGATTAAAAAGTCCTTGACAATTGGCAACAGGGGGGCACTTATGAACATTATTGCCGACACACATACGCATACCATGGTACTGCTTTGAGATCGATCCGGTTGTCCGGCTGTTCCGGAAACATGGAAAGGTTGTGGAGATCAACGACCACTCGTTTTGCCAAAGAGAGGGGGCGCCTGAGGTCTGCCGGGAGGTTGCTCTTGCCTGCATGCGGTATGGAGTTTCGGTATAAGCTGCTTCTGGTAGATGAGAGAAGCGCCGTTTTAAAGAGGGTGGTCAGAGCGTATCCGCTGCATTTTCGACGCGTTGATCAAAAACGGGACGTTGGAGCTGTGACGCCCCGGCTCTCCCGGCGGGGCCGCCGGTCCGGCCGGCCCTGAAAAGAGTTGATGGAATTTGAAAGGCGCCCTTGTGTTTTTGAGGAGGAACGGTTAAAATAATACCTGCGTAATCGATTAGTGTTGGGCAGGAGGCGATTCTATGAGCCGGCAGGAAGCGGCGGCGCAGTACAGCGCGGCCTTGAAGCAGGGGCGCAAGACCTATCGGGAATATGTGATCCGGGGGCGGTATCCCTATCCCCAGGTGCTGGATGAGATTATCAGCGAGACCATGGTGGCGGGGCAGATGGATCTGGGGGTTTTGGAGATTCCCACCGACCAGATCACCGGCACCAAGACGGCGGGGCGGCGGTCTGCCTTTGCGGCGGACTTTATGCCGCTGCTGGACGCGGATACGGAGTTTGGCGGGAAGTGGATGGACCTCTGTCAGGCGCATCTGGGGGATGAGGGCATCCGGGACCCCATCCGCTGCTATGAATATCTGGGCCGATTCTATGTGCAGGAGGGCAACAAGCGGGTCAGCGTGCTGAAGAGCTACGGCGCGCCTACGATCCCGGGCCATGTGATCCGCATGGTCCCTGTTTGGTCCAGCGAGCAGGAGATTCTGGCCTACTATGATTTTATGGATTACTATACCCAAACCCGGCTCTACCGGGTCCGGTTCAGCCGGGTGGGGAGCTTTCCAAAGCTGCAGAAGGCCCTGGGATACGAGCCGGACCACATTTGGACAGAGGATGAGCGGCGGCGCTTTGCCGCCGGGTTCATCTATTTTCAGGAGCCCTTTGGCAAGCTGGGCGGCGGGGAGCTGCCCATCACGGCGGCGGATGCCCTGCTGGTGTGGCTGAAGGTCTATCACTTTGACGATCTGCTGGGTTTTTCGGCCGCGGAGCTCATGAAGAGCGTACAGGCCGTGTGGGGGGATGTGAAGGCCCTGTCCGAGCCGATCGCCGTGGAGACGGACGCCCCGGCGGAGCCCAGGGACAATGGGCTTTTTGGCCGGCTTTTCAAGGGGAAGCCCAGTCATCTGAACGTGGCGTTTATCAGCGACCAGACGCCGGAGCAGAGCGACTGGGCCCGGGCCCACGATCTGGGACGGCAGTATCTGGAGGCCGTGATGGGCGACCGGATTACCACCCAGGTATTTAACGGGGTCCGCCCCGGCCAGGAGGCCGAGGCGGCCATGGAGGAGGCTGTGGAACACGGGGCCCAGGTTGTTTTTGCCGTTACGCCGCCGCTGATCGGGGCCTGCAGGAAGGCGGCGGCCCGGCACCCGGAGGTGCGGGTGCTGAACTGCTCTGTCTCCATGCCCTACGCCGGTGTGCGGACGTATTACAGCCGGATTTACGAGGGGAAATATATCGCCGGTGCCATCGCCGGGGCGCTGAGCCGCAATGGGCGCATCGGGTATGTGGCCAGCAACCCCATCTTCGGCGTCCCCGCCAGTATCAACGCCTTTGCCCTGGGAGCCCAGCTCACCAACCCCAATGCGAGGATCATCCTGCGCTGGTCCTGTGTGGAGGAGGACGCCATGGATGATTTGGCCTGGCAGGGCGTCAGCCTGATCTCCAACCGGGATATTCCCACGCCGGACCGCATTCGGGAGCCCTGGGGACTTTGCCGGATCCAGAACGGGAAATTCCACTCGCTGGCCTCTCCCTACTGGCACTGGGGAAATGTCTACACCAACCTGATCCGCGGGATATTTAACGGCAGCTGGGATGTGCAGGGCGCCCATGAGGGGCAGGCGGTGAACTACTGGTGGGGGATGAACAGCCGCGCCATCGATATTTTGCTGGCGGACGATCTGCCTGCGGGCGTCCGGCAGCTGGCGGATATTCTGCGCCGGGGGATCATCGACGGCTCCATCCAGCCCTTTCAGGGGGCTACGCCGGAGGAGATCCTTCATATGGACCGTTTAGTGGACTGTGTGGAGGGCGGAATTCCCCGCTATGAGGAGCTGCTGCCCATGGCGCGGCCCATCGCCCGGCTGCAGGGTGTTTACCGGGATACCATCCTCCCGGAGAAGGAGGACCCCATCCTGTGAAGCTGTTGCTGATTTCCGATGTGGAGAGTCCCTATCTTTGGGACTATTACCAGCCCGGACGGCTGGACGGCATTGATATGATCCTCTCCTGCGGGGATCTGAGTTCCAAGTATCTGTCCTTTTTGGTGACTATGGGGGGAATGCCTCTGCTCTATGTCCACGGAAACCACGACAAGACCTATGCGCTGCACCCGCCGGAGGGGTGCGAGTGTGTGGAGGACCGGCTGGTGCGGGTGAAGGGCCTGCGAATTCTGGGGCTGGGGGGCAGCATCTGTTACAGCGGCGGCCCCCATCAGTATACCGAGGCGCAGATGGCCCGCCGCATCCGGCGGCTGCAGTTTCAGCTCTGGAGAGCCGGGGGCGTGGATATTGTGCTGACCCACGCCCCCATGCAGGGCTATGGCGATGGGGAGGACTACGCCCACCAGGGATTTGAGAGTCTTCTGCGTCTGGTGGACAAGCACCG
>CATNDT010000208.1 GCA_950097035.1 uncultured Oscillibacter sp.
GCCATCTTTCCGCCGGGGGCCTCTTACGCGGACAGGGACTTCCTCTGGCGGGTCAGCTCCGCGGCAGTGGAGGACGAGCGGAGTACCTTCACGGCCCTGCTGGACTATGACCGCTGGCTGCTCCTTCTGGAGGGCTCCATGCTGCTGGCCCACGACGGCGGCGGGCTCCTCCGGCTGGAACCCTTCCAGGCCCACGCCTTTGACGGCGGCGCGGCCACGGTGAGCACCGGCCGCTGCCGGGACTTCAACCTGATGCTGCGGAAGGGGCGCTGCCGGGGGACGCTGCGCCCCCTCCGGTTCTCCGGCGCGGGGGAGACGGCGCTGCGCTGTCAGACTCCGGCGGAAGACGCGCGGCCCTGCGCCATGCTGCTCTACTGCGCCGCCGGTGCGGGAGAGGCGGCGCTGGCAGGGGAGAGCTGCGCTCTGGCGGCGGGGGAGAGCCTGCTGGTGGAGGACGCGCGGGACGCGGAAATACGCCTGACAGTCCCGGGGGCGGCGGACTTCGTATTGGCGGAGATGGTCTGTTAAAAGCCGGAAAGAGGGAGGCACTGGACTCAGTGCCTCCCTCTGCTTTACTTGATGGCCTTTGTCCGGACCTCCTCGCCCAGGAGCTTGGCAAAGTCCTCCAGGCTCATGGCGCCCAGATCGCCCTCGGCCCGGTGCCGGACGGAGACGGTGCCGGCCTCCATGTCCCGGTCGCCGACTACCAGCATGTAGGGGATCTTCTCCAGCTGGGCCTCGCGGATCTTTTTGCCGATCTTCTCGTTGCGGCCGTCAACCTCCACCCGGAAGCCCTGGCTGTCCAGCTTGGCGGCGATATCCCCGGCGTACTCCGCCGCCCGGTCGGTGACCGGCAGCAGCTTCACCTGCACCGGGTTCAGCCAGGCGGGGAAGGCGCCGGCGAAGTGCTCGGTGATCACGCCGATAAACCGCTCGATGGAGCCCAGCAGGGCCCGGTGGATCATAATCGGGCGGTGCTTCTCGCCGTCCTCGCCCACGTACTCCAGCTCAAAGCGCTCGGGCATCTGCATGTCCAGCTGGATGGTGCCGCACTGCCAGGTGCGGCCCAGTGAGTCGGACAGGTGGAAGTCCAGCTTGGGACCGTAAAACGCGCCGTCTCCGGCGTTGATGATGAAGTCCTTGCCCAGCTCCGTGATGGCGGCCTGCAAAGTCTCCTCGGCAAAGCGCCACACCGCCTCGTCGCCCATGTGGTCCTCCGGCATGGTGGAGAGCTCGATCTGATAGGTGAGGCCGAAGGTGGAGTAGATCTCATCAAAAATCCGCACCACGTTTTTGATCTCGTCCTTCATCTGGCCGGGGGTCATGAAGATGTGGGCGTCGTCCTGGGTGAAGCAGCGCACCCGGAACAGGCCGTGAAGGGCGCCGGACATCTCGTGCCGGTGCACCAGACCCAGCTCCGCCATCCGCAGCGGCAGGTCACGGTAGGAGTGGGGCTCGTTTTTATACACCAGCATCCCGCCGGGGCAGTTCATGGGCTTCACGGCGTAATCCTCACCGTCGATGACGGTGGTGTACATGTTGTCCTTATAGTGGTCCCAGTGGCCGCTGCGGTGCCACAGGTCCTGGTTCAGGATGACGGGGGTGGCGATCTCCACATAGCCGTACCGCTTGTGGACGGAGCGCCAGTAATCCAGCAGCGTGTTTTTCAGCACCATGCCCTTAGGCAGGAAGAAGGGGAAGCCGGGGCCCTCCTCCGTCATCATAAACAGGCCCAGCTCCCGGCCCAGCCTGCGGTGATCCCGCTTTTTCGCCTCCTCAATACGCTGGAGATAGGCGTCCAGCTCATCCTTCTTGGGAAAGGCGATGCCGTAGATGCGCTGCAGGGTCTGGCGGCTGGAGTCCCCCCGCCAGTAGGCGGCGTTGCAGGCCGTGAGCTTCACGGCGTTTCCCTTGATGCGGCCGGTGGAGTCCAGGTGGGGGCCGGCGCACAGGTCGGTGAACTCGCCCTGCCGGTAAAAGCTGATGGCCGCGTCCGCCGGCAGGTCGTTGATGAGCTCCACCTTGTAGGGCTCGCCCTTCTCCTCCATGAACTTCACGGCCTCTTCCCGGGGCAGCTCAAACCGCTCCAGCTTCAGCTTCTCCTTGCAGATCTTCCGCATCTCGCCCTCGATCTGCTCCATGATCTCGGGGGTAAAGGGGAAGGGGGAGTCCATGTCGTAGTAGAAGCCCTCGTCGATGGAGGGGCCGATGGCCAGCTTCACCTCGGGATACAGGCGCTTCACCGCCTGGGCCAGCACGTGGGAGCAGGTGTGCCAGTAGGTCTTGCGGTAGGTCTCGTTTTCAAAGGTGTACAGATTGGTCTCTTCGCTCATAGCAGTTCCTCCTCAATATTCTGGGGCAGAAGATAAAAAATCCCGCCCCTGACAACATCAGGGGTGGGATACGATATCGCATTCCACGGTTCCACCCTGCTTGCGGCCCTATGGGGCCGCCGCTCGCGTCCTCTGTAACGGGAGGGCCCGTCCCGGTCGTCCCGGGCCGCTCGGGAGTGGTACGGCCGCCGCCTGCGCGGGACAATCACACCAGCCATGTCCCTCTCTGTGCGCCGCTTTTCGGGTTCTTCTCCGTCATCGCCTTTTTCGGTGGGTACTATACCATTAAACAAAGGAAATGTCAAGGGCACGGCGGGGCCCGGACAGGGGCAAAATTCTCCGCCCTGGGGGAAATTTGCCGCCTCACGGCGGATTTATAACTAATTATACAGAATTTTTTCATAATTACCGGGGAAGTTCTAACTAAATCGCCGATTGACTTCTGCACTTTGCTTCGATAAAATATGAGAAAAATAAAGCGAGTATTCTTTTGAAAGGAGCCGGCAGCTATGACTATGACGCGCATGTCCAACATGTATACAATGTCTCAGGCGTCCGCCGGTTCCACGGATGCCTCTGCTTCTCATACCCGTTGCGCCTGTGCGCACGCCGCTTTTACCGCCGTTGTCAATATTCTGGACGCCATTATTCTGGCGTCCATTTTTGTTATTTTCTCCCTGGTAATTCTGGGCGGGCTGTCCATTTCCCTGGTACTGCTGGTACTGGCAAATCTGGTATGCCTGCTGGTTTTCCGCCATTTTATAACGCCCAAGAGGTAACGCTTCACGCTTCCTGAACGGACAGCAATGCGGCACCGCTCTTGTGGCGGAGCCGCTTTTTTATATATTTCCAATTCTAGTGTAAATGCAAAAGGAGAAAAGTATGATGAAGAAGTTTTTTAGCGTTCTGTTGGCCCTGGCCATGGTGCTGAGTCTGGCCGCCTGCGGCGGCAACGGCGGCAACGCCCCCGCCGACAACAATCCGCCCGCCGACAATACCCAGCCCTCCGGCGGCAATGCCGGCGGCGCCTTCAAGCTGGGCGGCATCGGCCCCCTGACCGGCGACGCCGCCATCTACGGCAACGCCGCCATGAACGGCGCCAGGATCGCCGTGGAGGAGATCAATGCCCTGGGCGGAGACGTTCAGTTTGAGTTCCAGGCCGAGGACGACGTGGCCGACGGCGAAACCTCCGTCAACGCCTACAACACCCTGATGGACTGGGGCATGCAGGTGCTGGTGGGCCCCGTCACCACCGGCGCGGCCATTGCCGTGTCCGCCGAGGTCTACAGTGACCGCGTGTTCGCCCTCACCCCCTCCGCCTCCTCCACCGACGTGATCAGCGGCAAGGACAACATGTTCCAGGTCTGCTTCACCGATCCCAACCAGGGCGTTGGCTCCGCCGACTATATCTCCCAGAACATGGCCGGTGCCAAGGTGGGCATCATCTACCGCAACGACGACGCCTACTCCCAGGGCATCCGCGACACCTTTGTGGCCGAGGCCGGCAAACTGGGCCTTGAGATCGTCAGCGAGGGCACCTTCACCAAGGACACCCAGAGCGACTTTTCCGTGCAGCTGACCGCCGCCCAGTCCGCCGGGGCCGACCTGATCTTCCTGCCCACCTACTACCAGCCCAACGCCGTGATCCTGAACCAGGCCAAGGGCATGGGCTACGCCCCCACCTTCTTCGGCGTGGACG
>CATNDT010000209.1 GCA_950097035.1 uncultured Oscillibacter sp.
GCCCCGGTCCCCGTTGCGCGCCAAAAAACCTATCCAAAATCCTGGAAAAACGGTCTGCCATCCCTATGGCAGACGCACCGGAACATAGAGGTAAACATAGCGTACCGATGGTTTCCGCCGGAGCTGGGCAAGGTTCCTCTGGCTGCCTATATCCGCTGCGAATAAAAAAACACATACAAACTCTGGGAATATGCCTACTGAATGAGGTTTAAATTTGCCGCTTTGAATCTCGAAAAGCTGGCCCTCTGGTGGGTCAGTTCATTTTTACTGCACCGCCTTTTTGCTTATATTTCTACGCTTTTCCTCATTTTTCCTGACTCGCATAGAGGCTTTTTGACACGCACAGGGGAAGCCCCCGGACTTAAAAGGTCCGGGGGATCCCCCTGCGCCGCTATGCCTGCATGCTGTAGTATGCCTCGACCGCTCGCTTCAGGAACTCCGCGCCGCCGGGAGCAATCTGCTCATAGTAGGCGGCGAACCGCTCGTCCTGGACGTACGTCTCCGCCATGCCCACGTGGGCCTGGGGCGTCACCGTCCCCTGGGGCCAATAGCAGGTCAGCCAGGCGGCGTGGAGCCGGACCGCCTCCCGAGCGTCCGCCCCGGCGGGATCCCCCGCCGCCGCGGCTCTGCGGAGGGCGGCCTTGTACGCCTCCTCGTCCCGCCGGGCCTGCTCCCACTCCTGCTGGGACATGCCGCGCAGCCGGGCCGTGTGCGCCTCCACGGCGTCCTCGCCGTACTTCTCCTGGAGCTCTTTCCCGTAGGCGGCTTCGTTCTCCTTGATAATCTGCCGCTTCATTCCCTCGAATTTCTTTTCGTCCATCATGTCGTTTCCTCCTTCTGTTTCGGACAATGCGTGCCGAACGGCGCGGATCAGCGCGTCCACTTCCCTTCGCCGTTCCAGGAGGCGGCCGAGATGCTCCCGCAGAGCGGCCTCCCGATCGAACCCAGGCGCGTCCAGCAGATTTTTGATCTCCTCCAGGGGCAGGCCCATTTCCCGGCAGAGCAGGATCTGCTGAAGGCGGTCTACCTCCTCAGGCCCGTAGAGGCGGTAGTCGTTGTCCCTGCCCCGCCGGGGGCGGAGCAGTCCGATGGCGTCGTAGTAGCGCAGGGTTCGGGGGGTCAGGCCCGTGAGGCGGGCCAGCTCTTTTACGGTATACATCCCTTCCTTCACCTCCTGGAACCAAGGATAAACCATGACGCGGCGTCAAGGTCAAGCGTTTTTTTCCGATTGCGGTAAATTTCCCGCCGCTCCGCGTGACAGCGGCTTTTTTCATAGAGCGGGTTCCGCATGCGCCGGTCGCGGGAGGCGCATCGGGCCGCAGGGGAAGCCGGGAAAGCTTCCTCTCCGGCTGATTGACTCGCCTCCATTGTTGTGCTATAATTGCCGTAAATACAACCCGGCAAACCTGGATCGGGCAGTAAACGGAAAGAAGCGATGCAATGAAATATCTGATAAAATATTTCATAGATTTTGCAGTACTGGTTTTCCTGTACGCGTTCGTCTTTTTCGGAAAGTGGAGGGCCCAGGGCAGAGACAGACTGCTTGTCAACACCCTCATGTATGCATACCTCTCTCTGGTGCTCTATTTTACGATGATGCCGGTGATCGCGTCCATCCCGTTTATGCTGGACCACCCCTATAAACCCATGAATATGGTACCGTTTATTGACGTTTCTCTGGGGAGAGGGGATTTTTTCCGGCAGGTGCTCCTGAACATTATCATGACCATGCCTTTCGGCTTTCTGTTTCCGCTGACCCGGGATAAAAGGGCCAAATTCGGCGTGACGGTATTTTTCTGCTTTTTGATGAGCCTGGGCATCGAACTGCTGCAGCCGTTCTTTGACCGCTCCTCGGACATCACGGATCTGATCACGAATGTGATTGGCGGAGCGCTGGGTTATTGCCTTTGTGTTGTTTTTAAGCCGGTTACCTTTTGGATCCTGGCGCGGCTAAAGGCCAGATGACAGGCTGCAGCCCAAGCTGGCTGACACAGATTAGTGATCAGAACATTGCGATAAAGGAGTTGTTTGCAAATGAACCACCGTATCATAACGGACATAGCAGACTACATATTCGTTTCTGACGCACCCGAAAAGGTCGACGCCGTCTTTCTGCCTGGCGGCTCACACCCCGAACAGCCCGAATATGCAGCGAAGCTGTACCGCAGGGGCTATGCGAAATGGCTTATCCCGTCAGGCGGCGTCAGTGTCAAGCGTGATAAATGGCCTGGCGTTCGCGCAAAGGCGGATATATACGACGGCAATTATCAATCCGACTGCGAGTTCTTTACAAAAGGATAATTGGTACAGGAGCGAACAAGGGATTGACCGTGTGCTTGGCGAGCTTGCGCGATGCGGCGGCCAGTTTGTCGGGGATATGAAAGCGTATCTGCTCTGAGAGGTCATCATTGGCGCATTCAAGGAGAAAACCTTTCACATTCTGGAACGAGTCTGCCATCCGGAGGAGATTTGCACGCTGGGGGGAGGCCGTGCTGGAAATTGCGGCAAGGCTGTAAAAATGAAGAATCCCGCCGCGAAACAGAGGCGCACGATACATGGTCTGCGACCGCGTATCGTGCGCCCTTACCGTCTGCGAAAAAGGAGGTCCGGCATCTGCTACGCCATAATCTGCAGATGATTGCGCTTGAACAGCGCCGCGTCGGCGCCGTATTGGCATGCCAGCGCCTCGTCGTTGGCAAGGAAGCCCTCGTAGAGCTCCTTCGGAATCTTCTGCGGCGGGACGCGCGCATAAATGGGGATGTTCAGCGTATGCCTGCACTTCCTGCACTGGTAGATCAGCCAGACGTCCAGCTTGTTCTTGTTGGCATTGACCCGGAACCGCCCGGTATTGATAAAAACAGCCTTCCGTCCGCAGCGGGCGCACCTGTGGACGACCTTGTATTCTTTTCTGTTTGAATAGCGCATCGTATCTCCTGTATCTGTTTCCGATACGGCGGCTATTACCTCTATTTACTTATTTGCAATAGCCGCGGCTATGCAAAATGGATAGGTCTGAGCAAAACCGTTTCCTCCTTTCGTTGCCCCTGCCGGGGCGGGATCTTTGTCCCCTGCGGGGGGACGGGGGCCTACTTTTCCCTCGTGGGAAAAGTAGCAAAAGCACGCTCAAGGGGGCGGGCCCCCTTAAGGATCCTCCAAATTACGGGGATAATTATTTTGCGCTACGATCTGGTAGACTGTCTGTCCTGCGTGGTGCTTTGGGCCGCCAGGAGGCGAAGCGTCTGCGGATACGCCCTATCGTCAGGCGAAGCAGCGGGGTGGTTCAGTACGAGAATGCGCAGCGCCGGTTGCTGTCCTGAAAATTTAGCGGGAGGTTGCATCTTATCGGGCAACTTTCCCCTCTTTCCCGGACACTGTTGAGGGAAGACAAACCTCCGAGTTTATAGGCACTAAAGCAAGTCGAACCCCGATCCAGGTACCGGATCGCACACCGGGCTGAACAAAAGGTGTGCAAATCGCACCTTGTAAACTGAATATCAGCCGCGCAGGCCCGCTTCCTCCAACCAATTGTCCCAAGCACCCCGTGCCTCCTCCATGATCTCTGGCGGAAGATGGAAGATGAAATCCTCTTCCGTATAGTTTTCCCCCGACATATCGGAAAAGACGGTATCTGAACAGTCAATGCCCACTTTATGACCCACTGCCGCCGCAAACTCCCGGAACGCTCCGCCGTAAGCGGTAATCAAATTTCCGTCCTCCACCAGAAACGTGCGGACAACTCCCTCTCTGGGCACCACCGGGAACGCGTCCAAAAATTCCTCAAATACGCCGTGCGTAAACCGCTTCCCCTCCAGCAGCCCTGCCTTCCCCAATAATAACGGTGCGGAGGATATGGCGGCAAGGACGATTCCCTTGTCTCCCCGGAACTGCTCCAAAAATCGGATATTCCTTTCATCCAGCAGAGGGGGCAGCGGCTCCCAGATGCCCGGCAGGACCAGGCAGTCGAACTCCTCCCGGCGAAACTCCT
>CATNDT010000210.1 GCA_950097035.1 uncultured Oscillibacter sp.
CCCGGGTCAGCACCGGCGCGTCGTTGATGCCGTCCCCCACAAAGGCCAGCCTGCCGGCGGCGGAGGTGTTTGCCAAAAGCCGCTCTACCTGTGCCACTTTATCCGCCGGAAGGAGCTGAGCGTGGTATTCGTCGATACCCAGCTCTCCGGCAACGGACTTGGCCGTGGCTTCGGTGTCTCCGGTGAGCATAACGGTCCTTTTTACACCGGCGGCCTTCAAGCCCTCCACAAGGGTTTTGGCCTCCTTTTTCAGCAGGTCTGAGATGACGATATGGCCGGCGTAAGTGCCGTCCACCGCCACGTGGACAATCGTCCCCGGCAAGTCGCAGGGATGGCAGGAGATCCCCTCCCGCTCCATCAGGCGGCTGTTGCCGGCAAGGACCCGGCGTCCGTCCACACTGGCCTGTACGCCGTGGCCGGCGATCTCCTCCACATCCGCCACGCGGGCGGCATCCGGCACCGTCTTACAGGCGGCCCGCAGGGATTGAGAGATGGGATGGTCTGAGTAGTGCTCCGCCAGGGCGGCGTATTCCAGCAGTCCGTCTGTGGTGAAGCCGGCCTCCGGATGGATGGCGGTGACGGTGAAAGAGCCCCGGGTCAGGGTGCCGGTCTTGTCGAAAACCACGGTCTCTGTCTGCGCCAGGGCCTCCAGATAGTTGCTGCCCTTTACCAGAATGCCGCACCTGCCCGCCCCGCCGATACCGCCGAAAAAGCTCAGCGGCACGGAGATCACCAGGGCGCAGGGACAGGAGATGACCAGGAAGATCAGCGCCCGGTGGAACCAGTCGCCCCAGCCGCCCAGAAACAGGGGGGGAACCACCGCCAGCAGCAGGGCTGCGATCACCACGCAGGGGGTGTAGTACCGGGCAAAGCGGGTGATAAAGTTTTCGCTGGAGGCCTTCTTTTCACCGGCATTTTCCACCAGGTCCAGGATCTTGGACACGGTGGACTCCCCGCAGGGGCGGGTGACCCTGACACGCAGCAGGCCGGATTGGTTGACGCACCCGCTGATGACCGCGTCGCCGGGAACCACGTCCCTGGGCACGGGCTCGCCGGTGAGGGCCGCGGTGTCCAGTGCGGAGGAGCCCTCCAGCACCACGCCGTCCAGTGGGACCCGCTCGCCGGGCTTTATCACGATGACGGAGCCCACCTCCACGTCCTCCGGGTCTACCTCTTCGATCGCTCCGTCCTCCCGCTCCAGATTGGCGGTGTCGGGACGGATATCCATCAGGGCGGCGATGGACTGGCGGGATTTGCCCACGGCGTAGTCCTGAAACAGCTCGCCTACCTGGTAAAACAGCATGACAAATACCGTTTCCGCATACTCGCCGGTGCCAAAGGCGCCCACGGTGGCCAGAGCCATCAGAAAGTTTTCGTCAAAGACCTGGCCGTGGGCGATGTTGCGGACGGCCTTATAGAGAACGTCCCAGCCGATGATGAGATAGGGGATGAGATACAGCAGCCAGAACAGGGCTGTGAAGGCAAAGGGAGAGATGGATACGATGCCGGCCGGGGAGGAGATGAACGCACCCTGCACGCTCTCCAGATAGGGGGTTGCCAGCTTGACCAGCAACAGCAATACCGCGGCCGCCACGATCCGAAACAGCATTTTCCGCTGTTTGCGTGTGAGATTTTTCATAAAAGTGCCTCTTACAGGTTGATGATGCAGTCCGGCTCCACCATTTTGCAGACGGCGACCACCTTTTTCATGATCTCGTCAAACCGCTCGCCGTCGGCGTCAATGGTCATTTTCTGGCTCATAAAGCTGACGGTGGCGTCCTTTACGCCGTCGATCTTCTTGATGGCGGTTTCCATCTTGGCGGCGCAGTTGGCACAGTCCAGATCGGTGAGATTGTAGCGCTTTTTCATAGTAAACTCCTCCAAAATAAATTGATTTCGCGGGGATTGTACAGGTTACTCGGAGACGTGCTCCAGCCCCTGGTCGATGATGGTTTTTACATGGTCGTCTGCAAGCGCGTAAAACACGGTTTTGCCCTCACGCCGGGATTTGACCAGCCTGGCGTTTTTCAGTGCCCGCAGCTGGTGGGAAATGGCCGACTGGGTCATACCCAGCAGTGCCGCAATGTCGCACACGCACATCTCCGCCTCAAACAGGACGTACAGAATCCGGATGCGGGTGGAGTCGCCGAAAATCCGAAACAGCTCCGTCAGGTCATACAGGGTGTCCTCCCCAGGCAGCTCCCGCCGGACCCTCTCCACAATCTCCTCGTGGGCGTGGATAAAGTCACAGCACTCAACAGTGTAGCGGTCCTCCATGGATGCCTCCTCTCGATTGAATAATTGAACGACTGTTCATGTGTTCATGATACAACGGAGAAGAGAATTTGTCAACTGCTTTTTTCAAAAAGCGTGGAAAAGCGCCCGGGACTGTGGTACACTAGTGAAAGTAAAAATTTGCGGCAAGGAGAGAGCTGATGGACGAACTGGAGAAGATGGCCCGGGACCGCCTGGCCCGCAACGCATTTATGCTGCACAATCATATGGAGATGGAGTCTGTCCGGCAGGATGGGGCCGTGTTCCGGCTGGAGATTCACCCTGACAGTAAAAATCCCTTCGGCATGGTCCACGGCGGCGCGCTCTACACGCTGGCGGACAACGCGGCCGGAACGGCCGCCCACACCGACGGGCGCTTTTACGTTACGCAAACCAGCTCTCTCCACTTTCTGCGAAACCAGGCGGAGGGAAGCGTGCGGGCGGAGGGCCGGGTCCGGCACAGGGGTGGAACGACCTGCCTTGTGGAGGTGGACATCACCGGTGAGAGCGGCCTTCTGCTGGCCACGGGGGAGTTCACCTTTTTCTGCGTGGACCCCGGGCGGATGGAGAGGCGGAAACAGGCGGTGCGCAGCCCTGAGGGATGCGCACCGGCATGATTGTTTGCAGAGGAAGGGGGGAAATTTATGCTGTCTGAAAATCTTTCGGCGCTGCTGTCCGCCTCTGTGGGGGCGATTTCCGTGGGGGACATTCTGACCGCTGTGATCATGCTGGTGATCTGCCTGGTGGTGACGCGGCTGATTTTGAAGGTGGTCCGAAGGGTGCTGTCTGCCTCAAAGCTGGACGGCCGGGTGCAGAAATACCTGCTCTCCGGCAGCAGGCTGCTGCTGTATCTGCTGACGGCCATCCTCGTGGTGGGGAGTCTGGGCGTGGATATGACATCTCTGGTGGCGCTGCTGTCGGTTGCGTCCCTGGGTGTGACGCTGGCGGCGGAGGATGTGCTGGCCAATATGGCCGGCGGACTGGTGATTCTCTCCGCCCACCCCTTCATGATCGGGGATTATATCGAGGCCTCCGGCGTAAGCGGGACTGTGGAGGAGATCACCCTGAATTACACAAAGCTGGTCACGCCGGACGGGCTGCTGGTGATGCTGCCCAACAAGAGCCTGGCGGACTCCCGGATGACCAACTACACCACCCTGGGCCGGCGGCGGGTCACCTGGAAGCTCACTGCCTCCTACAGCGCCTCTACGGAGGCGGTGAAGGGGGCCTGCCAAAGAGCCCTGGCGGCCACGGAGCATATCCTGAAGGACCCGGCCCCCGCCGTGTACCTCTCTCGGTACGGCGACAGCGGCATTGAGTACACGGTGTATTGCTGGGCGGCCGTGGAGGATTACTGGGACGTCCACTTTACCCTGGCGGAGCACCTGCGAGCGGCCTTTGCGGAGGACGGCGTGGAGATTCCCTACAATCGCCTGGATGTCCGTATTTTGGGGGACGGGAGTAAGTGAATGGCGGCAGCGCGCCTTCAGCGCTGAAAAACCAGCAAGAAAAGCACGCCTTTTTAGGCGTGCTTTTCTTGCTGGTGGGGGAGGGTGGATTCGAACCACCGAAGTCAGTGACAACAGATTTACAGTCTGCCCCATTTGACCGCTCTGGAACTCCCCCATATGAAATTTGGAGCTGGTGGACGGACTCGAACCCCCGACCTGCTGATTACAAATCAGCTGCTCTACCAGCTGAGCTACACC
>CATNDT010000211.1 GCA_950097035.1 uncultured Oscillibacter sp.
CGTACATATCCGTCCACTCGTAGTTCTCGCCGTCGGCGGCGGCGCCCAGGTTCTCGGCGGTGGAGCCGAGGCCCTCCAGCTCCTTGAACCACATCTTGGCGTGCTCTTTTTCATTGTCGGCGGTCTTGAGGAACAGGGCGGCAATCTGCTCGAAGCCCTCTTTCTTGGCCTTGGAGGCGAAATAGGTGTACTTGTTCCGGGCCTGAGACTCCCCGGCGAAGGCGGCCTCCAGGTTTTTCTCGGTCTGTGTTCCGGCGTATTTGGACATAGAAAATTCCTCCTTTTCAATTTGCAAAATGGGCAGGAAAAGTTACAAAAAAGCTCTAAAAACGGCGTTTTTAGAGCTTTTGGTACGCCCGACTGGATTCGAACCAGCGGCCTTCAGAGTCGGAGTCTGACGCGCTATCCAACTGCGCCACGGGCGCATACCATCGACACTGTGAACTTGTGGAATCCCGCGCGCGAAAACAGCTCTTGCATTCCACACGCGCTTTAAGCAGTATAGCAGAAAATTTTTCCGGTGTAAAGGGGTTCTTTCGCATTTTCTTAAAAATTTTGGGCCGGAAACCAAACGGGGAGGCCGCCGCAGCGGCGGCCTCCCCCGAGCCTCATTCGATCACCCGCACCCGGATGACGTTGGGCAGCCGCTTTACGTCCTCAATGACGCTGCGGTCTACGTTGGCCCCCAGATCCGCCAGGGTGTAGGCGTAGTCCCCCTGGGACTTGTTGCTCATATTCTCCACGTTTACGCCGTCCTTGCTCAAAAGCGCCGTAATACTCGCCAGCATGGCCGGGACGTTGCGGTGGATGATGCAAAGGCGCATGGCCCCGCTGCGCTCCAGCGAGACGTTTGGGAGGTTTACCGAGTTGCGAATGTTGCCGTTTTCCAGGTAGTCCGTCAGCTCGTCCACCGCCATAACGGCGCAGTTCTGCTCGCTCTCCGGCGTGGAGGCCCCCAGGTGGGGCATGGCGATGACGTGAGGGGCCTGCACCAGGCGGTTGGTGGGAAAATCGGTGACGTAGGCTGCCACCCGGCCCGTGTCCAGCGCCGCCAGCATGGCATCGTCGTCCACGATCTCACCCCGGGCCAGGTTGATAAACCGCACGCCCTGCTTCATGGCGGCGATGGCCCTGGCGTCGATCATGTGTTTTGTCTTCTCCGTGTAGTGGATGTGGACCGTCACATAGTCGGCCCGCTTATAGAGCTCCTGAATGTCCTTGACCACGCGGATGTGGCGGTCCAGCCGCAGCGCGGCGTCTACGGAGAGATAGGGGTCGTAGCCGTATACGTCCATGCCCATGGAAAGGGCGATGTTGGCCACCAGCGCGCCGATGGCCCCCAGGCCGATAACGCCCAGCGTCTTTTTATAGAGCTCCGGCCCGGCGTAGGCGGATTTGCCCTTTTCCACCACGGTGGACACGTCCACACCGCTCTCCGCCTGGGCGCGGACCCAGCGGATGGCGCCGTCCACATCCCGGGAGCCCATAAGCATGGCGCAGAGCACCAGCTCCTTTACGGCGTTGGCGTTGGCGCCGGGGGTGGAGAATACGGCTACCCCCGCCTCTGAGCAGCGGTCAATGGGGATATTGTTCACGCCCACCCCGGCACGGGCGATGGCAAGCAGGCTCTCCGGCAGGGGGTAGTCCAGCAGGCTGGCAGAGCGGACCAGAATGCCGTCCTCCCCGGTTTCGCGGTCGGATACGGCGTAGCGCTCCGGATCGAAGCGGCTCAGGCCTGCGGGGGAGATCTTGTTAAAGGTTTTGATGCGGTACATGGCAAGTGCCTCCTGGGCGGCCCCGGCGGGCTGCGTTACTTGCCCCGGAACCCGCGGCGACGGCGCCGCTTCCGTGGCAGCACCCTTATTATAGCCGGAGAGAGGAAGCGGGGTCAATGGACGGGGAGACGAAAAACCGCCTGCGGAGGTGGAAATTCTTGGCGAAAAAGGCGCGCCCTTCCGCGGCCCGCCGGAGGAGCGGACGCCGGTGGAAAAAAGCGGCATATTGACGGATAAAAATAGCTGAAATTCTGAAAAGATGTGGATTTTTCCGTTGCAATGCCGGGAAAATAAGACTATAATTACAAAACGTGTGCAGATTTGAGCCAAGCCGGTACAGGCTGCCGGAGAACCCTGCGGCGCGGGGGTTCCGCGATCCTGCCGTGCAAAAGGAGACAGACAGTATGAAGAATGAGAAATTACGCAACGTTGCCATCATTGCCCATGTCGACCACGGCAAGACCACGCTGGTGGACGAGATGCTCAAGCAGGGCGGCGTATACCGGGAGAACCAGGAGGTCGTGGAGCGGGTGATGGACTCCGGCGATTTGGAGCGGGAGCGGGGCATTACCATCCTGGCAAAGAATACCGCCATCCAGTATGGCGAGACCAAAATTAACATTGTGGACACGCCGGGCCACGCCGATTTCGGCGGCGAGGTGGAGCGCGTTTTAAAGATGGTCAACGGCGTTATTTTGCTGGTGGACGCCGCCGAGGGCCCCATGCCCCAAACCCGTTTTGTATTGAGCCGGGCGCTGGAGCTGGGCCACCGGGTCATCGTGGTGGTCAACAAGATCGACCGGCCCGACCAGCGCATTCACGAGGTCATCGACGAGGTGCTGGAGCTCCTGATGGACCTGGACGCCACGCCGGAACAGCTGGACTCCCCCATGCTGTTCTGCTCCGGGCGGCAGGGCACCGCCTCCTATTCTCCCGATGCGGCGGGGGAGGACTTAAAGCCCCTGTTTGAGACGATTTTGGAGTATATCCCCGCCCCGGAGGCCAACGCCGGGGAGCCCTTCCAGATGCTGGTGAGCTCCATCGACTACAACGAGTTTGTGGGCCGCATTGCCATTGGCCGCATTGAGCGGGGCACGATCAGGCAGAATCAGGAGATCGCCGTGTGCAACTATCACGACCCCGAGGCCGTGCTCCGCAAGGCCAAGGCCACCGCCATCTATGAGTTTGAGGGCCTGGGGCGCAAGGCCGTTGGCGAGGCGTCGGCGGGCAATATCATCGCCATGAGCGGCATTCCCGACATCACCATAGGCGATACTATCTGTGTCCCCGCCGCTGTGGAGGCCCTGCCCTTTGTGAAGATCTCCGCCCCCACGCTGGAGATGACCTTCTCCGTCAACGACTCTCCCTTTGCCGGGAAGGAGGGAAAGTTCGTCACCTCCCGCCAGATCCGTGACCGGCTGTACCGGGAGACGCTGAAGGACGTGTCCCTCCGGGTGAGCGACACAGACCAGGAGACCGCCTTCAATGTGGCGGGCCGGGGCGAGATGTCCCTCTCCATCCTCATTGAGACCATGCGCCGGGAGGGCTACGAGTTTCAGGTGTCCCCCGCCCGGGTGCTGTATCAGGAGATCGACGGCAAAAAGTGCGAGCCCATGGAGCGGCTGGTGGTGGACGTGCCCGGCGACTGTGTGGGCCCCGTGATTGAAAAGCTGGGCCAGCGGAAGGCGGACATGCTGGAGATGACCCCTGTGGGCAGCCGCATGAAGATCGAATTTCTGGTGCCTGCCCGGGGCCTGTTCGGCTACCGCAGCGACTTTTTGACCGATACCAAGGGCGAGGGCATCATGGCCTCCGTGTTCGACTCCTACGCCCCCTATAAGGGCGGGATCTCCCGCCGGGGCAACGGCTCCATGATCTCCTTTGAGACCGGCGAGTCCATCACCTACGGGCTGTTCAACGCCCAGGAGCGGGGCACGCTGTTCATCGGCGCGGGCGTGCCGGTGTACGGCGGCATGGTCATCGGCGTGAGCCCCCGCAGCGAGGATATAACGGTGAACGTGTGCAAGAAAAAGCAGCTGACCAACACACGGGCCAGCGGCTCTGACGAGGCGCTGCGGCTGGTGCCCCCCAAGCAGATGAGCCTGGAGCAGTGCCTGGAGTTCCTGGCGGACGACGAGCTGCTGGAGGTGACCCCCAAGAGCCTGCGGATGCGCAAGAG
>CATNDT010000212.1 GCA_950097035.1 uncultured Oscillibacter sp.
TAGTGCCTTCAAAAGCTCAGCGCCCCTGCAGAGACTGCAGATTCCGCTCTCCGGTACGCTTTTTGCCCGCGGACGCGCCCTTCAGCTTTTCCAAGCCGCCCTCCGGCGTATCCTTAAACTCCAAAACACCCTTTTTCCGGGCGATTTGCAGCAGCTGCCGGCCCTTTTCAGAGCGGACGATCACCTGGTTCCAGCCCCTGTCCACATCCCAACCGTCGGCGCTGCGGGCTCCGCCTACGGAGAGGTCGGCAAACTCCGCCGTCATGTCCGTGCAGTAGCGGCAGCCGGAGCGCACCAGGGGGGTCACCTCGTCCAGATTGACGGACACGGTGCCGCCGCCCTCCCGCAGCTCCAGGGCGTGGTATTTGCTGGGGGGGATGTCCATATGGGAGACCTTCTCCGGTGCGGCGTACTTTGCGGTCAGGTCCTTCAGGCCGTCCCAGTCCAGGCCCCAGCCGCAGAACAGGCCAAAGACCATACCGATGTTTTCTGCGTGATTGCCGTTTTCCGGCAGGGGGTTGCCCCGCATTTTATAGACCGCCAGGGTCTTGCAGGGGGTGCCCACCACGCCGATGCTGTGGTAGCGGTTCTCCCGCAGGGCCCGGTTCAGCACCGCCAGGGTGGGGGGGATCTGAAAGCTGCTGCCGGAGCAGGCGCGGACCTCCTCCGCCGTGGCGGCCAGAACGCCCTCCGGCTCCAGTCCGCCGCGGGAGCGGGTGAGCACTGCCGCGTCGATAAAGCCCTCCCGCAGCGCCAGCTCCACCAGCGCGGTCATGGTGCCGCCATGTTGGGCGTTGGCCCGGATGGCCGGGTCGGCGGCGCGGGTGAGATATAGTCCCCGGAGGGGGCCGATTTCAGGTAAAACGGTTTCCTGCGGAAAAAACTGCTCCCGCAGAGCCGCCAGATCTGTGGGCATCCGGGGGCAGAACCGCTGGCAGCGGCCGTCCTTGCGCTCACAGTCGAAATAGCAGATGGTCCGGCCATCTACGGAGTCCCAGTAGGGGCACATCCCCTGGCAGGCGCCACAGCCGGTGCAGAGGCCAGGCCTGATTACCTGTGTGTCCAGCGCGATCGTACTTAACATCCTGTTCCCCTCCCTTATACCATGATCTGCGGATACCGGAAGATCTCCAGCTCCATAGACGGCGCCTCTGCCGGAAGATAGTCCTCCAGGCAGTGGTTTTCGCCGCACAGGTGGTCCTGATACAGATACCGGTAGCCGGGCTTTTGGGGCGTGAGAAAGCCCCTTTCATACAGCAGCGGCGTCAGGGCGGAAAACCGGGTGTTCCGGGGGAGGGAGAGGGTGAGCTCCGTGTGCCTGACAAAGTCGGTAAAGTGCACCTGAATGGCGTCCATCAGTCCCTGTCCCCCTTTCCGGCGGCCTCGCAGCCCATGGCGAAGGCCCTTTGGTTTACCTCCAGCACCGCGCCGCGGAACCGCTGGGTCAGGATCTTCTCCAGATCCTCCCGGCTCAAAGGCGCGTCCGGCAGCTGGCTGAAAGCCCCCAGCAGGGCGATGTTGGCGGCCTTGGAGTCGCCGGCCTCCATGGCGATGCCGGCGGCGGGTACGGCTACGGACATGGCCGTCAGCTCCCGGATCTCAGATGCGATATCTTCCATAGCGGGATACTGCTGAATGCCCTGTAAAACACCCAGGGGATATACCGGCCTGGGATCGTAGACCACGGTGGTGTTCTTCCCCGCGTATTTGCGGACCATCCGCAGCGTCTCCAACGGCTCAAAGCCGATGATGATATGGGCCTCGCCGGAGGGGATCAGTACGCTGGGGTCCATCTTTGTGGAGACCCGCACGTGACTCATAACGGAACCGCCCCGCTGAGAGGCGCCGTAGGTCTCGCCCACAGCCACGCGGCAGCCCCGGTCCGTCATGGCGCTGCCCAGCACCTCGGCGGCCAGCACATTGCCCTGCCCGCCGATGCCGCAGACCACGATATTCAGAGGATCGAATTTCAACTCCCTCACGCTTTCTCACCGCCTTCCACATGGATGGCCCCGCTGGGGCAGAATTTGGCGCACACACCGCAGCCCACACAGGTGACCGGGTCGATTTGAGCTTTGCCCTTTTTGAAGTCCCAGGTGTTGCCCGGGCAGCCCCACACACGGCTGCAATACTTGTCGCAGCCGCAGCCGTCTCCCAGGCATACGTCCTGATCCACCCAGACCCGGACAGGCTTTTTCTGCTGTTTGGCCGTCAGCGTGGCGCAGGGCTGGCGCATGATAAGGACGTTCATGCCGTCCTCCTGCAAGAGCCGCTTTAAGGTCTTCTCCGTCTCCGTCACGTCGAAGGGGTCGGCCACCTCCACCTTGCAGCCGATGGCTTCCAGGATCTTTTGGATGTTCATGGGCCGGGCCGGGTCGCCCATGGCGGTGATGCCGGTGCCCGGGTGGGGCTGGAAGCCCGTCATGGCGGTGGCGGAGTTATCCAGCACCATCAAAAGCATGTTGGCGCTGTGATAGACGGCGTTGACCACGCCGGGCATGATGGTGTGGAAGAAGGTGGAGTCGCCGCACACGGTGACTACTTTCTGGTCCAGGCCGTAGCGGGTCAGCTGGCCCAGGGCCTCGGCCAGGTTGATGCCGGAGCCCATGCAGTTGCAGGCCTGGAAGGCGTATTGCCCGGCAAACTGGCCGGACATGATGTAACAGCCGATATCGCCGATGACCACGCCGGGATTTTTCTCCTGGCGCAGCACCCGCTTGAGCAGGTGAAAGGTGGCCCGGTGGGGGCACCCGGCGCAAAAGGTCATGTCCCGCTGGGGCAGCTCCTGGTGAGAGGCGGTCGTCTTCTCCGGCAGAGCCGCGCCGGTCAGGGCGGCAATGGCGGCGGACACGTTGTCCGGATCCAGCTCTCCGATTTTGGGCAGCGCCCCGTCGGACCGGCCACGGAAGGTGAGGCGGAGCTGGTTTTTGCCGGCCAGAGCCTCCAGATGCTGCTCCAGGAAGGGGTCCACCTCCTCCAGGATGAGGACCTCCTTGGCGGGCTTGAGATAGTTTAAGATGTACTTTTCCGGCAGGGGCCACAGTGTGCCCAAGGTCAGCAGGCCCACCTGGCTCTCCACCCCCAGCCGCGCAATGGCCTCCTGGGCGTAGAGCCGGCCGGTGCCGCCGGCCACGATGAGCTTCTCGGCTGCGGGCCTGCCCGCATAGTGGTTGTAGTCGCAGCTTTCAAATTCGCTCCGCAGGGTCTCCAGCCGCTCCAGCATGGGCGTGTGGAGATAGGACACGCACACCAGCCGGTCCCACTCCCGCACCTTCTGCATGGGGTGGGGCCGCTCCGGCAGTGCGCCCAGCGTTACGCCGCCCCGTCCGTGGCATACGCGGGTGGTCAGGCGGACGATTACCATCTGCCCGGTACGCTCCGAGAGCGCAAAGGCATAGGGTATGATATCCTTGGTCTCCTGCATGGTGGTGGGCTCCAGCAGCGCCACGCTGGCGGATTCCGCCTGCCAGCGGGAGTCGAACTCGTTGGTGCTGGAGTGAGCGCTGGGATCGTCTGAGGTGACGATCACAAGCCCGCCCTTCACACCGTGCTGTGCGCCGCAGTGGAGGGAGTCTGCCGTGCAAAGAAGGCCGTTTTGCTTTACAATGCAGAGTGCCCGCGCCCCCGCCAGGGACGCGCCGATGCACGCCTCCAGCGCGCAGACCTCGTTGGTGGACCACTCGGCGTAAAAGTTTCGCTCTTTGGCGATCTTGCCCAGCATCCCCAGCACCTGGGAAGACGGGGAACCGGGGTATGAGGCGGCGAAATTGATACCGGCCTCCACCGCGCCGCGGACAATGGCCTCGTTGCCCTGCATCAGGCAAACCTGTCCCGGCGCGTTGGCTGTCATCGTCCATTCCATGTTTCCAAAGTCACCCTCTCTGAATAAATATGTCTCTGGTTAAAAAATTATCATGCTTCCGGTCTCTATTGTAGCACCTTCA